>CAHJWP010000006.1 GCA_903642255.1 Sphingomonadaceae bacterium | reverse complement strand
AGTGGTCGATCGGGACGGTCTCGAAAACCGTTGTGGGTGCAAGCTCACCGTGGGTTCGAATCCCACCCTCTCCGCCATTTCCCCCTACATCGCTGTCCGAGTCTGTGGTATAAGGTACTGACATCGTTCAGCTTATTTATCCACAGGCGTCCGTCGAAGTTCGCGAACATTTGCGAACGGATCTTCGAGAGCAGACGCCTGCGGGGAATGGAATGAGGGAGCGGGGTCGGACCCTTTGACGGGAGCAGGTCATGGGAAAACTGACACCAAACCAGATCAAGACGCTCACCGAGCCAGGTCGCTATTGCGACGGCGACGGCCTCTACCTGCTGGTCGGACCGCACGGCAGCAAGAGCTGGATCCTGCGCACGAACGCCGGCGGCCGCCGGCGCGACCTCGGCCTTGGCAGCGTCGCCCGGCGCGACCTCGCGCAGGCCCGGGAGGCGGCCCGCGAGTTGCGGCGGATATGCCTCGCCGAGGCCCCGCCGCCGCTGAGCTTCGCGGGAGCGCGGCTGCAGCACCTGAAACACGGCCCGCCGCCGCTTGCCCCGACCTTCCGTGCAGCGGCGATCGAGGTCCACGCCGAGCGACGCGACTCGTGGCGGAGCGACAAGCACGCGGCGCAGTGGCTCGTCAGCCTCGAGAACTACGTCTTTCCGCTGATCGGCGACCGGCTGGTCGACACGGTCGACGGACCCGCCGTGCGCGACGTGCTCGCGCGCATCTGGCTGGCGAAGCCAGAGACGGCGCGCCGTATCCGCCAGCGCATCGGCGTCATCCTCGACTGGAGCTGCGCCAAGGGCTACCGGGCGACCGAGCTGCCGATGCGCTCGCTGTCGCTGACGCTGCCGCGTCAGCCCAAGCAGAAGGGCCATTTCGAAGCGATGCCCTTCCCCGACGTGCCGGCCTTTGTTGCCGACCTGAGAGCGGGCCGGCCGAGCATGGGACGCATCGCGCTCGAGTTCCTGATCCTGACCGCCGCGCGGTCAGGTGAAATCCGCGAGGCGACCTGGCGCGAGTTCGACCTTAAGGCGGCGACATGGACGGTGCCCGCCGAGCGTATGAAGGCGGCTGTCAAGCACGTCGTACCGGTGTCCGACGCCGCGCTCGCCGTGCTCGAGCGCGTCGCCGAGTTCCGCATCCCGTGCACCGACCTCGTGTTCTACGGCCGAGCACCGAAGAAGCCGATGTCGAACATGACGATCGGCAAAGTCATCGACGACATGGGATGCAGCGCGACGCCGCACGGTTTTCGCTCGAGCTTCCGCGACTGGGTCGCCGAGGAGACCAATTTTCCCGGTGAAGTCGCGGAAGCCGCGCTCGCCCACACCGTCCAGAACAAGGTCGAGGCCGCGTATCGCCGCACCGACTTCCTCACCAAGCGCCGGACGATGATGGCCGAGTGGGCAGCGTTCTGCGGCAGCGCGGCGGTTGAAGGGAGCTAGCGGCCCAGCGAGCCGCCGTGTGCGCTGGGTGTGGCCGACCAGACGCGCGTGCCGGCGTATCCGCGCGTGTCTTTGGGCGATCCTGTCGCCAAGCCGCCGCGGCTACTGTCGCTCCTTGCCGGCTCGCCTATGCGCGCCGGCAAGGAGGACAGCATGACCCAGAACGTACAGGCCGCTATGACAAGCGCCGAAGAGACGCGCCTACCGCGACTCACTGTTCGAATAGCCGACGCGGTCACGATGCTCGGGATCGGCAGATCGAAGGTCTACGAGTTGATCGGCACCGGCGAGATCGAGACAATTAAGCTCGGGTCCGCGACCTTGATCCTCGTCGACAGCATAACAGCGCTGGTCGAACGCCGGCGACGCGCATCGGAACGTTAACAGCAGCGACCTGGACCAGGGCGGGTGTCCATCGCCGTCGATGTGGACATTGGGAAAATGGCGATCTTACCAGACCTTATTGTCCGAGGATAAACTGTGATAAGGTCGCGATGGAAACCCGTCGCCGGCTAAGCTAGCCGAAAGCAGTCGTCTGGTTAAGACCATCCAACATAATGTCGATTATCGGACTTTGGCACGGTAGTGGCAACGTTCAGATGTCAGTGCCCGGCAAAGTAGAGATGTCAGCGCTGGCGCATTGTCCTCCCGTTCGGACGGGAGGCTGTGATGGCGGTGCGGCTAATGAGCGACGCGGAGTTGGCGCGGTTCGATACGCTGGTGCGGGTCGATCGCGGTGAGTTGGCGATCGCGGACGCGGTCGCCCTGCTTCGCCTGAGTGAGCGGCATGTTTTCCGGCTGCTCGACCGATTGCGATCCGATGGTGCCGCCGGATTGTCGTCACGTCGCCGCGGTCGCCCGAGTAACCGGCGATTGCCCGACGAGGTCAGGACCGCGGCGATCGCGCTGGTTCGCGCCCGGTACCATGATTTCGGTCCAACGTTCGCGGCCGAGAAGCTCGCCGAGCTGCACGACATTCATTTGTCGAAGGAGACGCTACGCAAGCTGATGATCGCCGACGGCCTGTGGACCGAGCGTCGCGCCCGGCGCGCAAGGGTTTACCAACCACGCTACCGGCGCGACTGCCTGGGCGAGCTGATCCAGATCGACGGGTCGACGCACTGGTGGTTCGAGGATCGTGGCCCGAAAACGTCGCTGCTGGTATTCATCGACGATGCGACCAGCCGGCTGATGCAGCTGACCATGGTGCCGACCGAGAGCGCGTTCGCCTATATGCAGGCGACGCGGGCGTACATCGAAGCGCACGGCAAGCCGGTGGCATTCTATTCCGACAAGCACAGCGTGTTCCGGGTGCACGCCGCCAGCGCCAAGCGCAGCGACGGCATGAGCCAGTTCGGTCGCGTGCTCGACGCCCTCAACATCGAGATCATCTGCGCCAACTCGGCACCGGCCAAGGGTCGGGTCGAGCGGGTCCACCAGACGCTGCAGGATCGACTGGTCAAGGAGCTGCGCCTGGCCGGTATCAGCGACATCGAGGCTGCCAACGCCTTCCTGCCCGCGTTTATGACGAAGCATAATGACCGCTTCGCGGTCGAGCCGTACAACCCGAAGGACCTGCACCGGCCACTGGCGCTGCACGAGGATCTCGATGCGACGATGGTCTGGCGCGAGAAGCGCACCGTCACCTCGGCGCTGACACTGCATTACAACAAGATGATGTTCATCCTCGAGCCGAACGCCATCAGCCGCGAGCTGGTAGGCAAGCAGGTCTGCGTCTGCGAGTATTCCGATGGGCGTCTCGAGATCCGGCACGAGGGCACCGCCCTTCCCTACCGGGTGTTCGACAAGCTGCGGCGCGTCAACCAAGCGGCGATCGTCGACAATAAGCATCTGGGTGAGGTGCTCGCGGTCGCGCGGGAGATGCAGGCGCTGCGCGGGCCGGGAAAGCGCAACAACGACGAGCCGACCCGGCGGGCGCAGCCGCAGCACATGTTCCCGGCGCCTGCTCCGGACAATGGTCATCGGCTGGCAGCGGCGTTTGCGCTGGCCAAGGTGATCGAGGCGGCGGTGCCGCCGAAGCGTCCGCCCCGGCGCGGCGAACAACTACCAGCCTGAGTGCGTGGCCCGCGGCCAGGCGGCACGCTGCGCTCGTGTGGGGCGGCTCCGCGCACCGCCTGGCCACTCCAACTGACATCTCTACTTTGCCGAGAAACTGACTTCTCTAAATGGCTCCGACAGGCACGGAGGCGCGCCATTCAGAAATGTCACCCCCTGCAAGGGAGTGTCTTCATTTGAGAAGCTTACAGCCGCCGAAGAACGAACATGTCGACCACTTGGCTAAAGCCGCCCTGTCACGCCGCCGCCCAATCCTCAACGCTCAGCCCCGCGACGCGCTCGAACTCGCGGGTGTTGGCGGTGACGACGATCAGCCCCCGGGCGCGCGCCTGCCCGGCGATGAGCAGATCGTAGCCACCGATCGGCAGACCTGCAGCGGCCAGCTCGGCGCGGAGGCGCCCGGCCTCGCGCGCATCGTCGAGGTCGAGGTCGAGCACCGGGAGGGCCAGCGCGTCGACCTGCGCGAGATTATGCTCGACCCTGGCCGAACGGTACGCGCCCCAGTAGAGTTCGTGCAGGACGACCGCGGATACCGCCACATCTCCGGGCGACTGCTGGCGCAGCCGCTGCGCGACGGTGCTACCGGGATCGCGCAGCACGGCAATGACCGCGTTGGTGTCGAGCGAGTAGGTCACGCCGCGTCGAACAGCGCCCGCGGCTGCGGCGGCGGCTGATCGCGGCCCTCGTCTAGAAAGTCGGCGTCGACCGGCTGCAGGCGGTCGAGCCACGCCCAGCTGACCGGCAGCGGCTCAAGCACTACCGCCGCGCCCACTCGCCGGATGCGAACGGCGTCGCCGTCGATCCGGTACGCGCGCGGCAGCCGTACCGCCTGGCTGCGGCCGGTCCAGAACAGCTTGGCAGTGTCCATGCTTTTGCTCCCCGTGGTATACATCAAACGTATACGGCAGCCAGTGGGAAAAGACCAGTGCGAGACTGCCCGGCGGGTTTAGCCGATCGCCGCCATCAGCTGCGCGCGCATGTCGAGCCCGTCGCGCTCGCGCTCGACCATCGTGACACCCCCCCCCTCCCCTCGCTGGCGGCCTGCCACAGCGCGCCGATCGCGCGCTTGGCGGCAGCGGCGGCGGCGGCGACGTCGGAGGCGGCCGCCCTTGTATTCGACGATCAGCGATCGACCGTCGGTCAGTTTCGCGACAAGAGGCGTCGCGGTCTACGGCCTTTCAAACTCGTGCCACTGCCGAGCGCGATCGTGCTCAGCTACGGGTTGTTGGCCGAGCCATAGACGGTGATCCGCAAGATGCAGGGTTTACTTTCGTGATGCCGAGCGATTCGGCCAGCCATGCGCACAAAAATCTCTACTAAAACGGATCGAGTTCAGCATCGAGAATGCGTGGGGTGACATCCCTGCAAGCAGTTGTCATCGCGGGTCCGAACTTGATAACCCGCCATGACGATCGCTCGATAGCCTACCTTGGAGTGTTCCCGAATGTCCGTCAAAGCCGCGGCCGATCTTCCTTTCCTGTGCGGCGGTGGCGAAATGGGACGGCGCGTCCGCTCGCACGACTGGACATCGAGTCCGCTGGCCGACCCGTCGTCGTGGCCGCTGCAGATGGCGACCCTGGTCGGCGTGCTGCTCGAGGCGGGCCAGCCGATGTTCTTGGCGTGGGGAGCGGAGCGGACGCTGATCTACAACGACGCCTATGCGCCACTTCTTGGTAACAAGCACCCGGACGCGCTGGGGCGCCCGTTTCTCGATGTCTGGTCAGAGGCGGCGGCTGACTTGATCCCGCTCTTCGACCAAGTGTTCGCAGGCGAACCTGTGCACATGGACGACATCACCTTGCAGCTCGATCGCGGGGAGGGTCTCGCGGAAGCTCATTTCGCGTTCTCCTACACGCCAATCCGTAACGATGCTGGCACGGTGGTTGGACTGTTCTGCCCCTGCATCGAAACAACCGAACAGGTCGCCGTCTCGCGTCAACTCGCAAGCGAGCGGGAGCGCCAGCAAGCGATGCTCCGGCAGATGCCTGGTTTTGTCGCAATGTTGCACGGACCGGACCACGTCTTCGGGTACGTTAACGAGGCCTATATCCGAATCGCGGGCGAGCGCGAATTCCTCGGCCAAGGTTTTCGCAACGTCTTCCCTGAACTGGCGGAACAAGGCTTCTACGAATTGCTCGACCAGGTCTACGCGACCGGCGAGAGGTTCAACGCGCCCGCTCTTCCGGTGAACCTGGCGGGCGAGAAAGCCACCAAGTTCGTCGACTTCGTCTTTGAGCCGGTTCGCAACGACGAGGGTGTCGTTACCGGCATTTTCATCGGTGGTTATGACATCACCGAGCGCGTGGCGGCCGAGCATGCGCTGTTCGCTGCCGAGACTTCGGCTGCGCAAGTGCTCGATGCGACGTCCGAGGCCTTTTACGCGGTTGATCGCGACGGTCTGACGACGCTCTGCAACCGCGCCTTCCTGAAGATGCTCGGCTTCGAGGATCGCCGCGCGGTGATCGGTCGAGCGCTGCACGGAGTGATCCACCACTCTCATCCGGACGGCACCCATTACGCACGCGACGATTGCCCGATCTACCGTGCCGCCGCGACAGGCTTCTCAGCGCATGTCCTCGACGAACTGTTCTTCCGGGCCGATGGCACGGCCTTTCCGGTGGAGTACCGGGCCGAACCGATCATCCTCGATGGGGTGGTAACCGGCGCGATCTGCACGTTCGTCGACATCACCGAGCGCAAGGCCGCGCAGGCGGCGCTCGCGGCAAGCGAGGCCGAGTTCCGCACGTTTGCCCAGGCCATGCCCAACCATGTCTGGGCGTCACCGCCCGACGGACTGCTCAACTGGTTCAACCAGCAGGTTTACGAGTACAGCGGGTTAGAGCCCGGTGCCCTCGACGGCACCGGCTGGACCGTCATGGTGCACCCCGACGACGCCCCGGCAGCAGGTGAGATTTGGGCCGCGTCGCTCTCATCGGGTGACACTTACGAGACCGAGTTCAGGCTCCGCCGCGCCGACGGCACCTACCGATGGCACATCGCGCGTGCGATCGCGATCCGGGACGATCTTGGCAAGATAGTGCGCTGGATCGGCACTAACACGGACATCCACGAACAGAGGACCACAGCAGAGGCGCTCGCCACCCTGAACGCTTCACTAGAACAAGAGGTCGCAGACCGCACCGCTGACCGCGACCGTATGTGGCGCAACTCGCAGGACCTGCTGCTCGTCCTCGATTTGAACGGCACCTTCCGGTCGGTCAGCCCCTCGGTGGAGGCGACGCTAGGCTGGAGCGCCGAGGAGATGGTTGGCCATTCGCTGTTTGAATTCCTTGTGGACGAGCACGAGGCGAAGACGCGCGAGGGGTTGGCGTTGCTGGCAAAGGGCGTCGGCCGCAGTTCCGAAAATCGCTACCGGCATCGCGATGGCGGGTTCCGCTGGCTCTCGTGGGTAGCCACCGCTGAAGAGGGCCTGATCTATGCCACGGGCCGTCACATCACTGTCGAGAAGGAGGCAGCGATCGAACTTGCCGGACTGCAGGAGGCGCTGCGGCAGAGCCAGAAGATGGAGGCGGTCGGACAGCTCACCGGCGGCATCGCGCACGACTTCAACAATATGCTCGCGGTCGTCATCGGGTCGCTCGATCTGCTGGGGCGGCGTATGGGGGAAGGCGACGCTCGCTCACGCCGATACGTCGACGCCGCGACCGAGGGCGCGAAGCGGGCGGCGCTGCTGACCCAGCGGCTGCTCGCCTTTTCGCGCCAACAGCCGCTGCAACCGGAACGGGTCGATCCGAACAAGCTGGTTGCGGGGATGTCTGACCTGCTGCGCCACTCGCTCGGTGCCGACGTGCGCCTTGAGACCGTGCTGACCGGCGGGCAGTGGCGGATGCATGTTGACCCCAACCAGCTCGAGAACGTCATCCTGAACCTTGCAGTGAATGCGCGCGACGCGATGCCCGATGGCGGTCGCCTGACGATTGAGACGCAGAACGCGCATCTCGACGAACGCTATGCCGCGGCACATCTCGGCGTGCCGGCAGGGCAGTATGTGCTGATCGCCGTCAGCGACACCGGGTCGGGCATGCCGCCCGAGGTGATCGCCAAGGCATTCGACCCGTTCTTTACCACGAAAGAGGTTGGCAAGGGCACCGGGCTCGGGCTCAGTCAGGTCTACGGCTTCATCAAACAGTCCGGCGGGCATGTGAAAATCTACTCCGAGCCCGGCCAGGGCACGGCGGTGAAGATCTACCTGCCGCGCCTGATCGTATCGGGGGACGAAGAGCAGTCTCTGGCGCTGGAGCGGCCGGCGGTAGCGGGGGGCGACCGCGAGGTGATCCTCGTCGTCGATGACGAGACGGCGGTGCGCCAGTTCAGCGTCGATGCGCTTGTGGAACTTGGATACGGGGTGATCGAGGCGGACGGAGCGGCGTCGGCGCTTCGCCTGCTGGATAGTCACCCGGAGATCGTAATGCTGTTCACCGACGTGATCATGCCCGACGTGAACGGGCGGAAGCTGGCGGATGCGGCGCGCGGCCTCCGTCCGGATCTCAAGATCCTCTTCACCACTGGCTACACCCGCAATGCCGTGGTCCACAACGGTGTGCTCGACGAAGGCGTGCAGCTGATCGGCAAGCCATTTTCCATCGATCAGCTGGGCGCCAAGATTCGGGAGGTCCTCGACGGCGACTGATCAGCAAGACCTTGTCGGCTGTTAAAGCACTGAAGCGGGTCGGGGCTGCGCGCCGTCGTGCCAGTTGCCGTGTCGCGCCCCCGTGACCTGCGTTCAAACATCGCCGCATTAAGGAGCAGCTTAGATCAGTGTTCGCCGTTGACGACGGGTAAATCGACCCAGTCTCGGACATTTTAGGGGATCTTAGAGCTTCTTATTACCAGACATCCGTTCACTCGCTCACAGCATCTCGAGCGGCCGCCGCCCACGCGGCGGCGGGAAGGTAGCGTCGAGGTAAGCGAAGTCGTCGTCATCGAGCATGAGGTCGGCCGCCGCTCGGTTCTCGCGGACGTGCTCCACCGTCCCCGCCTTCGGGATCGCGATCATCCCGTCACGGCGCAGGGTCCAGGCGAGCGCCACCTGGGCCGGCGTGACGCCGTGCCGTGTAGCAATGCCGGCAAGGCGGTCGTCACGAACGAGTCGGCCCTGCTCGACCGGGCTGTACGCCATCGCCGCGATGCCGCGGTCCGTCAGCCAAGGCAGCAAGTCGGCCTCCGGCCCGCGGCGCGTCAGGTTGTAGAGGATCTGGTCGCACGCACACCCGGCCCCGCCGGCGGTGACCAGTTCGACCATGTCGTCGGCATCGAGGTTGCTCACGCCCCAGTGCCGGATGTGCCCCGCCGCCCTCAGCCGCTCCATCGCCTCGACGGTCTCCGCGAGCGGCACCGCGCCGCGCCAGTGGAGCAGATAGAGGTCGATCCGGTCGGTCGCTAGCCGCTTGAGGGTGGCCTCGCAGGCACGCCGCAGACGGTCGCGCGATGCATTCTGCGGATAGGCCTTGCTGACCACGAACACCTTATCGCGGATGCCAGCGACCGCCTCGCCGACGAGCGTCTCGGCGGCGCCGTCGGCGTACATCTCGGCGATGTCGATCAGCGTCATGCCGAGGTCGATGCCGGTGCGCAGCGCCGCCACTTCGGCCGCCCGCCGGTCGCGGCGTTCGGCCATCTTCCACGTGCCCTGGCCGAGGGCGGGAACGGTTTCCCCGCCCGGCAATGTCACCGTCTTCATCAGTGGTCGCTCCGCTTGTCTTCGCCGTCGCCGGCAGGCAACGCATTGGCATGGATCTGGGTTCGAATGCGGGCATACAGGTGTCGGCGCCGCGGGCGCGACGCATCGCGCTGGCGGCGCAGGGCTTTGGCCGGCCGTACCCGGCATCAGTCGACCAGGGCTACCTGCGCCGCACGGTCAACCAGCTCGGCCTCCACCAGATCGACAGCGTCAACGTCCTCGTCCGCGCCCACTATTTGCCGGCGTTCTCGCGCCTTGGGGCGTACGACCGGGCACTGATCGACCGCGCCGCGTGGGGCCGCCGGTCGGAGCGTCGGCTGTTCGAATACTGGGCGCACGAGGCGTCGCTGTTGCCGCTCGACCTTCACCCGCTGCTCCGCTGGCGCATGGCGCGCGCCGACTGTGGTGAAGCGGGCTGGACAGGCTTGCGCGTCTTCGCAACCGAACGGCGAGCCGAGGCCGAGGCGCTGCTCACGCAGATTCGTGACCAGGGTCCGATGACCGCCGCCGACTTCGATGGCGGCAAGGGCCGCGGCGGCTGGTGGGAATGGGGTGACACCAAGCGGGCGCTCGAATGGCTGTTCTGGTCGGGGCGGATCACCACCGCAACCCGGCGGCCGAGCTTCGCCCGCGTCTACGACCTGACGGAGCGGGTGATCCCGGCCGCCGTCCTCGACCTGCCGACGCCCGCCGCGCCCGACGCGCACCGGGCGTTGATCGAGCGGTCGGCGCGTGCGCTCGGCATCGCCACCGCGACCGATCTCCGCGGTTATTTCCGTCTCGGTCCGGACGACGCTCGTGTCGCCATCGCGTCGCTCGTCGACGACGGCATCCTGCTCCCGGCGACCGTCGCCGGGTGGCTCCGGCCCGCCTACCTCCACCGTGACGCGCGGATCCCACGGCGCATCGAGGCGCACGCATTACTGGCACCCTTCGATCCGCTGATCTGGGAACGGTCACGCGCCGAGCGACTGTTCGGCTTCCACTACCGGATCGGTATCTACACCCCGGCGGCCAAGCGCACCCACGGCTACTATGTTCTACCCTTCCTCCTCGGCGACCGGCTCGTCGCACGCGTCGATCTCAAGAGCGACCGCCAAACCTCGCGGCTTGTCGTCGGTCAGGTGACCCTAGAAGATCACGCTTCCGCGGACGCCAGGGAGATGCTCAACCAGGAACTTGTTCGGATGGCGGGCTGGTTGGGACTGGACCAGGTCACAGCCTCCAAGGACTGAACGGTCGGCACGCAAGTTGGCTCGCGCTTCCGAGGTCGGACACCCGTTCACGACCCCCGGACACGAGAGCTTAGTCTAGGCCGTCCATTCCGCCGGGTTTGCTTGCTCGCCGATCAGGGCGAGCCCGTGCGCGATCGATGTGAGCTCGCCGCCGGTGGCGATCCTGGCAGGATCGAAACGCCGCTCGAACATGGCGCGAACCGCAGGGATCAATGAGGATCCGCCGGTCAGGAACACCCGGTCGACATCCTGCACCCCGGCGCGCGCCCGCGCGAGCACTGCGTTCAGGGTCGCTTCGATCTGCCGAAGATCGTCCGCAATCCACTGCTCGAAATCGGCGCGACGCACCTCGGCCGCGATCTCGACGCCATCGCCGCTGAACCGGAGTTCCGCCTGCTCCGCAGCGGACAACGCGCGCTTGAGCCGCCCGACGGCGTCGTAGAGCGGGAACCCCTGCTCGTGCTCGATCATGGCGATCATGCGCCCGATAAGCTCGGGCTCGACCGCGCCGCGCTGAAGGCGGCTCAGCTCGTCCAGTGTTCGCCGATTGCGCATCAGGGCAAGCCGGGACCAATCGGCGAACTCGGCGTAGTAGCCATCGGGTATGTCGAGGACCTTGCCCATCGAGCGGTAGCGCCCGCCCTTGCCCAGGAGCGGGAGCACCAACCGTTCGACGATGCGCTGGTCGAACCGGTCGCCTGCGATGGCGACGCGGACGACGCCAGCGGGACGCACCGCCGCGAAGCCCCGACCTCGCCGACGCGGACCAGCGAGAAGTCCGTCGTGCCACCACCGAAGTCCGCCACCAAGATCATTGCAGGCTCGGTAAGGCGAGCAGCGTAGCTGAACGCGGCGCCCAGCGGCTCGTGCACGTAGAACAGCTCGGTGCCGAACTCGCGGAGCATCAGGTCGTAGCGCTGCCGGGCGAGCGCCGGATCGGGGCGCGCACCCGCATACTCGACGGGTCGGCCTACCACCACGCGCGCGGGCCGATCGTCCAGCCGACCCCCGGCGTGTGCGACCAACCTCTGCAGGAACAATCTTCCCAGATCCTCGAACCGAAACGGTCGATTGAAGATCAGCGCCCGTTCGAAGAGCGGGCTTGCCGCAACCGTCTTGAACGATTGCACGAAGCGACTGTCGAGGGGCGACTGGAGGTATTCGGCGATCGCCCATGGCCCAGCCTCATGCGCCACCCCGTTTCTGGCTTGCTCCTCCTCCCAGGAGCACAGCGCCGAGCGAAACACGGGACCGGTCGCCTCCGCCCCTGCAAATTCTACCAGACGCGAGCCCCCTGCCCCATCGGCGAGCGCCGCGACAGTGTTGGTGGTGCCGAAGTCGAGCCCGAGCGCGACCGCAGCCTTAGTGCTGCCCACGATATATTCCTTGCGCGAAGGTGGCTCCGCCGGTGAGACACGCTTCTGACCGACGCGGAAGCAGGCCGCAATCATTGCCGCCAACGCCCTGATGCGTTCGTCCTAGCTGACTCGACCCAGATGCGGCCATTCACGTTCTTTGTCAGGCCTCCAAACTTCCGACATTCACTCAGTCTCGGGAAAGCGTCGCCAGCTATGCGTTCACCAGCAAGTCCAACGCCTTGGCACTGACGACGCACAGCGCGCCGCCCGGCCTCATTAAGTCACGCTCCGATCACAAGCCTAATTCGCGATCGCTCAGTATCGTCGAGCCAATTGACATACATTCGATACGCGCATAAGTAAGACGCGAGTTGCATATATGGGTGCATTATGGGCGAAGCCGAGTTCCTGACGAATTATAACCCGACGCAGTACGAACGACCGTCCGTCTCGGTCGACCTAATCCTGATGAGCGTCGTCGAGGGCGCTCCGTCGGCGCTGCTGATCCGACGCGACGAGCACCCGCAGCTCGGGCAATGGGCACTTCCAGGTGGCTTTGTCGCGATCGACGAGAGCCTAGATGCCGCCGCCCGCCGGCTGCTCGCCACCAAGGCGCGGATGGACGACGCCTATGTCGAGCAGCTCTACACGTTTGGGGCTGTCGATCGCGATCCGCGCACGCGGATCATCAGTGTCGCCTATTTCGCGCTGCTGCCGCCCGCCCGCTTCGCGGCCGCGCTTAAAGCCGCGCCGGAGCTGACGCTCGCCGAGCTTGTCGTGGCGTGGCTGGGCGAGGCCGGCGGGCCGGTGACCGCGTGCTCGGCGGACGGCGAGGCGCTGCCGCTCGCGTTTGACCATGCCGACATGCTCGGACTCGCAGTGCTGCGGCTGCGCGGCAAGCTCGACTATTCGGATGTGGCCTTCGCGCTCCTGCCCGGTCGCTTCACGCTGCGCGCCTTGCAAGACGTGCACGAGGCCATTCTCGGCGAGCGGCTCAACAAGCCTGCCTTCCGCCGCCGCATGCTCGACAGCGGTCGCCTCGAGGCGACCGGCGAGCGCGAGACCGGCGCCTCATTCCGCCCCGCCGAACTCTACCGCCGCCGCGCGGCCATCTGATTCAGAACCGAAGGGACAGCACCATGGCATCTATCAAGAACCTCGGCTTCCTCGCGCAACTCCGCAGCGAGGCCAGCAATCACGTCATCCGCTACCGGAACGGCAAGATTAGGCAAAGCGGGCGCGGGCTCGTCTTCTGGTTCCGTTCCGAGGCTGCGAGCATCGCCGAACTGCCGATGGACGATCGCGAGATGGCGCTGTTCGTGAAGGGACGTAGCCAGGATTTCCAGGCGGTCGCCATTCAAGGCACCTTGACCTGGCACGTCGTCGATCCCGAGTTGCTCGCCGCCCGCGTCGATTTCAGCCTCGGCCTCCTGACAGGCAGCTACAAGAGCGAGCCAATCCAGCGGATCGAGACTCGACTCGCCGGCCTCGTCAACCAGGCAGCGCTGCAATATCTGGCGCAGTCGCCAGTTCGTGCGCTACTCGATGCCGGGCCGGAGCCGCTGCGCCATCAACTCGAAGCCACACTCGCAGCTGATCCGGCCCTGGGCGAGCTTGGCATTGGCGTGACGGCCATCCGGCTGACCAACCTCGCGCCGTCAAGCGAGCTGGAACGCGCGCTCCAGACGCCGACGTTCGAGGCGCTCCAGCAGAAGGCCGATCAGGCGACGTTCGAGCGCCGCGCGCTCGCGGTGGAGAAGGAGCGCGCGATCGCCGAGAATGAACTTGCCAACAAGACCGAGCTTGCCCGGCGCGAGATGCTGCTCATCACCCAGGAAGCGGAGAACGCCCGCAGCCGCGCCACCGGCCAGGCCGAGGCGCTGCAGGTCGATGCAGCGGCGGAGGCAGGGCGCATCCGCACGGTCGAAAGCGCCAAGGCCGAAGCCGAGCAAGCGCGCATGACGATCTACCGCGACCTGCCGCCGTCCGTGATGCTCGGGCTCGCCGCCCGCGAGCTGGCCGGCAAGCTCGAGACCATCGAGCACCTCAACGTCACGCCCGACCTGCTCGCGACGGTTCTCGGCGAGTTCCGCCGCGACGCCCCCGCGCTGCCGGCGCGCTGACGCCATGGCCACGAACAGCCCGCGCGCGGTATTCGTGACGCGCGAGACCGACTTCGAGCTGCTGCTTGCGCGCCACGCTACGCGCGGCCAGGCCAAGTTCTTTCTCGAAACGCGCGGGCAGGACATCGACCTGCTGGAAGATCGCCACCGCCAGCTCCACGCGACGCTCCATGCCGGTCGCACCGCCGTGCCGGCCGACTGGCGACAGGCGGCGGTGACGCGTGCAGACCTCGACCGGTTCCTGTTCGGGCCGGAGGACGTGATCGTCGTCGTCGGGCAGGACGGACTCGTCGCCAACGTCGCCAAATACCTCGACGGCCAGCCGGTCTTGGGGCTCAACCCCGCGCCCGATCTCTACGATGGCGTGCTCGTGCGGGTCCCACTGGCGCGACTTAAGGCGCTGCTACCGGCCAGCGCTGCGGGTGTCGCGCCGGCCGAGCGACGCACGATGGTCGAGGCGCGGCTCGACAGCGGCGAGCGGCTGCTCGCCCTCAACGAGGTGTTCGTCGGCCACCGTAGCCACCAGTCGGCGCGCTACCGGATCGCCACCCCCGAGCTGGCCGAGGATCAATCCTCGAGTGGGGTGATCGTCGCCTCCGGAACGGGCGTTACTGGCTGGGCGCGGTCGATCATGGAAGCGACGCACGAAGCGTTGCCGCTAAGCCCGGAGGAGCGCGCCGTCGCTTTTTTTGTGCGCGAGCCGTTTCCTAGCGTCGCGACCGGCACCGCGTTGCGCGCCGGCAAGCTTGCGACCGCGCCGCTGTCCGTCACCTCGCGGATGAACGACGGCGGCGTGATCTTCGCCGACGGGATCGAACGCGATTTCCTCGCTTTCGACTGGGGCCGGAGCGTAACGCTCGGCCGCGCGCAGCAGACGTTGCACCTCATCACCGGCTGAAGGAAAAATCCCTAGCGGGACGGATGCCGCGCGACGCAACGTCTGCAATAAGGAGGCGCGCGCGGCATCCCGAGCGGATTGTGAAGAACTGCCAGCAGGCGGGTTCACTTCGGCAACGACCCACTACCCGTCGCTCAGGAGCGCTCACGCGCTTTCAAAAGCGGTCATTGGTTTAGGTGCTACCTCGCGGCCAGAACTGGGCTAGCTGTCAGTCCTCACACGAGCATCTGGCCTGTGGAAGCCCCCAATCTGCTCACGTCACGGCCGCCCATTGCACAGCACGGCGCCTATAAATCTTGTTTAGGTCTGGGCGCTATGGCTGGCACACCACGAAGCCGACGGCGCCCATTTCAGCGCACGCAGAGTAGTAAGCCATTGGCGATTATGTAGTTTACAAAGTGTAAACTACATAATCGCCAAGCCATTAGGAGCCAGTAGAGCTGCACGAAATGCGCCGAGGGCCGGCCGCCGTTAGCCAGCTCCTGGAATACCGCTTCGACCTGCGCTTTGCTCAGCGACGACGTCACAATGTAGACATGTCTCACAGCATCGGGAGCTTGGCGAGCCACGTCGATGTGCTGCCTGATATCTGCGATCGCTCCGCCGCGAACGATGCGAGCGATGGCTGACTGGACGTTCGGGCCGACGTAATTCGTAGCCCAACCGCCATACTTCGCTTCCACGGCGTCAGGTTGCATCGCCATGCGACCTAAGTTCTTTTTCTGCTTGGCTGACGGAAACATGGAACGAGGACGCGCCAAGGGTCAAGGCGCCGTGCTTGCCGTCGTAGAAGTTGATGCTGGGCGGCCGCGCTTGCGTATTAAGCCCGATAAAGTCGGCCCATTTTATGGCCAAGATCGTCGCAGATAAGGACATCATCGTTTGCTGCAATGTCATCGACAATAATGCGGAAAACGGAGTCTTGGCTAAATAAGGTCTGCTCCTCGGTAAATACACCCTTCTCCGACGACGCGTCGACCAGAGCATTAACGGGGAGAAGATGTCGCAGGAAGCTCACGCCCCCGTCAAGCATAGCCTCATCGCGAAACAGCTCGCCTTCGACATATGCCACCGATCTCCGCCGAACCAGTCAGAACTAGGCCAACGTCTTTCATGAAGAACGCGGTGCCCTGATCGCCGGACCCCTCCCAGTGCTCAATTAGCCATACGGCGCGTTCCCGCACCTCAGACTGGGTCGGCTGGATCGCGAGCGCCAACGCCGGAAACGAATGGTTGAAGCGCGCAGCGATGCCGCGGAAGACCGGGTCGGAGGGCCCCTTGATGTGCCCGAGCCAAGACAGCTTTCCTTGAAGGTGGCTCCCGATTGCTGCGCTGCCCCCGTGCTCGGCATGAAATTTGGCTTCGGCTGCCTTTTCGCCGAGCACTTCAACCGAACGGAGCGCAGCGCGCAGGTTGCGCACGAATTTGCGATCCACGTTCAACGCCTCGTTTACTCGCAGGCCCGTGACCGTCCTCCTTGAGTTGCGGTCGGCATAGTGGGCTTTTTCAGGATTGAGGACGAAGCCGTTGGCATCGAAGATGCCGCTCAATCCCAAGGCGAGCGCGTCGGGTGCGAAACTGCCGGATGGCGGCGGCGGCGCCTCGAACAGGCCAGTCAGAGGCTGGTAGCTCGAGAAGGTGAGATCGTCTGCATAGCGGGTGTAGATACATCTCGCACCCTTCGCGAAGGTCATCAGCTCCTTGTCTAGCCTGAAGCAGATCATGTTGGACAGTATCGGGCTGCTTGGCGCCCCTTGTGGAAGCCCGCCGTTTACACAGCAGATCGACGACAGGATATCCGCGACGTCACGCCCAATCCCCAACGCCGTCAGGACGCCGGTGATGCGCCGCTCGGTAATCGAAGGAAAGAAGTCCTTCAGATCGAGGTTCACGACATACTTGCTCCCCAAGTGGGATTGGGCGTTGGTCTTCACGGACCGTTCGGCAACGAAGCCGTGCACAGGATTTCGACGCTTGTAGAGCGGGTTGAGCAGGTCGCAGATTTTCCGCTGCAGCATTTTCAGCCGACGATCTGGAGCGTTGATGATCCGCTGCTTGCCGGACTTCTTCTGCACGGCAAATGTCTGATACATCCTCGACCGATAGTAGCGGATCTTCTTCGCTTCGGCGGGGCTTACACCGAGGTGCGCGAGGATGGTCGCCTCGCTGGCCAGTTCCGGAGGCAAGGTGACGCGGATTGGCGGGCCAAACGCGCGAGCCGGACTTAGCACGGGGTCCCCTTCCAATCACGCCGTGGCTCGCAGGAAGCATTCGGCGCGCACGATAGGTGCAGACATTGACTCTTACGCCGCAGTTATCACAGCGCGTATGCGAGGGAGGACCCCGTGCCAACAACATACCAAGCCTTTCCTTGGTCGCAACGTCTATCTGGTCCTCCCCGCCTCAGTGTGCTGGGCCAAGCCGGATAATGTCGAAGTGGATCGTTAGTCCGAACTGATCTCCTACAGGCGTTGAAAGCGCGCATTGTGGCCGCAGTGCATTGTAGGGACACCGATTCACGGCAGTCTTCCAAAAACGGGTTGCCTTTCGGGGGATAGGGGAGGTGACGGTTGTTGGAAGGCCGATTCCAAGCACGATCAACGACCTCTAGAACGGCTTTTACAATCGTCCGCTTGCGCGTGATCCGGCAAAATCAGTGGCTTGGCCTACCGTGAATCGGTGTCCCTAAAATGCACGCGGGCCTGGCTGCTGCCGGGGGAGCTTCAGGCGAGCCAGGCCGCTAAGGCCCTCGGTTTAGTAACTGCCGGATGGTGAACGACCCAGAAGCAGTTATCCAGAGCCCCCTGTCGCCTTCCCAACTTCTGTCATTCGTATATCTCGATCCGCGCGGCACGCCGCAGCCCTGATCAGCTGTCGAAACGGCGCCGAGCGGTTGTTAGCGGAGGCCTGTTGGGAGACCGGTGGTGCATCGGTCGTCGCAATGGGTCTGGCCCGCGCCATCCCAGAACCGGCAGGTTGTCAATTGTCTGCCGTTGGCTGGCGGACCCCACCTCATCAGCTTCACCTCGAGACGCCTCGCCGCCTTGAAGGACATAGATTTAGGGGATTATCCCTTTGAGACAGGTATCAAGATATCACGATATCGGCGTGACTTTTCAGCTCGACACGGCCCCCGCCGCCCATCGTTTCTAGGAACACCTTAACGCCTTCACGCCGGACGTATTTAAAGGCAGGCACAAAATCAGTGTCTCCAGTCAGAACGACCACGGCCGCACCATCTCGCGCAGTGCAAGTCGCGCCATATCCATGCCAATCCGCATGTCGACGCCTTTCTGTGTCATATCTAAGACGAAATCATTGTCTTGTAGTTGGCGCGGCGCTCGCATAATCGCGCGCATTACTCGGGGCTTTAGTTTCCACTGATGCGGCGAGATGGTGACGCTTCCCATTCTCAGCGCAAAATGGGGCTTCAGGATCAGTCGGTCATGCAACGCTTGGCCTTCGCGAAACCGCGGCGTTTGTCCAAGCGGGAAAGCGGCTCCGGTGATCGGAAGCTTTACGTTTTCGGTCGATGGGTACGCATCATAATAGTAGATGCGAAGCAGCTCGTAGTCGGCAACAAGAGGGAGCGCCCTGATCCGGGTGCATTCGGCCTCCACCTGATCGGCTGTCGCCGCCTGCTTATTCCTGTCTTTTAGGATTTTGGTTATATACCCGCCGTCCACCAGAATTGCATAGAGCGGTCGCTGCAATTCTCGCCCCCGAACGGTGGAGCCGACTCACACCTAGCGCGCTAGCGCGCCGCATAATGCGGCCTGTCGGAATGAGCCGGCTCGCTCGCCTATTTGTGGCACCGCGTTACGGCGCTACATCACCTAAATAGCGACGGCCGAATTCTAAAAAAGCCCTTGGGCTATCAACCGCCGCATTCGTCGCGTCGCATCTTGCGTCGGTTGTCGGTTTCCTCTACAAAGCGTTTATGACGGACCTAACCCCTCAATTGAACGATCTGGTCGGCTCCCTGTCGGAACCGCTCCGCGCCGCCATTCGCTCGGCGTACGAAGCGGGATATCGCGACGGTAACCTGTCGGCTTTTGAGAGCATCCTGAAGGCCGCAAAAGGCATAGTGCCGGCTCCGCTTGGCGATTTCATGGGAACCCCTCAGCCTTCAGTTCGTGCCAAGGCAGCAAGGCCTAAGGTGCATTGGAACTCGGCCGAGACACGGCCTTTCCGCTATGGGGCCGTAGCCGGCGCGTTCCGGGAGGCGCTTAGGATGTCCCCAGCTATGGGGTTATCTAAAGAAGAGTTGGTTGAGACAGCGTCCGCCATACTGGAAGCCGACCCGTCGACGCTGAAGTACCGCGACACGTTCAAACGCCTTCGAGACGGCGACGAGATGCTCCACCGCAACGGAAGATATTTTCCTGGGCCCGGCCTCATCGGCGGCGTTCAGAACGAGAATGTAGCGCCCAACGGCAAGCCGGCGGGCGCTACAGAGGCAGGACGGAGCACCCACTCCGAACTGCTGTTCCTCAACCCCTAACTCCCCACTAAGGAAGGCAGGTGCTAGCGTGACGGCGTTAATAACGACCTAGCCGGTTAGACCGGCAGGCCCCAGTGTGAGCGTCACGCTGGGGCCATATAGCGAATCTGACCGAATCCGTCTATAGGCCAGCTATGGAACAGATATCGCTGGCACGTGCGCTTGCCGAGGGACGGCTAGACGAATTTATATCTCAAGCGGATTCCGCCGGGATCGGCTCAGCGTCGCTTCAGGCTTTTGATGCGGTTGTCGCGGGCGTTGTCAAAGCGCCCCCACCAGCAGATCGAACATCCCGTTCACCCGGTCGCGGTGGTTCGCCCGGAAAGTGAACTCGCCAAGGTAGCGGTCCATATACTTCGGCGAAATATGGATGTGCGTCGACTTGATGCTGTCCTTGAACAGCTTCCAGAACGATTCCACGCTGTTGACGTGGTGGTTCACGCCCTGCTTGTGATCGTAGAAGGCATATTCGCGCTTGCCGTGCTTTACCGCGCCGTGCGTGTATCCGTCGCCGGTGAGTAAGCCATAGCTTGCCAGTTCGTCAGTCGAGACGACCGAACCCTTTTCGACGTTCTCATTGACGATCGCGCGGAGCGTCGCCTTGCGAACGTCCTTGGCTACAACCGCCTTCATCGCCCCGCCACGCTCGACGAGGCCGACAACGACCGTCTTACCCGGCGCGCCGCGACCGCGCTTGCCGCCGCTACGCACACCGCCGACATACGCTTCATCGGCTTCCACATGGCCCGAAAGCATCGCGTCGAGATTGCCAGCTTCCATAAGCGAGCGAATTTGCTGCCCCATGCGCCACGCCGTCTTATAGGTCACGCCGAGCTGGCGCTGCAGTTCTTTGCCGCTGACACCGTGGCGGGTGGTGACGAACATGTAGATCGCGAAGAACCACGAAACGAGCGGCGTTCGGGTGTCGTGAAGGATCGTCCCGGCGGTCGGATAAACGGCATGACCGCAAGCAGCGCAGCTATAGGCGCGGCGGTTGGCGAGGCGGTGGAACGTGGCGTTGACCGTGCCGCACTTGGGGCAATCGAACGTCGTCCCGCCGTAGCGAACGGCCATGATATGATCGAGGACCGCTTCATCGTTAGGAAAGCGGGCGAAGAACTCCCGGACGTTGAAGGCGGGCGATGCGGAGGGCGACTTGCTCATGCATTGTGATTAGCAAACCGCCATACCTGCGTCCAGGGGATAATCCCCTAGATTTATTGTTCGCGCTATCCGGCATTTCGTTCAGTGTTCGTTCCATGCTATGGACCGAGGAGTGTAAGGAACGGAACGTTGGACGTGAGCGGGCTGGACGAAGAAGCCTATCTGGCGAGTGTGGAGGCGATGCTGACCGCCGAATGCATGGCGGAAGCCGCCGAATTGTTGCGCGAAGCTGAGACCGAGGTCGTCGAGACCGGTTACGACAATTGGAACGGCGGCACGCGACTTTACACCGTGTTTCTGTCTATCGACCCCGCGAGCTTCGGCCGGCTCGGCGCCAAGCGCGCGACGCTCGAGGAACAGATCACGGCGCGGGTTAAGCTGGTCTATGAGCAAGACGATAACAACTGGTTCAGCGCAACCATCCGTTCGCGTATCCAGCCGCGCCCCGACTGGCGGACTGCGCCAGCGTCGGTGTCGCGCCGCGCACGCCGCAACATCATCGACGGCATTAAGGTCGACAATATTGCCTGGATGGGCACACTCGAGGATGTCGAGTTTCTCCAGCGGCTCTGGGACCTCGAGGCAATGCCCTCGACCGACAGCCGCTACAAGGATGCCGCTGGCGATATTTGGCAGCATCGCTGGAACAACCATCGCTGCACCTATCCCGACGTCGACATGTTCTGGAGCGCGGCGACCGGCTATGTCCCCGCCTCGGCGCTCGGCGGGTCGTAGAACGGGTTCACCGGCCCTGCCACATGGGCGGGCGCTTCTAGGTGAAAGCGCGGCGGCCTTCAGCGTAGTCGGCGGTCGCACGCAATTCGGTCAGGATTGGGCGCTGCATCGCCCACGCGTCGGCGTCGCTCAGGCCGCGTGCGCCGCGCATGATCCGCACGGTCGCGGCGAGGGCGGTCGGGCCGTTGGCGAGCAGCTCGGCGGCCAGCGCCAGCGAGCCGGCCAGAGCCTCGCCGGGTTCGGTCAGGCGGTTGACCAGTCCCCAGCGGGCGAACGCCTCGGAACCGCGCGGCGTGCCGGTGAGCGCGACCTCCATCGCGATATGGTACGGGACGCGCCGCGCGAGGCGAAACGCGCCGCCGGCCGCCGCGACGAGGTTGTGGCGCACTTCGGGCAGGCCTAGCCGCGCGTCGCGCGCCGCGACGATCAGGTCGCACGCCAGCGCCATCTCGAGACCGCCGCCGAGTGCGAAGCCCTCGATCGCCGCGATCAGCGGCTTAGTCGGGGGGCGAGCGCAGAGCCCGAAGTGGCCGCGGTCGGGGAGCGGCCGCGATGCCGGCGCGGCCTTGAGGTCGGCCCCCGCCGAGAAGAACCCACTCGTCCCGGTCAGGATGCCGACGACCAGCGCGGGATCGTTGTCGAGCCGGTCCATCGCCGCCGCGATCGCCCACGCCGTCGCGTTGTCGACGGCATTACGAACATGCGGCCGGTCGATTGTGACGAGCAGGACCGGGCCACGCGCCTCGACCCGCAGCCCGGTCGGGTCGTCGGCGGGGCTCACGCCGCCTCGGTCAGTTCCATGTCCTTCTCACGGGCGTATTCACGCAGCCGCGGGGCGACCTCGGTGGCGAACAGCGTCATGCTGTCGACCGTCTCCTCGTGCGCCAGATAACCGGCCTGGGCGAGCATCAGCAGGTGGCCGATGCCGCCCGCACGGTCGCTGAACTTGGTGATCTGGTCGTACATCTGATCGGGCGTGCCCGAGAACAGAATGCCGCCGTCAGCCATGTCCTGCCGCGACGGGTTCTCCGGCAGGCCGAAGTTGATGCGGCCGGTCTTGCCGGCGCGCAGCGCCCCGGCGTTGAGTTCGGCGCTTTCGTAACCCGGCGGGTTGGTCCAGCCCTTGGGGGTGCGCGGCTGGACGTCGAGGTACGGCTTCATCTTGGCGAAGCGCGTCGCGACCTCCTTCTCGTTGCGGCCGCAGCAGGTGATCGCGAGATAGGCGAAGCGGTCGATCGGCGCGGGCCGCTTCCACGTCTTGCGATATTCGTCCTTGTACGCTTCGAACAGCGGGCGCGTGCCCGCCCCGTTGAAGAAGGTCGCGCAGACATAGCCGAGCTGGGCGACCTTGCGGCCCGTCCCCGCGCCCGACGCGGTGATCCACATCGGCGGCATCGGCTGCTGCAACGGGCGCGGCCAGACGTTGACGTTGCGATAATTGTAGAACTCGCCTTCCCAGCTGAACGGGCCGCCGTCGTAGGTCAGCGCCTTGACGATGAAGTCATGTGCTTCCCAATAGCGGTCCATGATCCGCGCCGGGCTCTGGTTCGACATCGCGAGCTCAAACGGCGACGCCTTGACCAACCCGATCTCGAGGCGGCCGCCCGAGATGACGTCGATCATCGCCAGTTCCTCGGCGACGCGATAGGGATCGGTCCGGTTGGTGACCGGCACGCCGAGACACAGCAACCGCGCGTTCTTGGTCTGCCGCGCAAGGATGCCGAGGGTCAGCAGGCACGACGCCGACATGCAGTTCGCCGACGCGTGGTGTTCGTTGACGAAGATGTTGTAGCCGAGCTGGTCGGCAATTACCCACTCGTCAAGGTAGCGGTTGTACAGCTCGTGCGCCGTCTGCGGGTCGCAGTGCCGGTTGTCGACGAGGACCTTGGTCGGGCCCTGGATCGCATCCCACGCCGGGTGCATCGACTGTTCGCTGAAATGCCAGAATTCCATGATGGTTCTCCTCCGGCGCGCGCCGGCTAACAGGGGTCAGGCGGTCAGGAAAGCGTCGATCTTGGCCCCGAAGGCCTCGGGCTGCTCGAGGTAGCCATAGTGACCGGCGGCCTCGACGACCTCGAACGTCGCGCCCGGGATCGCCGCGGCGTAGTGGCGGCCGTAGTCGGGCGACACGACCTTATCCTGCGCGCCCCACAGCACCAGCGTCGGCACCTTGATGCGGTGCAGCCGGCGGCGCAGCTTCGGATTGTACAGCGTCGGCGACCAACCGAACAGCAGCAGCGCCTCGCGGTTGCGGGCGAAGCGCATGACGCTGGCGTCCGACATGGCCTTGAAATCGAGGTTGCCGAGCGCCGCCATCGCCTTGTCGTGGTCGGCGAAGAACAGGTCGGGGATCTGCTCGATCGTCGTGGCATAGATATCGGCGATGTCGCGCGTCTCACGGTCGCCGAACTTGCACCCGACGGCGTCGATCAGCACGACCTTGGCAAAACGTCCCGACCCCTTGATCGCCAGCTCGGCGGCGAGCCATGCGCCGAACGACACGCCGACGAGGACGACGTCGGTCAGGCCGAGGTTCTCCAGCAGGTCGAGATAGGCGTAGGCGAGGTCGTCGATCGTATCGACCCCCTCGGGCCGCGCCGAGGCCCCGAACCCCGGGTGCGACGGGACGATGACCTGATAGCTTTTGGCGAGATGGTCGATCAGCGGATCGGTCGGCTCGACGCCGTGCCCGGCGTGAAGGAACAGCAGCGGCTGGCCGGTGCCCTTGATCATCATTTCGACTTCGGCCCCGGCGATCGTCCGGTGATCGGGCAGTGGTGCGATGAACATCGTCGTTCCCCAAGGCTATGGGCGATCTATCGCACTTCGGAATGCTTTCCGCAATATAGCACACGGTGTGGCGCTCATCATTTTTTCTCGCGCGGCGATGACCGCGGCGGCGCGGCATGATCGTGGTGCGGGGAGCGGGTGAAGACACGATGATCGAAGCGTTCCACGTCGCGGTGCCGGATGCGGTCCTCGACGACCTGAAGCGCCGGATCGCGCGCACCCGCTGGCCGCTCGATGCCAACAACGCCGACTGGAGCTACGGCACCAATCGCGCCTATCTCGAGACGCTGGCTGCCTATTGGCACAACGGCTTCGACTGGCGCGCACAGGAAGCGGCGATCAACGCCGAGCCGCAGTTCCGGACCGAAATCGACGGGCTGCCGATCCATTTCATCCACCGGCGCGGGACCGGGCCGCGGCCCCTGCCGCTCATCCTGTCGCACGGCTGGCCGTGGACCTTCTGGGACCTGCGCAAGGTGATCGGCCCACTGACCGATCCGGCGGCGCACGGCGGCGACCCGGCCGATGCGTTCGACGTCGTCGTGCCGTCACTGCCCGGCTTCGGCTTTTCGACGCCGATAGCGCGGCAAAGCAGAACTACCACCGCACCGCCGACCTGTGGGCGACGCTGATGACCCGCCTCGGCTACGACCGCTTCGGCGCGCAGGGCGGCGACATCGGTGCGTTCGTCACGGCGCAACTCGGCCACAAATACGCCGAGCGGCTGATCGGCATTCACCTCCACCTCATCGGGCCGCTGAGCGGCATCACCGGCAACGCGCCGCCATGCGAGGACTACGGCGACGGCGAGGAAGGCTGGTTCGACGCCAACGAGCGCTTCTTCGCGACCGGCAGCGCCTATGCCTATCTGCAGGCGACGCGACCGCAGACGCTCGCCTACGGCATGACCGATTCGACGGTCGGCATGGCGGCGTGGCTGCTCGAGAAGCGCCGCGACTGGAGCCACAGCGACGGCGACGTCGAGCGGCGGTTCAGCAAAGACGACCTGCTGACCGGCTTCACGATATATTGGGCGACGAGCAGCTTCGGCAGCTCGGTGCGCTATTACGCCGAGGCGCGGCGCGACCCGTGGCGTCCGTCGCACGACCGCAGCCCGGTCGTGCCGACCCCGACCGGCGTCGCAATCATGCGCCACGATACCGTCAAACTGCCGCGCCGCTGGGCCGAGCGTTATTACAACCTGCAGCGCTGGACGGTGATCGACGACGGCGGCCACTTCGCGCCGATGGAGAACCCGGTCGCGCTGGTCGACGAGATCAGGGCGTTTTTCCGGCCGCTGCGGTGACGCCGCCGCCCTCGAACAGGCTCTGGCCGCCGTCGGCGACGATCGTCTGCCCGGTGACCCAGCGCGCCGCCGGCGAGGCGAGGAACAGCACGACGTCGGCGATCTCGTCGGGACTGCCGAGTCGCCCGGCGGGAATGCTGGCGACCATCGCGGCATAGGTTGGGTCGCCGGCGAGACGACGTTTCTCGAAGAAGTGGCCGGGCGCGGTGGTCGATCCCGGCGCGACGGCATTGACCCGGATGCCGTCGCTCGCCAGCGCCTTGGCATGACTTTCGGTATAACTGACCAGCGCCGCCTTGATCGCCGCATAGGCCGGCGCGATCACCGATGGGCGGAAGGCGGTCGTCGAGCTGATGTTGACGATCGCCGCGCGGTCGCTCTGCCGCAGCCACGGCACTGCCGCCCAGCCGGCGCGCAGCGTCGCCATCAGGTCGACGCCGACCGCTGCCGCCCAGCCCGCCTCGTCGTCGCTCCGACCGAACCCCGAGGCATTGTTGACCAGCACGTCGAGGCCGCCGAGCGCCGTCGCCGCGGCGTCGACATAGGTGCGAACCGCGTCGCCATCGGCAAGGTCGCAGACCTGCGCATGTGCGGGGCCGATCGCGGCGAGTTCGGCGTGGGTCGCCACCAGCTGCGCGGCATCGCGCGCACAGATCGATACCGACGCCCCGGCCCGGGCGAACCCGAGAGCGATGCCGTGGCCAATCCCCCGGCTGCCGCCAGTGACGACGACGCGCAGACCGGCCAGACCGGACACCGCCTCAGCCGGTGGCGCCGATCATCCCCGTCTGCTTACCAGCAGCGGCGGCGTCGTCTTCCTTGCCGTATTTGGCGAAGGTCGCCTGTGCCGCAGCGTGGCTCGCGCCGCTGAACTCGACCGAGCGGTCCTTCAGCTCGTCGTACGACGCATCGCGCGTATAGTTCGACCGGTTGAAGTGCGGCACGACGAAGCGCTGGTACAGCTCGTACGACTTCTTCGACTGCTCCCAGTCGGCCCAGTCGTGGGCCTGGTGGAGGAAGCCGCCGAACGTGCCCTGCTTGGCGCGCAGCCGCTCGAGCACGCCGATCGCGTCATCGGGCGTGCCGATCACTATGTGCCCCGATTCGAGCATCACGTCGACCGGGTCCTTGCTGCCGAAATCGCCGAAGCGGCCCGGCGTCACGGTGCGCGCATAGTCAATGTACTTCATCAGCCCGAAGCGGACGTTCTCGCGCGCCTGCTCACCGGTCTCGGCGATGTGCATCGGCCCCATCAGGCGCAGCTTCGAGCGGTTCATCACCCGGCCGTCGGCGGCGGCGATGTCGCACGCGACCTTCCAGTTGACGTCGAGGACGTTGAACCCGCCGGTCGCCGAAGTCGCCGCGACGCACAGCATGGTTAGGTCGTGCTTGCCGGCGAGCCGCCCGCCCGACGGCGTCGCCGCGCTGGCGACGGCGATCTCGGGCCGCGGCTGGGTGTAAGGGAGCAAATGGACGCGGGCGTTGACCAGATTGTACCAGTCGGTCTTCTCGGTCACCGTCTCGCCGTCGAGCAGCCGCAAGATGACGTCGAGCGCCTGCGCCATGCGGTCGCGCTGTGTATTCGGGTCGATGCCCTGCATCGCGGCGTCCTGGACCAGCAGGCCGGGGCCGAAGCCAAAGGTAACGCGGCCGCGCGTCTGGTGATCGAGCTGAATGATGCGGTTAGCGACCATTAGCGGCGAATGGTACGGCAGAGAAATGACGCCGGTGCCGAAGCGCAGCGTCTTCGTCCGCTCGGCGGCGGCAGCGATGAACAGTTCGGGCGACGAGATCGTCTCGAAGCCGCCCGAGTGGTGCTCGCCGATCCACGCCTCGTCGTAGCCGAGCTTGTCGAGCCACTCCATCAGTTCGAGGTCGCGGTGGATCAGCAGGTGCGGGTTTTCGTCGACCGGATGGAGCGGCGCGAGGAAAATCCCGGATTTCATCGACGTGCTCGCCATTGAAAGTCTCCTGTCCATCATCCGGCCGGTCAGGCCGGGCCTCAACTGTTCGACGCTGGCCGCGTCACCGATCCCGATCGACATCTACCAGCCCCCGTTGTGCTGACATACGGAATATATCTCATATTGCACACAGGTTTTGACACGGCGCAAGACCGCGTCACGCGCCTTTCTCCGACGCCGCCGACGGCGCACCACTCGGCTGGTACTGGGCGAAGGTCGTCGAGTTGATCAGCGAGTCGGCACCGTAGGAGCTCAGCTCGTCCATCCGTCCCTCGCGGACCAGCTGCGGCCAGTTGGCGTTGGCGATCATCCCGCGCCCGACGCCGACGAGGTCGAAGTCACCGCGTTCGAGCATCTCGATCAGCCGGTCGAGGCCCCGCGCGCTGACCTGCGCGGCGGCGTCGGTCTTGGCGTCGTCGGCCCCGCGGCCGACCTCCTTCAGCGTCAGCCCGGTTGAGTGGAAGTGATAAAATTCGCCGTCGAGGCCGACCGAGCCGACCGTCATCGTCGGCTTGCCGCTGAGCTTCTTGGTCCAGCCGGCGAAGTTCATATCCGACCCGTCGAACTCGGCCTGCCAGAACCGGCGCTGCGAGCAGTCGATCAGGTCGATGCCCGCGTCGGCGATCGGCCGCAACAGCTTCTCGAGTTCCTGCGGCGTCTCGGCGAGTTTCGCGCGATAGTCGGTCGTCTTCCACTGCGACAGCCGGATCAGCAGCGGGAAGTCCGGCCCGACCCGCCGGCGGCATTCGGCGATGATCTCGGCGGCGAAGCGGGCGCGGTTCTCCGGCGCGCCGCCATAGGCGTCGGTGCGGCGGTTGGTCACATGCCACAGGAACTGGTCGATCAGATAGCCGTGCGCGGCGTGAATCTCCGCCCCGTCGAAGCCGAGCTGCTTGGCGGTCAGCGCCGCCGTCGCATAGGCGTCGATCACCTCGTCGATGTCGGTCTGGGTCATCGCGATGCCGGCCTCGACCACCTCGCGCCGCTCGTCCTCGGTCGCCGGCAGGAACAGTCCCGACGGCGAGATCGACGGCAGATAGGGGTTTGGCGCATCGGGGGCCCAGCGCGTCCCGCCCTTGTGGTGGAGCTGGCCGATGATCCGGTTGCCGTTGGCGTGGACCGTGTCGACGATCCGCCGGTACATCGCCAGCGAGTGGATGCCGTGGAAGTGTGTCGTGTCGTCGCGCCCCGGCGCGACGGCGTGCGGCACGGTCGACGCTTCGCCGAACAGCAGCCCCGCGCCGCCGATCGCGCGCAGCCGGAAGAACTCCTCGAACTCGGGCGCAAGCACGCCGCCGGGGGCCT
Organism: Sphingomonadaceae bacterium; assembly: GCA_903642255.1. Lineage (GTDB taxonomy): Bacteria > Pseudomonadota > Alphaproteobacteria > Sphingomonadales > Sphingomonadaceae > Polymorphobacter_B. The sequence continues at coordinate 12,177 of CAHJWP010000006.1, read as the reverse complement.
TGCCGTGGCCCATCGACGGCATGACGATACGGTTGGGCAAGTGGAGGCCATTGAGGACGAACGGCTCGAACAGCGCATCGACCGGGCGGCGCGTGTCCGCCGCGGCCGGCCGCGTCTCGGTGGCAACGGTCATCGCAGGTCTCCCCATCGGTTCACTGGTCGTCGGCCCCGGCGACGGTGCCACTGTCGTGCAGCGCCCCGATCGCGCCCGACGCGAGGCCGAGGACGTCGGCGAGCACCTCGTCGGTGTGCTGGCCGAGGACGGGGCCACTGGCGGGCGGCACCGCGGCGACGTCGCCAAAATCGATCGGCGTCCGCGCGGTCAGCGTATGCCCGATGTCGCGGTGTTCGACGTCGGCGAACATCGGGTTGGCCGGCGAGACACGCGGGTCCTCGGCGAGCATCTGCGCGACATCCTGATACGGCCCCCAGCAGACGCGCTGCGCATCGAGGTCGGCGCGCGCCTGCGTCAACGTCCGGGCGGCGAACCACGGCGTGAGCAGCGCGACGATCCGCTCGCGCGCGGCGAACCGGTCCGCCTCGCCGGTCACCTCGCCAAGCGCCGGGCCGATGCCGGTCGCCCTGAGCAGCGCCTTCCACTGACCACCGCTGACCGCCGCGACCATCAGCCGGCGACCGTCGGCGGTCGCGAAGTCGTGGCCGAACGCGCCGTAGATATGGTTGCCGTGGCGCTCGCGCAGCGTCCCGTTGATCTGCCATTCGGCGAGATAGCCAAGGTCGCCGACCACCGCGAAGGCGACGTCGGACAGGGCGATGCGGATCAGCTGCCCCGCGCCTTGCAGCCCCCGGTGGCGGTCGGCGGCAAGGATCGCGGTCGCTGCGGTCATGCCCGCCAGCAGGTCCCACGCCGGCAGCACGTGGTTGACCGGCGCGTCTGATCCCGGCGGTCCGGTCAGCACCGGAAAGCCCGCGGCGCAGTTGACCGTATAGTCGAGCGCCGTCGAGCCGTCGTGATTGCCGACGATGGCGACCATGATCAGGTCGTCGCGCCTTGCCCGAAGCGCGTCGTAGTTGAGCCAGCCGGTCGCCGGCAGGTTGGTCGCGAAGATGCCGCCACCGGCTCCGGGCGCGGCGATGATCGCCTGCGCCAGTTCCTGCCCGGCGGGCGTGCGGATGTCGATGCGGACCGACTTCTTGCCCTTGTTGAGGCCGGCCCAGTACAGGCTGCGCCCGGCGGCGGTGACCGGCCAGCGGCGGTAGTCGAGGCCGCCTTCGAGCGCGTCGATCCGGATGACCTCGGCCCCGAGCTGTGCCAGCGTCATCGTCGCATAGGGGCAGGCGATGAACGCGGCGCATTCGGTGACCCGCAGGCCGGCGAGGATGCCGCTCATATCGCGGTGAACCCGCCGTCGACGGCGATCGCTTGGCCCGCGACATAGCTCGCCGCATCCGAACACAGCCAGAAGACGACATCGGCGATTTCTTCGGGCTCGCTGAGCCGGCCGATCGGCTGGGCGGCGACAAGGCTGGCCAGCATACCCGGCGTCCGCGCCTCGGCTCGCTCGATCATCGGCGTACGGACCGTGCCTGCGCAGACGGCGTTGACCCGGATGCCGTGCGGCGCATAGCGCGCGCCCGCCGCTTTCGTGAGCCCGACGACGGCGTGCTTGCTGGCGGCATAAGCGAGGCCGCCGACCCCGACGAGGCCGGCGACCGACGCCATGTTGACGATCGCGCCGCCGCCCTGCGCCAGCATCTGCTCGACCTCGTGCTTCATGCACTGCCATGTGCCCGTCAGGTTGACCGCGAGTGCGCGCGCCATGACGCCCTCGTCCCAGTCGTCGGGACCCGGCGCGCCGCAGCTGACCCCGGCGTTGTTGACCGCCCAGTCAAGCCGGCCGAACGCGGCGACGGTCGCCGCCACCGCCTGTCCGACCGCCGCGCCATCGGCGACGTCGACCGTCAGCGCGATCGCCTCGCCGAGCTCGGCCGCGACAGTCGCGGCTGCGTCGCCATCAACATCAACCACCGCGACCGCCGCACCGGCGGCGGCGAACCGCAGCGCGGCGGCGCGACCGATGCCGCTGCCGGCACCGGTGACGAATGCGACGCGGCGCGTCCCGTCGGTCAAATCTGTTCTCCGTCCCCCGTGTCCACTATCAGCACCGAGGCCGGCGCGGCGCGCACAAACGCGCCGTCCGGCCGCGAAACTTTGTCATCGGGCGGCGAGCATTGGTCATTGTCGCGGCCGCGCGACGCCATGCTATGCCCCCGCCATGGCCGACGACGTCGTCATCGATTCCGAGATCCTCGCCGCGCGCATCCTGCAAGCGAAGGCCGCCCCGGCGCTCGACATCACCGCCCTGCCGACCGCCGAGGCGCGGCGGCTGGCCAACGCGGCGGCGATGATCTTCAACGACGGCGCGCCGTTCGTCGCGCGCGTCGAGGACTTCATGGTTCCGACCGCAGGCGGCGACCTCCAGCTGCGGCTGTACCAGCCCGAGAGCGCGCGCGGGTGCGGTGCGGTCCTCTACATCCACGGCGGCGGCTGGTTCGCGTGCAACGTCGACACCCACGACCGGATGATGCGGGTCATTGCGGATACCGCGGGGGTCAGCGTCGTCGGCGTCGACTTCCGCCTGTCGCCCGAACACCCGTTCCCCGCCGCGTTCGACGACTGCCGAGCGGCGTGGGCGTGGCTGCAGGAGCACGCCGCGGAACAGGGGATCGACCCCGCGCGGGTTGCGGTCGCCGGCGACAGCGCGGGAGCGAACCTCGCGCTGGCGCTGTCGGTCCACCTGCGCGACACGGGCCAGTTCATGCCGGTCGGTGGGGCGCTGCTCTACGGCTGCTTCGCGCCCGGCCTCGACACCGACACGATGCGCCGCTTCGGGCAGGGCGGCTACGGCCTGACCGCTGCGCGGATGGGCTGGTACTGGGACAATTACCTCGGGCCGGCCACGGCCGACCCGCCGGTGCTGGCGACGCCGCTCCACGCCGACCTTACGGGGCTGCCGCCGCAGTTCCTTGGCATCGCCGAAGCCGACACCGTATCCGACGACAGCCGGCTGCTCCTCGCGCGGCTCGAGGCGGCGCGTGTGCCGGCCGAGTTCGTCGTCTGGCGCGGCGCAACGCACGGCTTCCTGCAGATGACGCGCGACGTCGCGCTGGCGCGGACCGCGGTCGAGGAAACCGCACGCGCGCTGGCCCGCTGGACCGCCTAACGGGCGAGCCGCCAGCGCAGTTTATCGCGCGTCAGATCAGCCACCGACCTTGCTCCCATCAGCTTCATATCGCGCTCAATCTCGGCGCGGAGCTTGCCGAGGATGCGCTCGACCCCCGGCTGCCCGGCCGCGGCGAGGGCGTAGAGGTACAGCCGGCCGCCCGAGCACGCCTTGGCCCCGACACTCAGCGCCTTGAGGACGTGACTGCCGCGGCGGATACCGCCGTCGCAGATCACGTCGAGCCGGTCGCCGACAGCGTCGACGATCTCGGCGAGCTGGTCGAACGGCGCGCGGGACCCGTCGAGCTGCCGACCGCCGTGGTTCGATACCATGATCGCCGTCGCGCCGATGTCGACCGCGCGGCGCGCGTCGCCGACCGACATCACGCCCTTGAGGCAGAACTCGCCGCCCCATTCGGCACGAATGTCCTCGGCCATCTTCCAGTCGAGGTTCTGGTCGAGCATCGTCGTGAAATAATCGGCGACCGACATCGCCACCTTCGACCCCTCGGCGAGATGCCCGTCGAGGTTGGGCAGCGAGAATTGCTCGCGGAACAGATAGTCGAGCGTCCAGCGCGGGTGCAACGCGAAGCTGACCGCCGACGCCGGCGTTAGGCGCGGCGGCGAGGTGAAGCCGGTCCGCAGGCAGCGTTCGCGATTGCCGCCGACGATCGTGTCGACGGTCAGCGCCAGCGCGTCGAACCCCGCCGCCTTCGCCCGCGCGATCAGCTCGCGGTTTAGCCCCTTGTCCTTGTGGATGTAGAGCTGGAACAGCTTGGGCGCGGCGACCGTGCGGCCGATCTCCTCGAGGCTGACGGTCGCAAGCGACGAGATGCCGAAATAGGTGCCGAACTTCGCCGCCGCCGCGCCAACGGCGCGCTCGCCCTGCCAGTGGAACAGGCGCTGCAGCGCGGTCGGCGACAGGAACAGTGGCATGGCGAGCTCGCGCCCCATGACCGTTGTCCGGAGGTCGACGTCGGCCACTCCGGCGAGCACATCGGGGACGAGATCGCAGTCGGCGAAGGCAGCGGTGTTGCGCGCCTTCGTCCCCTCGTCGTCGGCCGCGCCATCTATGTAATGGAACACCGGCCCGGGCAGGCGCGCCTTCGCGAGCTTCCGGAAGTCCTCGACATTATGGCAGTCGGCGAGACCCATCTCAGTCTTCGAGGAAGCGCAGCTTGACCGGATCGGGGCCGTACTCGGCGTCGCGCAGCTTGATCGCCTTGCGCACGCCGTGCTCCTTGACGTTGGCTCGCCACGCCGCCCGGCCCGGGCCCTGCGACAGGTGGGCGCGCGCGTCCTGGTCGATCGCCAGCTTCTGATAGGTCCGCGAGCCGGCCAACTCCATCGCGAGGTTGACCGTGCGCTTCTGCGCCGCGGCGATCTCGGGGTCGACCAGCGCGATGCGCTTGGCGAGCTTCTCGACCTCGGCGTCGAGTTCGGCGCGCGGCACCGAATCGAGCACCAGCCCGATCCGCGCGGCGTCCTTGCCGGTGATGCTGTCGCCGGTCAACAGCAGGCGCTTCGCCCATTGCGGGCCGACATGGTAGAACCAGTAGTTGATCGGCGGCGAGCCGAGGCCGCGCGTGCCCGGATGGCCGATCAGTGCGTCATCGGCGGCGATGATGATGTCGCAGATCAGCGCCATCTCGGCCCCGCCAGCCAGTGCCCGGCCCTGGACCTTGGCGATCACCGGCTTGTGGATGTCGGCGATGATCCACGTCTGGCCCATCTTGCGCGTCATCGTCCAGATGTCGTCGTCGAGCGTGCCCATCCGGGTCCGGTACTGGCCGGTATTGTCATACTGGTTGTTGGGATTGTAGCCGAAGCCGAGGTCGTAGCCGGCGCAGAAGTCGTCGCCCGCCGCCTGCAGCACGATGACGCTGACCTCCTGCCGGTCGTCGGCCTCGAGCATTGCCTCGTGGATTTCGCGGATCAGGTCGGGCGACAGCGCATTGCGCTTCTCGGGCCGGTTGAGGGTGATGTAAGCGATCTTGTCCCTGACCTCGAACAGCAGGAATTCGGTCGACTTGAGCCACTTCATGCGGGGTCTCCTGCTGGCGCGCGGACGATCAGCGCGTCGACGGCGATGGCGCGGCCGGGGCCGCAGATAACCGGATTGACGTCGATCTCGACGATCTCGTCAACGTGGTCGGCGGCGAGTTCGGATACCGCGACGATGATCGCCGCGACGCGCTCGACGTCGACCCTGGCATCGCCACGGAAGCCGGCGAGCAGTGGCCAGCCCTTGAGGCGGCGCAGCATGGCATGGGCCTGTTCGAGGCTGACCGGGGCGAGGTCGGCGGCCGAATCGCGGAGCAGCTCGACCATGATGCCGCCGAGGCCGACGACTACCAGCGGCCCGAAGGTCGGATCCCGCTGCGCCCCGACGACGAGTTCGAGGCCGGCGGCGATCATCGGCTGGACGAGCACCCCGGCGACGGCGGGGCGCGGCACGATGCGGTCGGCGGCGGCGACGATTTCGGCATAAGCCTGCCGCACCGCATCGGCGTCGGCGAGACGGAGGCGAACGACGCCGGCCTCCGTCTTGTGCGGAATGTCGGCCGATTCGATTTTGAGGACGACCGGATAGCCGACCGCGTCGGCGGCGGCGACCGCGGCATCGACCGACTGGACGACGTGATCGGATGCGACGGGCACGCCGTAGGCGGCGAGCACCGCCTTCGCCTCGCGCTCGCTCAGTCGCTCGCCCGCCGCGTCGAGCAGGCGGGTGGCGGCGGCAGCGTTCGCGGTCGGTCCAGCGCGGCGGTCGCGCGGGCGAGGACCGGCGAGGACGTGCGCGCGCTCAAGCCAGCCGCCGAGGGTGCGAAAGGTCTGGTCGGTGGATTTGAACAGCGCGACATGGGGGTCGGCCTCGGCCTGTGCCGCACCGGGGCCGCTGAGCCATTCCGACATCCAGCTCAGGCACACCGGCTTGCCCGCCGCCGCCGCCAGCCCCGAGAACATGGTAACGTTGCGCGGGGTCATCGCAGCGGTCACGCTCGGCACCATGACGACCAGCGCGGCGTAGCCGGGGTCGGCGAGCAGCGCTTGGGCGCACGCCGCGTACGACGCCGAGTTGGTCGCGACCTGCGCGGTGATGTCGCACGGGTTGGTCGGCGAGCCGAAGTCGGGGACGTTCGCCTCGAGCACCGCCTGCGTCGCCGGCGACGGCTTCGGCATCGGCACGCCCGACGCTTCCGCCTTGTCGAGGGTGATGACGCACGCCCCGCCCGACGCGGCGCACGCCGCGACGCCCTCGGCGCGGGCCGGCCCCGCCTTGGCGAGGAAGGCGGCGGCGGCGTAGATGTCCTCGATATTGTCGGCCCTGATGATGCCGAGGCGGCGGTAGGCGGCGTCGTAGGCGGCGTTCGATCCGGCGAGCGTGCCGGTATGCGACATCGCCGCCGCCGCGCCGGCCGCGCCGGTGGCGATCTTGTACATGACGACCGGCTTGTCTGCGGCAAGCGCCGCCTCGCCCGCCTCGATCAGCCGCTCGCCGTCGCTCAGGCCCTCGGCGACGCAGGCGATGACCCGGCAAGTATCGTCGCCGGCGAGGTAGCTGACGTAATCGCAGACGTCGACGTCGCAGCTGTTGCCGGCGGCGAGGAAGTGGCTGAACGACCCGCCGCGCTCGGTCGCCTGGACGATCGCCTGCCCCAGCCCGCCCGATTGCGAGGCGATGCCGACCGGCCCGGCCGGCACCGGATGCAGGCCGTAGCTCGACGAGAAGCATAGCCCGGCCGCCGACGTGTTGTTGATCAGCCCGATGCAATTCGGCCCGACGATACGGACGTTGCCGGCGCGGCCGATGTCGGCGATCCGCCGCTGCAGCGCGATGCGGTCGGCGCGCCCGGTCTCGGCGAACCCCGACGCATAGATGATCGCGCCCCCGACGCCCGCCGCGGCGCATTCCTCGAGCACGCGCTCGACCGCCTCAAGCGGCACCGCGAGGATGGCGCAGTCGACGTCCTCCGGGATCGCGCTCAGCGTCGGGTGGCACGGCAGGCCGTAGAGTTCGTCGGCATTGGGATTGACGCCGTATACCTGCCCGCCGGTGAAGCGCGACAGGTTCGCCGCCGTCCGCGCGCCGAACGACGCCGCGTTGCGCGACAGGCCGACGATGGCCACCGTGCGTGGCGCGATCAGGCGGCGCAGTTGGTCGTGCGTATAGACCGGCCGGCGCAGGAACGAGCCGGCCAAGACGATCAGCCCTGCCGCCGGCTGGTCGGAACCTGGTTGAACGCCAGTCCCTTGTCGGCGCGGATGTCGCCGGGCAGGCCGAGGACGCGCTCGGCGATGATGTTGCGCAGGATTTCGTCGGTCCCGCCGGCGATGCGCTTGCCCGGCGCATACAGCAGGGCGTGCTGGAACCACGCGTTCATCGGCGCAACCGCCGGGTCCATCACTGCCCCGGCCTGGCCGAGCAGGTCGATGCCGTAGGTCGCGATGTCCTGCAGCTTGCTCGCGCTGACCAGCTTGCCGATCGACGCCTCGGGCCCCGGCGTCTTGCCGCGCGACAGCGCCGTCTGCGACCGAAGGCGGGCGTATTTCAGCCCCGCCGACTGGACGTACCAGTCGGCGAGATGCTCGATCACCGCCGGATCGTCGACGGCGCGGCGGCCGTCGAGTTCGAGACCGCGCGTCAGCAGGAAGATGTCTTCGAAGTCGGGCCCCTCGGTCTTGCCGACGGTGAAGCGCTCGTTGGCGAGCATCGTCATCGCCACCTTCCACCCCGCGCCGACCGCGCCGAGGCGCTGGCTGTCGGGGATGCGGACGTCGGACAGGAATACCTCGCAGAAGTTCGAGGTGCCCGAAATCTGCTTGATCGGCCGCACGTCGATGCCCGGCGACTTCATGTCGACGATGAAGAACGTCAGGCCCGCGTGCTTGGCGACGGTCGGATCGGACCGCGTCACCAGCATCGCATAATCGGAGAAATGCGCGTTCGACGTCCAGATCTTCTGGCCGTTGACGACCCAGTCGTCGCCGTCCTGTACCGCGCGCGTCCGCAATCCGGCGAGGTCGGAGCCGGCGTCGGGTTCCGAAAACAGCTGGCACCAGATCTCGTCGCCGAACAATGCCGGGCGCGGGTAGCGTTCGAGCTGTTCCGGCGTGCCGAAGGTCATCACTGTCGGCATCGCCATGCCGACGCCCTGGTTGAACACGCTCGCCGGGACGAGGTAATTCTCTTCCTCCTGCTGGAAGATGATGTGCTCCATCGGCGTCCCCTCGCGGCCGCCGAACGCCTTCGGCCACAGGATGCCGGCGAAGCCGTTCTCGGCCTTGGTCCGCTGCCATGCCTTCGATGCGGCGACGTCGGCGGGGCTCATCGCGCGGCTCGCATAGCTGCGGTTGCCTGGCGTCTTGGCGGGAACGTGCGCGTCGAGGAAGGCGCGGACCTCGGCGCGGAAGGCGGCTTCTTGCGGCGTGTCGCTGAAATCCATGGGTTTTATCCGTGGTTCTGGGCGTCGAGGCGGTCGATCAGTCGGCGCCGCCAGTAACGCTGGCTGCCGGCGACGACGGCGAGTTCGCGGGCGCGGCGATAGAACAGGTGGCAGTCGCTGTCCCACGTGAAGCCCATGCCGCCGTGGGTCTGGATATTCTCCTGCGCCGCAAGGCTGAACGCGTCGGTCGCGGCAATCCGCGCCGTCGCCGCGGCGACCGGCAGGTCGGCGGCGTCGTTGGCGATCGCCCATGCGCCGAAATAGGCGTTCGACCGCGCCAGTTCGGTCGCGACATAGACGTCGGCGAGCTTGTGCTTGATTGCCTGGAACGAGCCGATCGACCGGCCGAAGGCGAAACGGTCCTGCGCATAGCCGACAGCCATGTCGAGCGCCGCCTGCGCCCCGCCGACCTGCTCGAACGCGACGAGGATCGCCGCGCGGTCGAGCAGGCGCTCGATCGCCGGCCAGTCCTGCCCGCCCGGCAACGGCTCGGCCGCCGCGCCGTCGAGCGTCAGGCGGACGCTGCGCCGGACGAGATCGAGCGACTCGATCGCCTCGCGGGTCACGCCCGGGGCGGTGAGATCGACGAGCCACAGCCCCGGCTCGCCGCCCGCGCCCTTCGCCGCGACGACCGCGAAGTCGGCGATGTCGCCGTCGACGACCGGCAGCTTGACCCCGGTCAAAGCTCCCTTTGCGGCGACGGTGGCGATGCCCCCCGGCCGCGGATCGCCGATGCCTTCGGCGATGGCGACCGTGCCGACCGCCTCCCCCGCCGCGATGCCGGGCAGCCAGCGCACCTGCTGCTCTGCGCTGCCGAACAGCACCAGCGCCTCGGCCGCGAAATAGACCGACGACGCGAACGGCGCGGGCGGCAGCGCCCCACCGATCTCTTCGGCGATCATGCACAGCGCCTCGTAACCGAGGTCGGCGCCGCCGACCGCCTCGGGCAGCGCGACGCCGAGCCAGCCCATCGCGCCGAGCTCGCGCCACAGGTCGCGGTCGAACGGGGCGCCGGCGTCGACCTGTTGGCGCACCGCGCCGCGCGGGAAGCGGTCGTGCAGCAGGCGGCGCACCTCGCCGCGCATCGTCGTCACGTCGTCGGAGAAATCGAAATTCATACCTGTCCCGTGCCGCCGCGGGCGGTGCGCCCCGAATTCAGCAAAGGCTAAGGGCAGGCAACCCGATTTAAGCTGATTGAACGGTGATTATCTGTCATTTGGCAAGGCTCGCCGACGCTGGGATAGACATTCGCGGCCTGCCGGCCGGGAAGACACGCATGACCTACCCCGAAATCAGGTTCCTCATCGGTGGCCAGTGGCGCAGTGCCGCACCGGGCGAACCGATCGTCAATCCGTCCGACGGCAGCACGATCGCCGAGCTGCCGCACGCCGGCCGCGCCGAGCTCGACGCGGCCATCGCCGCCGCCGAACAGGGGCTGAAGGCGTGGCGCGCCGTGCCGCCGGCCGAACGCGAAAAGATCATGAACCGCGCCGCCGACCTGCTCGGCGAGCGGCGCGAAGAGGTCGCCTATGGCCTCGCACTCGACCAAGGCAAGACGCTCGACGAGGCACGCAGCGAGGTCGACATCGCGCGCAGCCGCATCGTGTGGGACGCCGCCGAGGGCCGCCGGCTGTACGGCCGCGTCATCCCGGCGCGCCCGGGGATGCGGCAGATGGCGCTGCGCTTCCCGGTCGGCATCGTCGCCGCCTTCACGCCGTGGAACTACCCGCTCGCCTCGCCGACCCGCAAGGTCGCCGGCGCGCTGGCGGCGGGCTGCGCGATCATCCTGAAAGGGGCCGAGGAGACGCCGTCGGGACCGCTGCGGCTGGTCGAGGCGTTCCACGATGCCGGCGTCCCCGACGGCGTCGTCAACCTCGTCTTCGGCAAGCCGGCCGAGATTTCCGAATATCTGATCCCGCATCCCGCGATCCGCCTCATCACCTTCACCGGCTCGGTCCCGGTCGGGCGGCACCTCGCGGCGCTCGCCGGCCGGCACATGAAGCCGGCGATCATGGAGCTCGGCGGAAACTCGCCGGTGATCGTCTGGGACGACATCGACGTCGACGCGGTGGCGACGCTGTCGGCGAGCGGCAAGGCGCGCAACGCCGGGCAGGTCTGCGTCGCACCGACGCGCTTCTTCGTCCACGACCGCGTCTACGACGAGTTCGTCGGCAAGTTCGGCGAGGCGGCGGCGGCGATGACGGCCGGCGACGCGCTCGCCCCGGGAACGAAGATGGGCCCGCTGATCAACCAGCGCCGCCTCGATGCGGTCGAGGGCTATGTCGCCGACGCGCTGGCAGAGGGCGCGCGCCTCGCCGCGGGCGGGCAGCGCGTCGGCAACGCCGGCTTCGTCTATCCGCTGACCGTCATCGCCGACGTCCCCGACCACGCGCGAGCGATGCGCGAGGAGCCGTTCGGCCCGCTGGCGCTGGTCAGCCGGGTAACGGGCATCGACGAGGCGATCGCCAAGGCCAATTCGGTCGGCTTCGGGTTGGCGGCATACGGCTTCACCGACTCGGCGCGGATCGCCGCGCGGATGATCGACGAGGTCGAATGCGGCAGCCTGTCGCTCAACCATCTGACCTCGAGCTTCCCCGAGGTGCCGTTCGGCGGCATCAAGGACAGCGGCTATGGTCGCGAAGGCGGCAGCGAGGGGCTCGACGGGTATACTTACGTCAAGGGCGTGACGCAGTTGACGGGTTGAACTCGTCCCTGACGGGGGAGGGGGTACCCGCAGGGTGACGGAGGGGGCATCGCGCGAAGACCCCCCGGCGCTTCGCTCCACCTCCCCCTGAGGGGGAGGAGTAAGTCCCGCTTGCTCTCACCTAGAACTTAGGCTCGCGCTTCTCGCGGAACGCGGCATAGCCCTCGGCGAACTCGGCTGACGTCAGGCACGCCGCCTGCGCCGCCGCTTCCGCCGCCAGCCCGAGGACGTCGGCGTCACCGCGCATCCGATGCTTGACCGCCGCGAACGCGTGGGGCGGGAGCGTCGCGAACCCTTCGGCCACCCGCAGCGCCTCCTCCTGTACCTCGCCGTCGTCGACGACGCGGTCGGCCAGACCCAGCGCCAGCGCCGCTTCGGCCTTGACCGTCGCCCCGTCGCGGAACACGCGGGCGGCGGCCGTCGCCCCGATCCGCCGCGGCGCGCTGCCTATCAGGCCCCAGTCGGGGACCAGCCCGAGGCGGACGAACGGAAAGCCGAACACTGCGCCGCGCCCCATGACGATCTCGTCGGCGAGCAGCGCCAGCCCCGCCCCGGCCCCGACGGCGAACTTTTCGACCGCGACGACGACCGGCTTCGGAAAGGTCCATAGCGCCGCGACGATCCGGTGGCCGTGCGCCATCCGCTCGAGCGCGGCGGCGTGGCCGATACCGACCATGCTCGGCAGGTCGCCGCCGGCGCAGAACATGCCCCCCGTCCCGCCAAGGATCAGCGCGCGGACGTCGCCGTCGTCGCGCGCCGCCTCGACCGCGGCGAGCAGGGCGTGGCGCGTGTCGGCGTCGATCGCGTTGCGCGCCGCCGGCCGGTCGATCAGCAGCCGCAGC
>CAHJWP010000005.1 GCA_903642255.1 Sphingomonadaceae bacterium | reverse complement strand
GCGACCCGGTCCTGCGCGGCGCGGGCAGCGACCGGCGAACCCTGGCGGATCGGCGCCCGCGCCGGGCTGGCGGCCAACATTCGCGCGACCTCGGCAGCGAGGGCGGCGGGCGCGGCCGTGGTGCCGAAATCTTTTCGCCGCGACATGACTATAATTGCATTTCACCGACGGGGCGGCGGGATGAAGCTGGGCTCGCCGTGCAACGTCGCGGGAGGGGCGGGAACCAGTGACGCATCGGGCATTCGACGATCCGGCCTCGTGCTGCACCATGTTCGCGTACGATGGCGGGACGCCGGGGTGACGCGGTCATGCCCGTGCCCCGCGCCATTCGGCCGCCAGCCGACGGCACAGGTCGGCGGCTCCCGGGACGTCGTCGATCGCGCCGGCGGCCTGCCCCGCCGACCAGATGTCGCGCCACACCTTGCCCTCGCGGTCGCCGTGGCGGACGGTGCGCGTCGCCGGGTCGATCGCCGCGGTGGCGAGGTCATCGGGGTCTATGCCCCAGTCGCGAACGCTCGCCTTCAGGAAGCTCGCGCCGACGCCGGTCATCGCCGCCGTGTAGACGATGTCCTCGGCGGTCGCCGCGAGGATCATCGCCTTGTAGGCGTCGGGGGCGGCGCCCTCGCGGGTGGCGATGAAGCGCGTTCCCATCGACACCATGTCGGCCCCGAGCAACTGGGCGGCGGCGATCTGCCGCCCGTCGACGATGCCGCCGGCGAGGATCAGCGTGCGGTCGAACCAGCGGCGGACCTCGGCGACGAAGGCGAACGGGTTGAGCCGCCCGGCGTGCCCGCCTGCTCCTGCCGTGACGAGGATCAGGCCGTCGACCCCCGCCGCCGCCGCCTTCTCGGCGTGGCGCTGGTTGACGATGTCGTGAAAGACGATGCCGCCATAGTCGTGGACGCGCGACACGACCTCGGCCGAGACGCCGAGCGAGGTGATGACCAGCGGCACGCGCGCCGCGATCGTCGTCACGAGATCCTCCTCGAGCCGCGGGTTGCCGCGGCGCATGCTGAGGTTGACGCCGAACGGCGCCGGGTCGCTGCCGGTCTCGCCCGCCAGCCGCGCCAGCCGGTCGCCAATCTCGCCGAGCCACGCGGCGTAGCCGGCATTGTCGCGCTGGTTCAGCGCCGGGAAGCTGCCGACGACACCCGAGCGGCAGCACTCGACCGTCAGGTCGGGGGTCGACACCATGAACATCGGCGCGGCGATGGCCGGGACGGCGAGCCGGCCGGCCCAGCCCGCGGGAATGGCCACGGATCAGGGCCAGCTGCGGCCGGCGGCGTCGGGGCGGTCGGCGCTGAGGCTCAGCACCTTCCACCGCTCGATCTCGGCGGCGTGCGACGCGAGCTTGGCGGTGATCATGTCATAGGCGGGCTGGCCGAGCAGCAGGCGCAGCGGCGGATCGCGGTCGGCGACGACCGCGGCGATGGCGGCCGCGGCCCGCGCCGGGTCACCGGGCAACCACGGATCGGGCTTGCTGGCACGCTTGCGGTATGCGCCGGCCGTCCCGTCGTAGTCGGCGATGATCGTCGCCCCCATCCGGCGCGACGTCGTGAAGAAGTTGGTCTGGAACGGCCCCGGCTCGATGATCGTCACCTTGATGCCGAGCGGGGCGAGTTCCTTCGCCAGCCCCTCCGACAGTCCTTCGATCGCGAACTTGGCGGCGGCATAGAGCGCGGTGCCGGAGAAGCCGACGACGCCGGCGACCGACGAGAAGTTGACGATGTGGCCGTGGCGGCGCGCCCGCATGCCCGGCAAGACGGCGCGGATCAGCGCGACGCTGCCGAAGAAGTGAGTCTCCATGAGGATGCGGGTTTCGGCATCGGTCGCTTCCTCGACCGCCGCGATCAGGCCATAGCCGGCGTTGTTGACGAGGACGTCGATGCGGCCGAAGCGTGCCTCCGCGGCGGCGACGGCAGCGGTCACCGCGGCGGGATCGGTGACGTCGAGCGCAAGTGCCAGCAGCCTGTCGTGCGCCATGTCGGCCAGCTTGGCCGGATCGCGCGCGGTGGCGACGACATTCGCGCCGGCGGCGAGGGCGTGCATGACGATCTCGCGACCGAAGCCGGTGGCAGCTCCCGTCACGAACCATGTCGGCGCGAACGATTCGGTGGCGGTCGTCATCGGTCCGTCGTTCGCGGCAAAGGCGGGGTGCGGTCAACGGAGCAAATATCATGGCGCTGACCCAAAATCTTGAGCGCAACCTGCTGACCCTGACCCTCGACCGGCCGGCGGCGCTCAACGCGCTGACGCAGCCGCTGATGCGCCAGCTCGTCGCCGCGCTCGCGGCGGCGGCGGTCGATCCGGCCGTCCATGCCGTGCTCCTGCGCGGCGCGGGCCGGGCGTTCTGCGCCGGTGGCGACCGGCGGCGGTCGCGCGTGGCCGACCCGGACGACCCGCTCGCCGCCGCGTGGAGCGACGATCCGGCGTGGCATGCACCGGAAATGCGTTACGACCGGCTGCGCGCCAACGTCCACGCCGCCGAACTCCTCCACGACATGCCCAAGCCGACGGTGGCCATGGTGCGCGGTCCAGCGGTCGGTGCCGGTCTTGCGCTGGCCGCGGCGTGCGATTTCCGGATCGCCTCGCCTACCGCGATGTTCCGCGCCGGCTTTGCCGCCGCCGGCTTCTCGGGCGACTTCGGCGCGAGCTTCACGCTGACCAGGCTTCTCGGCACCGCCAAAGCGCGCGAACTGCTCCTGCTCGACGAGCCCGTCGGCGCGGAAGAAGCGCTGCGGATCGGCCTCGTCACGCGGCTGGTGGCCGATGACGGGCTCGACGCCGCGGCGGAGGCCTTCGCCCGGCGCTTCGTCGGCGGCCCGCGCCTCGCCTACCGCTATATCAAGCGCAACCTCAACGCCGCCGAAGCGGGCACGTTCGCCACCGTGCTCGACGGCGAGACGGCCAACATGATCCGGTCGAGCCTGAGCGACGACGCGACCGAGGCCCGCATGGCCTTCGCCGAAAAGCGCCCGCCGCGCTTCACCGGCCGCTGAGGAGCAGTATGATGACGTGGCTCGCCGACTTCCGCCGCATCGTCAGCGCAGGCCGCATCGTCGAACTCGGCCATGTGCTGCACGAGGATATTCCGAACAGCCCGAACCATCCGCCGTTCATGTTCCGGCTGACCAAGCTCCATAACGATGCACGCATCGGCGGCTCCGACGTCTCGGCGTCGAGCGACATGTTCACCATGGGCAGCCACAACGGCACGCACATTGATGCCCTCAACCATATCGCGTGCTGCGGCATGGTCTATCCCGACCGCGACTCCGACGCGGTGGCGACGCGCCGCGACGGCTATGTCGAGCATGGCATCGAGACGGTCGAACCGCTGTTCATGCGCGGCGTGCTACTCGATATGCCGGGGCTGCTTGGGGTCGAGAGCCTCGAACCGGCGTACGGCATCACCGCGGCCGAACTCGCGGCGGCGGCGGAGCGGCAGCACGTCGACATCCGGCCCGGCGACGCCGTCCTGATCCGCTCGGGGTGGGAACGCTACTGGGGCGACCACCGCAAATATGTCGGCGTGTTCGAAGGCGGCCCCGGCCCCGACGGCGAAGCGGCGGCGTGGCTCGGGGATCACGGCATCCGCGTGACCGGGGCCGATACCTTCGCCTACGACCGTCGCCCGTCGGCGATGCCGGCGCACGTCGAGCTGATGGTCAAGCGCGGCATCAACATCATGGAGAACATGCGGCTCGACGAGCTGGCGGCGGCCAAGGTCTACGAGTTCATGTTCTGCGCGCTGCCGCTGCGCATCAAGGGCGGGACGGGCTCACCGATCCGGCCGATCGCACTGTTCTAGGGTGTTGGTAGTCGGCAGCGGGCAGCACCGGCCTCGGCAGCCGACTTCAAACCACGACGTCGAGCTTCTCCATCTCCGGCGGCGCGACGAGGAGTTCGGCCATCGTCGGGCGGAACGCCTTGAAATGCTCCGAGCCGCTGTGGGCGCGGAGCGCTTCGTCGTCGCGGTAGATCTCCATGACGCGGTACGTGCCCGGCTCGGTGCGGCTGCGGGTCAGGTTGTAGGCGATGTTGCCCGGCTCGTCGGCGCGAACCTTGGCGGCGACCTCGGTGAACTCGGCCTCGAAGCGGGCGGCGTTGGCGGGGTCGATCTTCAGCGTGGCGATCAGGGCAAGCATGGCGGTTCCTCTCGGGATTCAGACGGCGACCGGGATCGATGCTGGCCCCCGGTCCTTGGGGCTGCCAACGACGGTTGGGCGGAAGTCGGGGTCCTGCAGGCGCAGCTCCGGGAAACGGTCAAGCATCATGGTCACGGCGTGCTTCGTGGCCATCCGCGCGACGGGGGCGCCGATGCAATGGTGGATGCCGAAGCCGAAGGCCAGCGAGTCGCGGCGCGGCTTGCGGGTGATGTCGAAGCGCAGCGGGTCGTCGTAACGCGTCGGATCGAAGCTCGATGCGCCCTCGACGACCATCACCGGCATGTCGCGCAGGAAGTCGAGTCCCGACATCGTGAAATCCGACTGGCACCAACGCAGCGCGGTATAGCCGATCGGTTCGATGCGCAGCGTTTCCTCCATCGCGCCGCCGATCAGCGCGGGTTCGCGGCGAAGCAGGGCCATCTGCTCGGGGTTGCGGCACAGCCGCCACATCATCCAGCCGATCAGATGCGCCACGCCCGAGATTCCGGCGACGAACAGGATGATGAACGTCGCGAACAATTCGTCGGAGGTCAGCCGCCCTTCGGTGTCGTGCGCGGCGATGATGTTGCTGACCAGATCGTCGACCGGCTGGCGGCGGCGCTGCTCGATCAGTTCCTCGCAATAGGCGCGGGTCCTCGCCCACGCATCGAGGTACGCCGCAGGCGCGGGCTCGCCGGCCGGCAGCGACGCGAACATCGACAGGCCGTCCGACACGGCGACGAACTGCGACCGGTCGTCGGGGGCGATGTCCATCAGCAGCCCGAGCAGCATGTGGATCGACAGTTCGCGGCCGAAGACGCGCATCAGCTCGAAGCGGCCGCTGCCTTCGGCGGCGATAGCGTCGAGGCGGCCGGCGATGAACTGCTGGACGCCAGCCTCGACCGAGGCGAGGCGGCGCGGCGAGAACGCCGGGGCGAGCAGGCGGCGCAGCTTGGTGTGGTCCGGCGGATCGTTGTCGGTGACGACTGGCAGGCCCTGCCAGAAGTTGTACTTCTCCATTCCCGGCCACGCCCGCTTAACGTTGCTGAATCGGACCTGATCCTCGAGGGCGCGTTTGGCATCGTCGAACCGCGTGACGACCGCCTGCAGCGCGCTGCCGTGGCGGATATAGAATGGGTCCTCGCCCGACCACTGCACGAACGTCGCACCGGGATCGGCCTTCAACGCCGGGTCCCACAGATCGATGTCGCGGACCTTGCTGCGGTCGTACTCAATCGCGTCGACTAGCACCGCAGCCTCCCACAGGCGTCACATTGTTCTGTATCGCGGGACATATTCTACAACGGTGGCCACGCAAAGACCTGATACGTCTCTTCGAGCGGCGTCAGCGACGAGGCCCATGCCGGGCCGAGATGCGCCGCGATCCGCGCAACCGTCCAGCCGTCGTCGCGGTGGAGCGTCCGGACCGGGCGCGACTGGCTGTAGAGGTAGAACTCGTTGCCGCGCGCGCCGATGATCTGGCCGCTGATGCCTGCCGCAGCGTCGCCGGCGAGGTAGGCGACGAGGGGCGCGACCTGTTCGGGGCGGACCTTCGCCGCCCACAGCGCCTCGGCCTCGGCCGTCGCGCGCTGCGGGGACATACGGCTGGCGGCGGCCGGCGCGATGCAGTTCGACCGGACGTTGAACTTCGCCATGTCGATCGCGATCGCCCGCGACAGGCCGACAACGCCCATCTTGGCGGCGACATAGCCGGCGTTGCCGGCCATGCCGATCAGCGCGGTGCTCGACGTCATGTGGACATAGGCTCCCGACTTCTGCGCGACGAAGTGCGGGGCGACGGCGCGCGCGGCGTAATAACTGCCTTGGAGGTGCACGCCGATCAGCGCATCGACGTCGGCCGGGTCGCTGTCCTGGAAGGCGGCGTAGCGGATGTTGCCGGCGTTGTTGACGAGGATGTCGACGCGGCCGAAGCTATCCAGCGCCTGTTCGACCATGCGGCTCGCGCCGGCCCAGCTGGCGACGCTGTCGGTGTTGGCGATCGCCTGGCCGCCCGCCTCTCGGATCAGGGCGGCGGTCGCTTCGGCGGGACCGGCATCGCGGCCGTCGCCGTCGAGTTTCGCGCCGAGGTCGTTGGCGACGACGCGCGCCCCTTCGCCGGCGAGGAGCAGGGCGGCGGCGCGCCCGATCGCCCCCCCGGCACCGGTGACGATGGCGACCCGGCCTTCGAGCGAGCGCCCGGCCACGCTCACGCCGCCGCAGTCTGGTTCGGGGCGACAAGCTGGCTTAAGCGGAAGCCGGGGTACCCGTTTGCCGCAATGTCGCGCATGATTTCCGTGTAGCGGTCGAGGCCGCCGATGTATGGCATGAACACCCGGCTGCCGTCATCGGCGTTGACGTGGACCATATAGTTCTTGACCCCGAGCCGCAGCAGCTTGCTCGCCGCCTCCGCGACTGTTCCCGTCCACGCCTCGACCGCGGTGCGGTCGGGTTCGACCGTGTCATAGCCGTTGGTCGTCATGTGCGCGATCAGGCCGGCGACCCAGTCGACATGCGCCTCGTTCATCAGCACGAGGTTCGACAGCACCGACGGGCTGCCGGGACCGGTCAGGAAGAAGAAGTTCGGGAAGCCGCTGGTCATCAGCCCGAGCAGCGTGCGGGGCCCGCGCTGCCAGCCGCCGGTCGGCGTTGCGCCGCGCTCGTTGCGGATGTCGACCCGGTCGAGCGCGCCGCGGAAGGCGTTGAAGCCGATGGCGAAGACGATCAGGTCGACCGGGTAATGGCCGGCCCGCGTCTGGATGCCGGTCGGGGTGATCCGCTCGATCGGGTCGGCCGCGATGTCGACCAGCGTCACGTTCGCGCGGTTGTAGGTTGCGTAATAATCGGTGTCGACGCACAGGCGGCGCGAGCCGATCGGGTGGTCATAGGGGCACAGCTTTTCGGCCACGGCGGGGTTGGTGACGATCTCGCGGATCTTCGCGCGGACGAAATCGGCGACGCGGTCGTTGACCAACTGGTCGGTGCCCTGGTCGGCGAACACGCGGTTCATCCCCTGACCACCCTGCGCCCATTGCCATTCGAGACGGCTGGTGCGTTCGGCCTCGGTGTAAGCGGCGTAGGGCAGCAGGGGGTTCTGCCCGCTGGTGATAGCGGCGCGGGTGGCGAGCAGATGGCTGCGGCGACCGGGCACGTCTTGGGCGATCGCATCGATCAGCGCCCCGTCGGACGGTCCGTTACGCGCCGGGACCGAGAAGTTGGGGGTACGCTGGAACACCGTGAGGTGCTCGGCCTGTGCGGCGAGCACCGGAATGGTCTGGACGCCCGACGAGCCGGTGCCGATCACGGCGATCCGTCGCCCGGCGATGTCGACTGGGCGGTCGGGCCAGTGCGACGCCTGGACCCATTCGCCCGCGAAGTCGGCGAGGCCCGGGAAGTCGGGGTCGCGTGCGGCCGACAGGTTGCCGGTCGCCATGACGAGGAAGCGACCGGCGAAGTGCAATCCGGTCGCCGTCGCGACGTGCCAGCGCGCCTCGTGCGGCACCCAGCGCGCCGACTGCATCGGCGTTTCGAGGCGGATGTCGCCGCGGAGCCCGAACCGGTCGACGACGTGGTTGAAGTACGCCAGCAGTTCGGGTTGCGCGGCATAGCGCTCGGTCCAGCGCCATTCGCCGAACAGCTCCGGCGAGAAATGGTAGCAGTATTCGCTGCTTTCGACGTCGACCCGCGCGCCGGGATAGCGGTTGTGGAACCATACCCCGCCGACCCCGGCTGCGCTCTCGAGACACAGCACCGACAGGCCCTGCTGCTTGAACCGATGCAAGGCATAGATGCCGCCGATGCCGGCCCCGACGACGATGGCATCGACTTCGGTGACGACCGGTTGAGGCTGCTCGGCGACCATGGAGTGTCTCTTGCGCGGCGTCGCCATTCGTTTCCAGCGGCGATTAGGCAAGGATTGATTGCCGAACCGGCATCGCTGCTTATGCTGGCCGCGCACCCCAAGAGGCTATGCGATGGAGCTTCGGCATCTCCGCTACTTTCTCGCCGTGGTCCGCGAGGGCAACTTCGCGCGCGCCGCGCGGCGGCTCGCGGTCGATCCCTCGACGCTCTACCGGCGGCTGGGCGACCTCGAACTCGACGTCGGCACGGCGCTGTTCGACCGGCGCGACGGCGAGATCAGGCTGTCTGCTGCGGGGCGGCCGTTCGCGGTCCATGCTCGGCGCATCGTCGACGAGGCGACGCTGATCGGCGAAACCATGGCAAGCCTTGCCAAGGGCCGCGACGGTATCGTGCGGATCGGCACCAACGGCATCGCCGCCGAACTGCCGCTCGTCGCTGCCGCGCTGATCCACGCGCGTCAGGCGCTGCCCGACCTCGACATCCACCTGTCGGTGGTCCGCCCGGGCCAGCTCGACCGGATTCGCGAGGGCACGCTCGACCTCGGGCTGTTCTACGGCCGATGGGATGCCGAACCCGACATCGGCTTCAGTGCCCTCCAGCAGCAGCGTTTCGTGCTGGCGCTGGCCCGCGGCCACCCGCTAGCGCAGGTCGAAAACGTGCGACTCGCCGACCTGGCCGGTGAAGCGTTCGTCTTCCAGTCGCGGACCGGCACCGGGGCGGTCCACGACCGGCTGATCGCCGCCTGCTCGGTGGGCGGGCTCGTCCCCGACATCCGCCACTATATCGTCGACGAAGACACCCAGCTGGCGATGGTCGCGGCGGGGATGGGCATCACCCTGACCCTCGAGGGGGCGGCCGCCCGCCGCTGGCGCCGGCAGCTGGTGTTCCGCACCGTCACCGACCTCGACGTGACCGTCGATCTCGACCTCGTCTGGTCGTCCGCCACGCTGTCGGCCAATGGCCGGCGGGTCGCCGACGCGATCCGCGCGGCGGCGCTCAGCGGCTGAGGCCGGCGACGGTCGCCGCGGCGATGTCGGCGAAGTGGACGGCGGCGGCGGCGTCGGACTGTGTCGCCAGCCACAGGTCGAAGGGCAGCGTGACGCCGGTCATGGCGCGATATTCGACGGCGAACCCCTGGTCGTGGGCGGCGGCGAGCGGCGAGACGATCGCGATGCCCATGCCCGCCGCGGCAAGGGCAAGGCGCGCGCATTCCGACGACGTCTCGTGGATGATGTTGAGCGCCCGGCCGCGCTCCGCAGCGGCGCGGATCAGCGCATCGTGGCCGGCCGGGTTGGCGGTGCCGGGAAAACAGATCAGCTCGACCTCGCACAGCACGTCGAATGAAATCGCGGCGGGGGCCGTCAGGGGATGGCCGCGCGGGACCGCGGCGACATAGGCGCTCGACAGCAGACGTTGCGCGCGCCAGCCCGACGGAGCCGGCGTGTTCTCGAACAGTGCGACGTCGAGTGTCGCCAGGCTCGCCGCGTCGATCTCGCCCGTCGCGATCGGCGAGAGGTCGAGCGCGGTGTTGGGCAGCTCGTCGCGGAAGCGCGCGATGAGCGGCGGGACGAAGGCGAGCTGCGACGTCGTCCCGTAGAGGCCGACCCGCAGCAACGCTTCGGCGCCGGCGGGCCGCTTCAGCGCCGCCTTCGCCGCGTCGAGTTCGGCCCCGATGCGGCGCGCACCGTGGCGCAGCGCCTCGCCCGCCGCCGACAGGGTGACCCCGCGCGGGTGGCGGTCGAACAGCGGCACGGCGAAGATCGCCTCGAGGTCGGCGATCCGCCGCGACACCGCCGACTGCGCGATGTTCAGCCGGGCCGACGCCGCGCGAAAGCTGCCGGCGTCGGCGATGGCAAGGAAATAGCGCAGGTGGCGGAGGTTGAAGCGCTCGAAAAAATCGGGGCTCATTCCGCCGGCGACCGGAAGCGCCGGAACAGCGGCTCGGGCGCGGTGCCGGCAAGGCGCGCCGCAAGGTGGCCGAGCACCATTCGCGTCGGCGCGGCGAGGTCGAGCGCGGCGGTCGCCGTGAGAGCGAACCACGCGATTTCCTCGAGCTCGCGGCTGTCGACGGGCTCGCGGCTGACCAGATGTGCGGCGTCGGCGATGAAGAACCGCGTGTCGAACCGTTTGGCGCGGACCGGCGGCGTGATCAGCCGCGCGACATAACCGAGGCACGCGAGGTCCGGCGCGACGCCGTGCGCCCCGAATGCGGTCCATGCCCGGCCGCGCGGCAGCGACGCCGCCCGGCCGAGCAGCAGGCCGGTCTCCTCGAACGTCTCGCGCACCGCCGCCACCGCCAGCGCGCGCGCCCGCGCCGGGGGGAGGCTGGCTTCGAGTTCGCTGGCGACGCAGGGAGTCAGTTCCGTCGCGCAGGCGACCCGGAAATCGCTGGGCTCGATGCGGCCGCCGGGGAACACCCATTTGCCCGGCATGAAGCTGTGCCCGGCGCTGCGTCGCCCCATCAGGATCGCGGGCGCGCCGGCCGCCCGGTCGACGAGGATCAGCGTCGCAGCGTCGCGCGGGCGGACGGCGCGGCGACGGGCCTGCGCCAAGTCGCCGGCGTGATGCTGCGCCACTGGTTGCACGCCGGTTTTCCTCCCTGCCGGCCAGCGTCTACCATCCGCTCGCGCCGCGCCAACCGGAATGCACCGCAATGCCGATAAGTGGCGCGCCCATGACGAATCCTCGGAGGCTGGCGCGGCACCTTTTCTCTACGATGCGGCGACGCTGGAGACAGGAGACTCTACGATGGCCACGGTCATGCGCGCCGATGCCGACATCGCCTATGACCGGTCGCGGCTGGTCGACGTCGACCTGTTCGGCGCGGTGAAACGGTCGCCGCAGGAATATTTCGCCCGGTGGACGACCGACGCGCCGTTCTACGTCATGTTCGGCGACGCGCCGCAGGCGGTCGTCGCGCGCCACGCCGAGGTACAGCGCTGTCTCGAGGATTATGCCAGCTTCACCAGCGAGAAGCAGAACTGGCCGGGCGTCGAGAAGTTCGCCTATTTCCGCGGCCTGCCGGTCGTCACCGATAACGACCCGCCGACTCACACGCGGTTGCGGCGCCTGATGGCCCCGGCGTTCTCGCCGCGGCGGCTGGCGGCGATCGAGGCGGAACTGACCGACTATGTCGCCGCGCTGCTCGACGGGATCGACGATGCCGGCGGATTCGATGCACAGGCCGACTATGGCCGCAAGCTGTCGGCCAAGGTGCTGTTCGGCCTGCTGCTCGGCCTGCCCGAGCCCGACTGGCCGATCTTCCTGCGGCTCGCCCACAGTATGTCAGGGTTCAACAACCTCGCCCCCGGCGCGCCGCCGCCCGCGCCCTTCATCGCGGCGTGGGACGAGGGGCGCGCCTATTGCGAGGCCCTGATCGCCGACCAGAAACGCAGGCCCACCGACGACGTCGTCGGGGCGATCGTCGCGGCGCATTTCGAGGCGGGGAAGATCTCGACCGACGAACTGTTCGCGACGATGTTTGTCCTGTACGTCGCGGGGCAGGGTGGTACGGCCAACACCGTCGCATGGACCCTGTGGCGGCTGTGCCGCAACCGCGACCAGCTCGAGCTGCTCCAGCGCGAGCCCGACCTCGCGGCGAGCACGGTCGACGAGGGCATCCGCATCGACTCCAATGCCTATAACGTCCTGCGCTTCGCGGTGAACGACACCGAACTGGGCGGGGTGCCGATCCCCCGGGCGATGCCGGTGATCCTGATGACCGGCGCGCCGAACTTCGATGCCGCGCGCCATGCCGACCCGCTGCGCTTCGACATCACGCGGACGGCGCGGCGCGACACGATGGCGTTTGGATACGGCGTCCACCACTGCATCGGCATGTCGCTGGCGCGGACCGCCAGCCGCATCGCCGTCGGCGGGCTGGTGCGGCGCTTCCCCGGCCTTCACATGGCCGACCCGTCGTTCCACCCGGACATCATCGGCGGCCCCAAGGAGCGCGGCCCCGCGTCGATCCCGATGCTGGTCCGCTAGCGTCGGTAGCCGCTCGCCGGATGGCTTTCCGGCAGGCGCGCGCCCGGCTTCGTCCGCAGCTTCTCGCGCAGCGTGCCCGGCGCATAGTCGCGCTTGAACACGTCGCGGCGCTGGAGCTCGGGCACCACCATGTCGACGAAGTTCTCCATCGTCCGGAAGCGGAAGCCGTTCGACAGGTTGAAGCCGTCGATGCCGGCTTTGTCGATCCACTCCTCCATTTCGTCGGCGACCTGCGTCGGCGAGCCGACGATCGTCGCGCCGCGTCCGGCGTGGAGGTGGTTGGCGATGCGACGCGGCGTCCAGACGTCGTCGCGCCTCGTCAGCGCCTCGGTGGCCGACTGGTTGGCCTGGCTCTTGACCGGCCCCAGCGGCGCATCGAGATCGCCCTTCGACAGGTCGACCCCCATGCCGGCGCTGATCATCACCAGCGAGCCTTCGGGGATGAGGTATCTCTGGTGCTCGGCGAGCAGCGCCTGTGCCGCGGCCTCGGTCTCGCCGACGACGACGACGCCGTCGATGATGATCCTGATGTCGGCGGGATCGCGCCCGGCTTCGGCGGCGCGGCGGCGGATGTCGTCGCTGATGCTGCGCGCATCGGCCTGCGACGTGCCGGCGACGAAGATGCACTCGCAGTGCTTCGCCGCGAAGGCCCGGCCGGCGGTCGACGAGCCCGCCTGGTAGAGGACCGGCGTGCGCTGCGGCGACGGCTCGCAGCGGTGCATCGCGTCCATATCGTAATATTTGCCGTGGTGGTGGACGGTGTGGACCTTGGCCGGGTCGGCGTACATCCGTGCCTCGCGGTCGCGGACGACGGCACCGTCTTCCCAGCTGCCCTCCCACAGCTTGTACATGACATCCATGAACTCTTCCGCCGCGACATAGCGTTCGTCGTGGGGCAGCTGAGCGCTGCGGCCGAGCGCTTTCGCGGCACTGTCGAGATAGCCGGTGACGATGTTCCAGCCGACGCGGCCCCCGGTCAGGTGGTCGAGCGTCGACATGCGCCGCGCGAACAGGAACGGCTCTTCATAGCTCAGGTTGCCGGTGACGCCGAAGCCAAGGTTGGTCGTCACCATCGCCATCGCCGGGATCAGCATCATCGGATCGTGCGCCGGCGTCCACGCCCCGGCCTTCAGGGCCGCATCGGCATTGCCGCCGTAGATGTCGAGGATGCCGAGCACGTCAGCGAGGAAGATGCCGTCGAACTTGCCGCGCTCGAGTAGCCGCGCCAGCTTCGCCCAGTGCTCGAGCGTCGTGTAGTTGAACGACTCGTCTTGCGGGTGCGTCCATTGCCCGGGCGGCATGAAGCCGGGCGCGTTGGTCTCGAAGGCATTCAGGATCATATGTTTGGTCATCGTGTCCTCACGCTGCCGAGATCGCACCGCCGTCGAGGTACATCGTGTGCGCGGTGATGTAGCTGGCCTGGTCGGAGCACAGGTAGAGCACCGTATCGGCCGCCTCGTCGGGCGTGCCAAGGCGCTTGAGCACACGGCTCGCGCCGACTTTCGCCCGGCGCTCGGCGTTGTCGCCGAGGCCTTTCTCGAGCATCGGCGTCGCGATGCCGGCGGGCGCGACGGCGTTGATCCGAATGCCGTGCCCGCCATATTCGACCGCAGCGACGCGGGTCAGCGCCGCGACCGCCGCCTTGCTCGCCGAATAGGCCGGCGAACCCGGGACGGTGCGATAGGCGGTGGCCGACGATGCGTTGACGATCGCGCCGCCCTTGCCGGCCGCCAGCATCGCCCGAATCTCGTGTTTCATGCACAGGAAGACGCCGCGCAGGTTGACCGCCATGATACGCTCCCAGACGTCGTCGTCGCAGTCGGCGGTGAAGCCCGTTTCGGCGAAGATGCCGGCATTGTTATAGGCACAGTCGAGACCGCCGAGTTCGGCGACGGTGCGGGTGACCATTGCGGCGACGGCCGCGGCGTCCCCGACATCGACGCCCATGGCGATCGCCGTACCGCCCGCCGCCGCGATCTCGGCGGCGACGCCATCGGCCCCGGCGACGTCAACCACGGCGACCTTCGCGCCCTCGCGGGCGAAGCCGAGGGCGACGGCACGGCCGATGCCGCTGCCGGCCCCGGTGACCAGCGCGATGCGGCCGGTGAAACGCGCGTCCATGCTTCGGTCTCTCGCCAATCCTGCAACGCCGGTAAGAACAGCGGCCGCGGACATTGTCGAATGACTTTTCGTCACCCTCAGATTGCTAATGATCCCGCCTTTACAACGGGCTTTATACTATAGCCGCCGACGAGGAGACGATGATGCGCGCGGCACGGGTGCACGATTACGACAGTCCCGCCGGCCTCACGGTCGACGTGGTCGACGTGCCGGTGCCGGGCCCCGACCAGCTTCTCGTCCGGGTGCGCGCCGCGAGCGTCAATCCGGTCGACTGGAAGATGCGCGACGGCCTGTTGCGGGCGTTCATGCGCTTCGACCTGCCGGTCACGCTGGGCGGCGATTTCGCCGGCGAAGTGGCGGCGGTCGGTGCCGATGTCGCCGGCTTCGCCGTCGGCGATGCGGTTCACGGCATGACCGACTCGACGTTCCGCTATGCCCATGGCGGATTCGCCGACTACGTTGCGGTGACGGCTGCAAATGTCGCGCCGAAGCCGGCGAGCCTCGATTTCGCCCACGCCGCCGCCGTGCCGCTGGCGGCGCTGACCGCGTGGCAGGCGCTCCACGACCGCGGCCGGGTGCAACCGGGGCAACGCGTGCTGATCCACGCCGCGGCGGGCGGCGTCGGCAGCTTCGCGGTGCAGTTCGCCCGCGCCGCAGGGGCGTATGTCATCGGCACCGCGTCGGCGCGCAATCTCGACCACGTCCTGGCGCTCGGGGCCGACGAGGTAGTCGATTATACCGTGGGTCCGTTCGAGGACCGGGTGCGCGACGTCGATCTCGTCATCGACCTGATCGGCGAGGACGTCCAGCCGCGGTCGATGACGGTGATGAAGCCCGGCGGGACGCTGGTCAACGCGTGGGGGGCGCTCGATCTCGACGCCGCCGCCCGGCACCGGGTGACTGCGGTGAAGACGGCGGTGACGCAGGACGGTCCGCAGCTGCGCACCATTGATGCGCTGATGGATGCGGGCGTGGTGCGGGTTGGCATCGCGAAACGCTTTCCTTTTCAGGAGGTCGGCGAGGCGCTGGCGCTCAGCCGCACCGGCCGCACCCGCGGCAAGATCGTCCTCGAACTGGCGTGACGACCGCCGGCTTCAAGGGGCCGCCGCCGATCGAATTGCGCCAGCTATACGCCTTCCGCGTCGTCGCCGAGGAGCTGCACTTTGGCCGCGCCGCGGCTCGTCTGGGGATCTCGCAGCCGCCACTCAGTCAACAGATTCAACGGCTTGAGGCACAGTTAGGCTGCCGCCTGTTCGACCGCGACACCAGACGGGTCGAACTGACGCCCAGCGGTGTGGCGCTACGCGACCTCGCCGAGGCGCAGCTCGGCCAGCTTGCCGCCGGGCTGGAGCGGGTCCGCGAGATCGCCACCGGCGAGGCAGGGCGACTGATCGTCGGCTTCACCCCGACGACGGCGCTCGCCATCCTGCCACGCGTCGTCCGCGCCTTCCGCCGCCGCCATGCCAACGTCGGCGTGGAGCTTTATGAGCTGCTCCCGGATGCGATGCTCGACGCTCTAAGGACGGGGCATATAGACGTTGCCCTGATGCGCGATCCGGCCGCCGCCGCTGGCATCGATGCGGTCCCCCTGTTCACAGAACGCTATGTCGCGATCCTGCCGACAGGCCATCCGCTCGCCGGCACCGACGGCCCGGTCGACATTGCGCACATGGCGGGGGACCCCTTCGTCCTGTTCCCGCGCGATGGTGCTTCCCAGGGGGTGGCACGCATTCTGGGCATCTGTGCTGCGGCCGGTTTCACGCCGCATGTTGTGCAGGAGGTGCCGGGCTGGCAAACGGCGATCTCGATGGTCGGCTCGGGCCTCGGCGTGTCGATCTTGCCGGAAAGCGTCTCCAGCCTGCATCTCAGCGGCATAGTCTATCGACATTTGGCGATCGATGCTCGTTCGTCGGTCGAGATGCTGCGCCGCACGGACAACGACCGGCCGATGGTCGCCAACTTTTTCGCCAGCAGCGTCGGTGTCATGGCGGAATGACATAAATTCCGCGCCGTCGTCGGGCGGGCGGTGGTATGGCTCATTGACGGAGGTAACGATGCTCGCATTGCAAAAAACGCGCGACTGTCCTGGCCTCGAGCTGTGCGAAATCGCGACGCCGCTGCCGCCAGGTCCGGGCGAAGTAACGATCGAGGTTGCCGCCACCGGCATCTGCGGCAGCGACCTGTCAATCGAAAGCTGGGGCGCGAGCTATAGCAGTTTCATGGGCAAGGCGCTGCCGGTCACGCTGGGACACGAGACTTCAGGACGCGTGATCGCGGTGGGCGAAGGCGTTGCAAGCCCCGCGATCGGCGAGCGTGTCGTGATCAACCCGGCAGTCGCCTGCGGAAGATGCGCCGCCTGCCGCGCCGACGACGCGGTAGGATGCCTCGACCGTCAGGCGATCGGCATGGTGCAGGATGGTGCCTTTGCGCGGCTGGTGACAGTGCCGGCGAGTTACGCCTATCCTTTGCCCGACGCGATACCGCTCGAGATGGGCGCACTCGTCGAGCCGTTGACGGTCGGAGCTCACGCGCTGTCGGTTGCCGGGATGAAGGCCGGTGATCGTGTGCTGGTGTTTGGTCCCGGGCCGATCGGACAGGGCGTCGCGATGTTGGCGCGAGCGCTCGGGGCGGCGGAGGTCGCCGTCGTCGGCATGCGTGATCCGGCACGCTTTGAAACGCTCCGGGCACTCGGTTTCACCGCGTTGTTCGACATGGCGGAGCCTGACGCGGCGGTGCGCCTGAAGCAGCTGGCCGGCACCGGTTTTGACATTGTGATCGATGCAGCGGGCGTCGCCAGCGTCATCGATCAGGGCCTGGCGCTGTTGCGTCCGCTTGGCGTGCTTGCGGTGGCGGGCATGGGCGAGTTGCCGGCGACCGTCGACATGATGAAGCTCGTCAAGAACCGTCTTCAGATTCGCGGCGTGTCCCGTGTTCCACCCGCGGCGTGGGACGTCGTGCTCGAGGCAATGGCGAGCGATCCCGAATCGTTCGCGCCGCTGATCACGCACCGAATGCCGCTGTCGCAGGCTATCGCGGCGTTTGGGCTTTGTCGGGCGGGTGACGCATCGAAGATACTGCTGATTCCCGAGGACGCTGAGGTTTAGCACCCCGAGGCTCGGAGTATCCCTGCACATCCGTCGCGCAACCAGTCATCCGGCCGCGACGGCCTCGATCAAGTCCTGAATACGCGTGAACACCCGCGCACCAGCCGCGGTCAACGCTGCGGTCTTGGTTGCCACGGTGCCCACGTTGCCGTGGATCAGTGCGCCGGCGTGGCCCATCGTCACGCCCTCGCGCGCCGCCTGGCCCGCGATCAGCGCGTAGACCGGCTTGGTGAAGCCCTGCGCCAGCATCGCCGCGCCGAGCGCTTCCTCCTCGTCGCCGCCGATCTCGCCGACAATGACCAGCGCGTGCGTTGCCGGATCGGCGGCGTAGAACGGCAGCATGTCGGCGAAGCGCGTGCCCTTGACCGGATCGCCGCCGACGCCGACCCACAGGCTCTGGCCGAAGCCGCGCGCGACGAGGCGGTGGCAGACCTCGTAGGACAACGTGCCGCTCTTCGCCATAACACCGAGGTTGCCGGGCGATAGCGATACGTTGGGCAGGAAGCCGAGCTTCATCCGGCCGGGAATCGCCATGCCCGGCGTCGAGGCTCCGATCCACCGCGCGCCGGCCCGCGCCACCGTGCGGCGCGCGGCGACCGCGTCGTGGATCGGCATGCCCTCGGTGATCGTCACGACCGTCTTGATGCCGGCGTCGATCGCCTCGACGATCGCCGGCAGCACCGCCAGCGGCGGCACGATCGCGACGCTGGCAAGCGCGCCCGTCGCAGCGACCGCCGCGGCGCAACTGCGGAATACGGGCAGGCCGCCGACGTCCTCGTCGCGTGGCGAGGTCCCGCCGACGATATTGGTGCCATAAGCCCGCATGCCTAGCGTGTGGGTGCGGCCGGCGCGGCCGGTCATGCCCTGGACGATGACCGGCACGTCGGGAGCGATGAAGGCGTCATGCATCGGCGTTCTCGCGGGCGTCGGCGCGCTGGATCGCGAGATCGATGGCGCGTTCGAGGTCGGTTTCGATGGCGATCGGGTCGCCCGCCTCGGCGACGATTGCCCGGGCTTTTTCCAGCCCGTTGCCGATGAAGCGCGCGGTCACCGGCACCTGCAGCTGCGGCACCGCGGCGAGCGCCGCGATCAGCAGCCGCGCGATCTCGCCGAGGTCGGTGTGGCCGGCGAAGAAGTTGATCAGTACGGAGCGGATCGACGGCCCGGCGGCGATCCATTCGAGCACCTTGATCAGCCGCGCCGGGTCGCCTCTGAACTGGCCGGTGCGGATGTCGCAGAAGTTGTACGGTCGCCGTCCCCGCGCGAGGAGTTCGTCGATCAGCTGCATCGACAGGCCGGCGCCGGTCGTGACCAGCCCGATGTCGCCGTTGTCGTCGAGCCGGACGAAGTCGAAGCCCTGCTCGAGCTTGAGCGCTGCCTCGGGGTACAGGTCGGCGTTGGCCTCGATCACGCGTTGCAGGCGCGGCTGACGCGGGAAAGCGTTCTCGTCGACCGACAGTTTGGTATCGCCGATCGTCCAGCTGCCGTCGGCGGCGACGAACAGCGGGTTGATCTCCAGCAGCACCGCCTCGAAATCGAAGAATGCCGCCGCCAGTTGGTGCCCGGCATCCCGCAGCGGAGCGCGCAGCGATTCTGGCAGGCGCGCGGCGAGCCGGTCGACTGCAGCGCGAACGGTGTCGAGCTCGGCATCGACGCTCTCGCCAAGCAGGTCGTCGGTTGCATCCTCGATCTCGATGCCCCCGCTGGCCGACATCATCACGCGAATGTTGCCCGGGCCGGCGTCGAGGGTGAAGCTGAGGTACGCCTCCGCCACGAAGTCGACCGTCGCCTCGACGCGGCAGGCGCGGACGACGTGGCCCTTGATTGTCATGCCGGTCAGGTTGGCAAGCGCGGCAACGACGGCTTCGGGCGTCCGCGCCATGCGGATGCCGCCGGCCTTGCCGCGGCCGCCGATTGGCACCTGCACCTTGACGACGGCGGGCGCTGGAACCGCAGGTGTCTGCCCGGCGCGGAGCAGTTCGCCGCGCGGCACCGGCAGGCCGCGTTCGGCGAGCAGTTCTTTCGCGTCGTGTTCGAGGAGCATCACCGGCGCGCGTTTCCCTTTGCTAAAGCCACCAGCGCCCCCCGTTGACCATGATCGTCTGGCCGGTGATGAATCGCCCCTCGTCGCTGGCCAGCAGGGCGACCATCGGCGCGATGTCCTCGGGCGTGCCGACGAAGCCAACCGGGATCGACGCCATCGCCTTTTTGACGTGGTCGCCGGCGCTGCGTTCAAGGGCGCGCGTCATCACCGGCCCCGGGCAGATCGCGTTAACCGTGACGCCGTGCGGCGCGAACTCGCTGGCGACGGCCTTGGTGAAGCCGAGAATGCCGGCTTTGGCGGCGCTGTAATCGTGACTGCCCGCCGGCCCGATGACCGCCGATTCCGATGACATGTTGATCACCCGGCCCGAATTTCGCGCGACCATTCCGGGGGCGACGGCGCGGGTGAAGCGCATCGTCGTGAACAGGTTGATCTCGATGACGAAGCGCCACACCGCCTCGTCCGAGTCGAGAAACGACGATTTGCGCTCGCGCGCGCCCTGCCCAACATTGTTGAGCAGCACGTCGATGCGGCCATATTCACGCTCGGCGTCGGCGACGAACCCGAGCACGGCGTCGAGGTCGGTGCAGTCGGCGGCGCGGGCGAACAGCGTGCCGCCCGCGGCCTCGACCTCGACCCGCAGATCGTCGAGCGGG
The DNA here is from genome assembly GCA_903642255.1 of Sphingomonadaceae bacterium. Classification (GTDB taxonomy): domain Bacteria; phylum Pseudomonadota; class Alphaproteobacteria; order Sphingomonadales; family Sphingomonadaceae; genus Polymorphobacter_B. The sequence goes on along the minus strand of CAHJWP010000005.1, from coordinate 20,916 downwards.
GCCGGCTCGAGGTCGATCACCGCCAACGCCGCGCCTTCGGCCGCCAGCCGCAGCGCACAGGCGCGGCCGATGCCGTTGGCTCCACCGGTGACCATCGCGATCCGGCCCTGTAGTCGCTCCATCGTCATTGCTTCGGGAAGCGGTTCGGGGCCTGAAAGATCAAGCTAGTTTTGTCATTGCCGGCATGATCGACCGTCATGTCGGGCGGGTGCCTTGTTCCAAATGTCGGACCGCATGCTGTCAATCGGTCTCGGAAGATGATATGGTCACCGAAACAAGCGTCTTGGGGAAGATGACTATGATATCGCCGATCCGCCGCGGGGCACGCCGTACCGGCCCACTCAATCCGCTCCGTGCCTTCGAGGTCGCCGCGCGCCACATGAGTTTCACACTCGCCGCCGAAGAGCTGTGCGTCACGCAGGGTGCGATCAGCCGGGCGGTCAAGACGCTAGAGGATTATTTCGGTGCGCCGGTGTTCAAGCGACTCGGCAACGGGCTCGAACTGACGCCGAAGAGCCGGATCCTCGCGCATCAGGTCACCGACATCTTCTCGCAGCTGGCCGATGCGACCGACGAGTTCCTCGGGTCGAAGACGTCGCAAGTGCTGACGGTCTGGACCTATACGAGCTTCATGATCGGCTTCTTGATCCCGCGTCTGCCCGATTTCCAGCTGCATCATCCCAACATCAAGGTGCGGCTGATTTCGGCGACCGACAACGCCGAGTTCAACCGGGACCAGTTCGACGTGCGGTTGCGCTACGGCCGCGGCCAGTGGCAGGGCTTCGAGAGCACGCTGCTGTTTCACGAGGAGTTGCGGCCGGTGTGCAGCCCCAAGCTGCTTGAGTCCGGCCGCACGACGATGGATGTCGCCGACCTCGCCCGGCATACGCTGCTGCACTTCGAGGGGCGGCGGCACGACTGGGCCGACTGGCTGACGGCGGCGGGGTCCCCCGACCTCACCGCGCATGACACGCTGATGTTCGACGAGCTCAGCATCACCAATCAGGCGGCGATTTCGGGCGTCGGCATCGCCATCGCGCAGAAAGCTTATTTTCATAATGAGATCGCCAATGGCCAGCTCGTCGTGCCGTTCGACACGGTGCTGAAGCGCGACCTCGGCTATTATCTGACCGTGCCGCGCGAACGCCGCAATGCCGACCATATTGTCGTGTTCCGCGAATGGCTGCTCCGCCAGCTCGCCGAGGAGCTCGGGCCTGACAGCGCCAACGTCGTGTCGATGCTGCGCGCCGCCAGCGCCTGACCGATCAGGCCTCGCCTGGTGTGCCGACGCCCCGCGCGAGGCTCACTACCATCGCGATGACGGCGACCGCCGCCGCGATGCCGAGGGCGACGACGCGGCCGTGGTCGGGCAGCAGGCGGAAGACGCTCGCGACCGCTGCCGCGCCGACGGCCTGACCTACGACGCGCCCCGTCGCACCCATCACGCTGGCGCTGCCGGCCCGGGCGATCGGGGCGGAGGTGATCATCGCGCGGCTGCTCGGCGGCTGGAAGAGCCCGTAGCCGAGGCCGCACAGGGCCATTCGGCCAGCGATTTCCCACAGACCGTTGCCTGTCCCCAGCAGCGCGAGCGACGTCAGTCCCGCCGCGAACAACCCCAGCCCCACTCCGCACAGCAGCCCCGGCTGATAGTGCCGGCCGAGCCGTCCGGCGACGGGGGAGATGCACGCGATCGCTACCGGCCATGGCAGGAACAGCAGCCCGGTCGCGAGCTGACTCAGGCCGAGGTCGGTCTGGAAGAAGAAGGGCAGCGCGACATAGGCCATGATCTGCGCCATCGACGCCGCGAACATCGTGCCGACCGACAGGCCGAACATGCGGCTCCGGAGCAGATCAACTGGGAACAGCGGGGCCGGCAGCCGCAACTGGTGCCGGATCAGCCATGATCCGAGGGCGATGCCGCCGACGGCGAGCGCGGCCGGTAGCCACAGGTTTTCACTATGGGCGCGCGCATCGGTCGCGAACACCACCAGGCCGAAGGTCGCCATCGTCAGCAGCGCGCTGAACATGTCGAACTTGTCGCCCGAGCCCGCCGTCGTCGGCAGCGTCCGCGCGCCGATGCCGAGCAGCAGCACGCCGATCGGGACGTTGACGAGGAACAGCCATGGCCAGCCGACGAAGTCGAGGATCAGCGACGCGATGGTCGGCCCAGAGGCGAGCGCCACGGCGACCACCATCAAATTGATGCCGATCCCGCGCGCCAGCAGCTTCGGCGGATAGATGTGACGCAGCATCGCGTTGGTGATGCCGACGACGCCCGCGCCGCCACATCCCTGCACGAAACGGCAGAGCGATAATTGTGGCAACGTCTGTGACAACGCACATCCCGCGGAGGCGAAGGTGAACACCGCCATGCACGTCAGGTAGACCCGGCGGTGGCCGACGATATCGGCGAGCTTGCCGATCGGCAGCATCACCAGCACCGCCGCGAGCTGATAGGCATTGACGACCCAGATCGCGTCGGCCGGCGACGCGCCGAGACTATGGCCGATGTTCGGCAGCGCGACGTTCAGCATCACGCCGTCGAGCACCGACATGACCGTCGCCAGCGCCACCGCGAAGGCCGCCCACCGCCGCCGGATCAAGGCCGGCCGGTCCTCGACGACGTCAGCGGCCGACGCTGCCACGGCCATAACGACGATCAGTCGCCACGGCGCTCGAAGACGGCGGTGATGCCCTGTCCGCCCCCGATGCACATCGTCTCGATGCCATAGCGCGCGTGCCGCCGGTCCATCTCGCGGAGCAATGTCGCGAGAATGCGGCCACCGGTCGCGCCGACCGGATGACCCAGCGAGATGCCCGAGCCGTTGACGTTCATGCGGTCGAAGTCGGCCGGCGTGAAGCCCCACTCGCGGGTACAGGCCAGCACCTGTGCCGCAAACGCTTCGTTGAGCTCGATCAGGTCGATGTCGGCGAGGTCGAGGCCCGCCTTGGCAAGTGCCTTGGCGGTCGACGGCACGGGTCCGATGCCCATAGTCTTGGGCGGCACGCCCGCCACCGCCCACGAAACCAGCCGCGCGAACGGCCGCAGACTGAGCGCCCTTGCTTTGTCGACGGTGGTGACGATTGCCACTGACGCGCCGTCGTTCTGCCCGCTGGCATTGCCGGCGGTAACCGTCGACTGCGGATCGTCGCGCAGCCGCAGCGGCTTTAGCTGGCCGAGCGATTCTGCCGTCACGCCGGGCCGGGGATGCTCGTCGCGCGTGACAACCTCCTCGCTCCTGCGCGACTTGACGGTCACCGGCACGATCTCCTCGGCGAAGACGCCCGACTCCTGCGCCGCCACCGCACGGCGGTGCGATTCGGCGGCGAAGGCGTCCTGCTCGTCGCGCGGGATGGCATGCTCGCGGCGCAGATTCTCGGCGGTCTCGATCATGCCGCCCGGAACCGGGAAGTTGACCCCGCCCGCCACGAGCCGCCCGCGCACCAGCGAATCGTCGAAGGTCATGCCCTCGCCCGGAACGCCCCAGCGCATCTTCGTCGTGTAGAACGGCGCGTTGCTCATCGATTCGGCACCGCCGGCGAGCACGAGATCCGAGGCTCCGGTCGCGACCTGCATCACACCATAGATCAGCGCCTGCAGCCCCGAACCGCAGCGCCGGTCGATCTGCAGCCCGCCGACGTCGATCGGCAGTCCGGCGTTGAGCGCTACGACGCGTCCCAGCGCGGGAGCGTCCATGCTCGGATAACACTGGGCGAACAGCACGTCCTCGACCTCTTCGTGCGGTATTCCGGTGCGCTCGAGAAGTCCGCAGATGACGATCGCGCCGAGTTCGTGGGCGTGCAATGACTTGAACACGCCGCCGAACCGGCCGACCGGCGTTCGCAGGGGCTCGCAGATGACGACGTCGCGCAATTCCGATCTCCTCAAGATAGTTGGCTGGCCCGCGCGGTCATCGCTGGCTGCCCGTCGGGGCCGGTGGTCCAGAGTTCGCTGATGCCCGACATCTGGTCGAGGTGCAGTCCGATTTCCTCGCCGTCGAACAACGGGCGGCGCGCGCGAAACGCGAAGCTCGTGAGGTGCGCCCGGGGTGTCGCGCGCAGCAGATGATCGACGAGCAACGTCGCCTGCAAAGGCCCGTGGACGACGAGGCCGGGATAACCCTCGCGCTCGCGGGCGTAGTCGCGATCGTAGTGGATCCGATGGGCGTTGAAGGTCAGCGCCGAGTAGCGGAACAGCAGGACCGGATCGGCGACAATGCGGCGCGACATCTGCGCCAGTCGGGGCGCGGCAGGCGGCACCGGGGCAGCGGCGGTTGCCGTCGCCTCGCCGCGATAGACGATGTCCTGCCGCTCTTCGATGCAGAGCGCCCCGTCGGCATCGAAAATCTCGTGGCCGACGGTGACGAAAACCATCTCGCCGCTGCTGCCCATTTTGGCAGTGACGTTGCTCACCGTCGAGCGGCGGCTGATCGAACCGCCGATGCGCAGTGATGCGGCGAACCGGACCTCGCCGCCCGCCCACATCCGGCGAGGTAGGGGCACTGGCGGCAGGAGGCCGCCGCGGTGCGGGTGACCATCCTCACCCAATTCGGACTGCCGCGCCGCCGGCAGGAAATACAACCAATGGCCGAGCGGCGGCACGTCGCCTGTGGGCCACGGTGGCGTGTCGTGATCGAGCAGGGCGGCGAGTCCGGCGAGCGGCGCGCCGGCGGCATATCCGGTATCAACAGTCTGCCGTCCGATCCATTGTCTGAGGTGCGTAATGTCGACCATGTCCCCTCTTGGTGAGCGTCACCTGACGCCCCCAATTTTCATCCTATAGTCTGCGTCTTCCGGATTCGCGCCGGCCAAGCGCCGATGTGAGAAAATTTCGAGCCGTCCTGTCAATTTTTCGGCGAAGTTCTCTCAAAGACATCTGTAAGACGCACTTTAAAGCTTGTCGGGGCGGCTCGAAGGAAGCTCCGGAATATCGCTAGCGTCCGAGTATTTGACACTATCGCTCCGTTTTTACGAGAAATACTAAGAGTTATGGATCCGTTCAAGATCAGCATAGACGAGTGCCAGTTGAACGATCTGCGGCAGCGGCTTGTTGAGACGCGTTGGCCGGAGCTGATCGACAATGACGACTGGAGTTACGGTACCGACTACAATTACCTTCGATCGCTGCACGCTTATTGGCTCAACGGCTACGACTGGCGGACCCACGAGCGCGCGATCAATGGCTTCACGCATTTTCGCGGCGAGATCGACGGCGTGTCGATCCATTATGTGCATGAATGCGGCCGGGGGCCATCGCCGATGCCGCTGATCCTGTCGCATGGCTGGCCATGGACCTTTTGGGATTATCACAAAGTCATCGGTCCGCTGACCGATCCGGCGGCCTATGGTGGGGATCCCGCCGACGCGTTCGATGTCGTGGTGCCATCGCTGCCCGGCTTCGGCTTCTCGACTCCGCTGACCGCAGGCGTCGATTTTGCGGCAACGGCCGAACTCTGGGTAAAGTTGATGCAGGGCGAACTGGGGTACAAGCGCTTTGCCGCCCAGGGTGGGGATTTTGGCGCGCTGGTTACCGCGCAGCTCGGCCATGCTCACGCTGACAAGCTGTTCGGTCTCCATCTCCACTTCATGTTGCCGATCGACAGCAGTCGTGGCGGCGGAGCCGGCCTGCCAGGCGCGGCGGACTACGGCCCCGCAGAAGCTGGCTGGTTCGACCGAAATCAGCAGTTCCTTAGAACGGCGACAGCTTATTCTGCGATCCAGCGGACGCGCCCGCAGACCATCAGCTATGCTCTGAACGACTCGCCGGTCGGGTTGCTCGCATGGATCGTCGAGAAGCGCCGCGCGTGGAGCGATTGCGCGGGCGATGTCGAGACGCGGTTCAGCCGGGACGACGTGATCACGACGGCCATGATCTACTGGCTGACCGAAAGCTACGCTACCTCGGCGCGCTATTACGCCGAACCGGCGCGCAACGGCTGGGCGGCGTGGCACGACAGGACACCGGTGATCGAGGTGCCGACCGCTGCGCTCGTTTTTCCAAAGGAAGTCCTGATGATGCCGCGCGCGTGGGTCGAGCGCTACTTCAACCTGCAACGCTGGACGGTTGCCGAGCGCGGCGGCCATTTCGCGCCGATGGAGGAACCGGACCTGCTGGTCGGCGACATCCGCGCCTTTTTCAGGCCGCTGCGCGACGGCGCGGCGCAACATGTCGGGGAGTGCTGAATGCCGAAGGTCAATTTTCTGCACGATGACGGGACGTCGACCACCGTCGATGGCGATGTTGGCGATTCGGTCATGTACATCGCGACGTCGCGGGACGTGAAGGGCATCGAGGCCGAGTGCGGCGGATTCTGCAACTGCGCAACCTGCCACGTCTATGTTGACGAAGCATGGTTCGACCGGCTGGTACCGATGGCCGAGCACGAGAACGAATTGCTCGATGGGACAGTCGCCGAGCGCCGCCCGACCAGCCGGCTGAGTTGCCAGATTACTCTGACCAGCGAACTTGATGGGATCACGATGACGACACCGGATCGGCAAACATAAGGCAGCCAATAGCCTAGGCGATTGAAACAATAACCAAGGGGAGAAAATCGATGTTGAATACCGCAGGTAAGTCGCGTGACGCATTCGTCCGGGTCCTGTTTTTGTCCAGCATATTGATGCCGGTGGCGACCATCGCGCAGACGGCCGCCGCGCCGGCCGTCGCGCCGGAAGCCGCTTCGCCGTCGGGCGAAATCGCCGACATTGTCGTGACCGCCCAGCGCCGGTCGGAATCACTGAGCAAGGTGCCGATCGCAGTCACAGCGATCACCCCGGCGCAGCTTGAGACGTCGGGGATCGGATCGACAATCGACCTGCCGCGTATCACGCCCGGCCTGACGGTCGGCAGTTCGACCCAGGCGAATGCCTATTTCACGCCGGTGTTGCGCGGCGTCGGGGCGCTTACGCCGGCGGTTGCCAACGACAACTCAGTGGCGCTGTATGTCGACGGAGTCTACCAGTCGGACAAGACCGCTAGCAACATCGATCTCGCCGCGATTTCGCAGATCGAGGTGCTGAAGGGTCCGCAGGGAACGCTGTTCGGGCGTAACGCGACGGGTGGTGCAATCACGGTGACGACCCGCGGACCGACCGATCATACCGAGATCGAGGGCGAGGCATCGTACGGTAACCTCGACAAGTTCAGCGGGCGGTTGTTCGGTGGGACGCCGATCACCGATACGCTCGGCGTGAGCGTCGCCTATCTGCACCGCTTGGGCGGCGACTACGAGCAGTACACCAACCCGTTATACAGCAATCTCGGCAAGTTTGGCGGCACCGGCGTCGATGCCATCAACGGCAAGATCATCTGGCGGCCCGGTAACTTTGAGGCGATCGCATCCTTCATCTATTATGACCGGCAGTATACCGATCTCAACCCGGTGAGCCCGGTGCCCGGCACCATACCGATCGGCGTTCAAGTCGGTGGAACAGCCGGTTTTGCCCGCTATACGTATACCGGCACCCCGGACTACGGGACCGTGAAGTACTTCCAGCCTAGCCTTCACCTGCGGTACTCACTGCCCGGCTTCGATATTGTCTCGATTACCGGCTACGACAATGCCCGAACGACGCAGGGTCTCGACTACGACGGTACCAGCGCCAATCTTTTCTATTTTGGCAACCTTGTTAAAGTCGAAGATGTTTCCCAAGAGCTACAGGTTTTGACCACTGGTAACGGTCCGCTGCAGGCGACAGGTGGACTGTATTACTATCGTGGTGTACCGAAATCGACGCTGAACATCATCCAGAATGCGCCACGTGAAGTTGCCAACGATCCGACACTGGCACCGGTGGGCACAGTTCCCGGCGGGTCGGTCACCCACATCGACGAGGGTGGCACCATCAACGCCAAGGCGGTATATGGACAGGCGACGTACAGCATAACCAGCAACACCAAATTCACCGCTGGCCTGCGCTATTCGGACGAAAGTCGTAATTATCATTATGCCGTATCTGGGGCTGGCGGCCCGGGAACCGGGCTGCCGCCGTCGATCTTTCCATTTTATAGCGTGACGCAGCCCACCGTCGACTATAAGAAACTGACGTGGCGGTTCGCCCTCGACCATGAATTCAGCGACGATATTCTCGGTTACGTCAGCTACAACCGCGGCTTCAAGAGCGGCGTCTACAACTTCAGCGACTTCAGTCCGCCGTGCGCCCCCGGCGCGACGACGGGCTGCCCGCCGGCGGCGGTCAAGCCCGAGGTGCTCGACGCCTTCGAGGCCGGGATCAAGTCGAAGTTCTTCGACCGCACGCTGCAGATCAACGCCGCGGCATTCTATTATAATTATCGTAACCTGCAGGTCAGCAGCATCACCGCGACGGCAGCGCAGACCCAGCTTCTCGAGAACGCGGGCAGCGAGCACATCTATGGCTTCGACGGTGACATTATCTGGCGCGCGACGCCCGATTTGACCTTCCGGGCGAACGGTTCCTACCTGCACGCACGCTTCGGCAGCTTTCCGAACGCCGGGGGATTTCGGCTGGATGCCAATGGTGTCCCGTTTGCCGCCAGTATCGACGCGTCGGGCACGCAGGGATTGGGCGCACCGACCGTATCGTTCGATGTCGGGGCCGACTATACGCTCAGCATGAAAAACGACTGGAAGATCGTCTTCACCGGCGATTATTTCCACACGTCATCGTTCAAGACTGTGGTCGGCGACGGCAACGTGGTGTTTGCCTACGACCGGGCCAACGCCGCGGCGACGCTGTTCGCGCCACGGGAGCGTTATTATGTCCGCGTCTTCGGACAGAACCTCACCGACCTGCAGCAGATCGGGGTCGGGACGAGCCCGTTCCGTCTCGGCAAGGCCGAGATCGAGCCACGTACCTATGGCGTCGCGATCGGCTTCAAGCTCTAATCGGCGACTCGCAGACACGACGACGACCATGCGTGGATACCGGTGGCAAGGACACGACGATGCGGGAAGATGACAGGAAGTTGACCGACCCGACGTTCTTCGCCACCGGCGACCCGCATGCGATCTTCGCCCGGATGCGGCGGGACGACCCGATCCACTGGACCGAAGGCGCGCTGAGCCGGGGTTTCTGGTCGGTGACGAAGCTCGCCGACGTCCGGACCGTGATGATGAACGACACGCGCGTGTTCAGCTCGGGTCGCTTCGGGGCCGCCCTGCCGGCGAACGCCGATCTCGAGGACCCTCAGACCAGCTACTTCCTCCATCTCGCCCGCTCTGGCGCCCAGTTGTCGATGATGGACGGCGAGCCGCATAAGCACCTCCGCAAGGTGTTTGCCGACCGCTTCTCGGTCGGCGGCATCGGCAGTCTCGAGGCATTGGTCCGGCGCTGCACGCAAAGCATCTTCGAGACCGTGCTTGACCGGGGCGAGTGCGATTTCACGGTCCACATGGCAGGCCGCCTGCCGCTCGTCGTCATCGGCGAGATGATGAACCTGCCGGTGGCGGACGCCGAGCAGCTTTATCGCTTCAACAACATGATGGCGGCGCCCGAAGACCCCGAGTGGAGCCTTGGCAATGCGGTCACCACATCGACCGCCGGCACCCGGGGGCTAATGGAGTATCTCACGACCCTTGCCCGCGAACGCCGCGGGAACCCGGGCGACGACCTGATCAGCCAGCTCAGCCTCGCCGAGATCGACGGGGTCAGACTCGACGACGAAAAGCTTGGCTTCAACGGCCTGATGTTCTTCGCCGCCGGGCACGAGACGACGCGCGCTGCCCTGTCGGCAGGAGTCCTCGAGCTGCTGCGGGCACCAGGCCAAATAGCCGCGCTTCGTGAACAGCGATTCAACGCGAAGGTGCTCGCGACCGCGGGTGAGGAAATGGTGCGCTGGGCGTCGCCGCTCACCCATACGCTGCGGACCGCGACCGAGGATTTCGACCTCGGCGGCACGGCGATCAAGGAAGGCGACTGGGTTGTGCCGTGGTTCGCATCAGCCAATCGCGACGAGACCGGGTTCGTCGATGCCGGCGCCTTCAATGCCGCGCGCGCGCCGAATAATCATATCGGCTTTGCGGCCGGCAAGCACTTTTGCCTCGGAGCGCACCTCGCCCGGCTCGAAATGCGCGTCATGCTCGAATACGTCCTTGAATACATGGACGACATCGAACTTGCCGGGCCCGTGGAAATGGCCGCTTCGAACCTGTTCTGGGGGATCAAGCACTTACCGATCCGCTTCCGGCGCCGGGTCGGCACCGGCGATACCGGCAGTCGCATCGCGGCCTGAGCATTCTCAGTCGAGCTTGGCGTAGACCGATTTGATCTCTGTATAGGCGTCGATCGAGTGGCGGCCGAGCTCGCGACCGATGCCTGACTGCTTGTAGCCGCCGAACGGCGAGATCAGGTCGACGTGGAGATATGTGTTGATCCACACCGTGCCCGCCTTGAGCGCACGCGCGACGCGGTGGGCGCGGCCAAGGTCGCGGGTCCAAACCGCCGCCGCGAGGCCAAATTCGGTCTGGTTGGCCAGTGCGATAACCTCGTCTTCGTCCGTGAACGGGATCAGTACGGTAACCGGTCCGAAGATTTCCTCGCGCGCGATTCGCATGTCGTTGCTGACGCCGGCGAAGATTGTCGGCTGGACGTAATAGCCGGGTCGGTCGACCGCCGCGCCTCCGGCGGCGACGCGCGCGCCATCGGCGCGCCCGATGGCGAAATACGAGGTGACGCGATCGAACTGCTCGCGCGACACCAGCGGTCCCATCGTCGTCGTTGCGTCGAACGGGTCGCCGACGGTGAAGTGGGCGAGGCTGTCGGCAAGCTTGGCGGCGAAGGCGTCGTGGACGCTCTCGTGGACGAACATGCGCGACGCAGCCACGCAGATCTGGCCTGACAGGAAGCAGAAGCCCTGGACACTGGTCGCTGCGGCAGCGTCGAGGTCGGCGTCGGCGAATATGATGTTCGGCGATTTACCGCCGAGTTCCAGCGTGACGCGCTTGAGGTTCGAGGTTGAGGCAGCAAGAATCTTCTTGCCGACCTCGGTCGAGCCGGTGAAGCCAACCTTGTCGATGCCGGGATGGTCGGTGATCGCGGCCCCCGCAGTCTCGCCCATGCCAGTGACGATGTTGACGACGCCGGGCGGCACGCCGGCCTCGATCAGCAACTCGCCGAAGCGTATCGCGCTCAACGGTGTTTGTTCGGCCGGCTTGAGGATCACGGTATTGCCGCACGCCAGCGCCGGGCCGATCTTCCACGCCGCACTGCTCAACGGACCATTCCACGGCACGATCTGGCCGCAGACGCCGACCGGCTCGCGCAGCGTATAGTTGAGAATGCCCGGCACGCTCGGATTGGTCTCACCATAGATTTTTGTCGGCCAGCCCGCATAATAGGTGAACGTATCGACGACACTGGTGATCATCGCCCGGGCGAACGACAGCGGTGCCCCGTTGTTGAGCGATTCGATCTGCGCCAGTTCCTCAAGGTTTGCTTCGACGATGTTGGCGATGCGTAGCAGCAGGCGCGTGCGGTCGTGCGGCGACATGCCCGACCACACCGGGTCCTCGAACGCACGCCGGGCGGCGATCACGGCGAGGTCGACGTCGGCCCTGTCGCCGGCGGCCGACGTGCCGAGCACTGCACCGGTCGACGGGTCGAAGCTCTCGAAGGTGTCGCCCGAACGCGCCGCGAGCCACTCGCCGCCGATCAGCAACCTGGTCGGGCACCGTTTCAGGAACGCCGCGACGCGCGGGTCGATCGCAGCCAGAGTGTCGGGAGTCACGCTTGCGGTGGACGCCATTGCCGTTTCCTTCCGGTCGAACCTGTGCGCCATGGCCACGCCGCGCGCTGCTCATCGCCAAGGTGGATAATGACGATTGCCCTCATCCGCACATGAGAAATGATGCAGTCCCCGGGGGCTGCGGGAACGGCTAAATTATGAGTTTCCGGGTCTGAAGGGAACTGTCGTGCTCGAAACCATCGACGGCCGTGCCGCTGACGACTGGAACCTCACCAACCCCAGCTTCTTCGCCGATACCAAACCGGAAGCGGTTTACGCCCGCCTGCGCCGCGACGATCCCGTGCACTGGACCGAAGGTCGGCTCAGTCGCGGCTTTTGGTCGGTGACGCGGTTCAAGGAAGCGCAGCAGGTCTACGCCAACGACAACAAGACGTTCAGCATCCAGCAGGCCGGCAACGTTCTCCCCGCCCACCCCGACTTTGAGGACGAGGCCAATTCGGAAGCGCTACGGCTGACCCGCGACGGCGCGAGCCTGTCATCGATGGACGGCGAGCCGCACAATGTCCTGCGCCGGGCGTTCGCCGAGATGTTCGCACTGCCGAACGTCGCCAAACTGGAAACGCTGGTGCGCAGGCTGAGCGTCGAAATCCTCAACGACGTACTGCCGACCGGGGCGTGCGACTTCGCGATCGATGTCGCCGCCAAGCTGCCGCTGATGGTGATCGCCGATGTTATGGCGATCCCGCGCCGCGACTGGCACGACATGTACATCTGGAACAACATGTTCGCGTCGCCGGACGATCCCGAGTTCAGCATCGGCACGCCGATAGAAACCGCCGGCGCGGCGCTAACGAAAATCAACGGCTATTGTCTCGGGCTGGCGCTGGAACGGCGAGCCGGCGACGGCGCGGACCTGATCAGCGTTATGGCGCGCACCGAAGTCGACGGCAGGCTGCTTAGCAACGAACAACTAGCCTATAACGGCCTGATGTTCTTCGCCGCGGGGCACGAGACGACGCGCAACACGCTCTGCGCCGGGCTCGAGGCGCTGTGTGCCGATCCGTCCGAGATGGCGCGGCTGCGGTCACACCGCCATGAACCGGGCGCGCTGAAGGTCGCCGTCGAGGAGTTCGTCCGCTGGGCGACGCCGCTCAACCACCAGATGCGGACCGCGATGGAGGACACGAAACTCGGCGACCGCGACATCAGGAAGGGCGACCTCGTCGTCGTCTGGAACCTGTCGGCCAATCGCGACGAGGCGGCATTTCGCGACGCGGGCCGCTTCGACAGCCAGCGCAAGCCCAATGCCCATCTTGGCTTCGGCTTCGGCAAGCATTTTTGCCTCGGGGCGCACCTCGCCCGGCTCGAGATGCGGGTGATGCTCGAGTATATGCTGGAGAACATGCTCGACATCGAGGTGCTGGGCGTGCCCGAGCGGTCGGCGTCGAACCTTTTCCCGGGCATCAAGCATATGCCGATCCGCTTCACACCGCACGCGCCGATCGCCGTCTAGGAGTGGAGGTACGGCCGTTCCGGATTGCCGTTCCCGATGCCGACATCGCCGACCTGCGGGCACGGCTGGTGCGGACGCGGTGGCCCGACGAGGTAAACGACGCCGAGTGGAGCTATGGTGCCCTAGAGAGCTGGCTGAAGGGCGCGCTCGACTATTGGGCCTACGACTTCGACTGGCGCGCGCAGGAGGCGGCGATCAACGTCCTGCCGCAGTTCAAGGCGCGCATCGACGGCCTGGATATACAGTTCATCCACGCGCGTGGGCGGGGGCAATCGCCACGCCCGCTGCTGATCAGCCACGGCTGGCCCGGATCGTTCGTCGAGATGCTCGACATCGTGCCGCTACTCGCCGACCCGGCGGCATTCGGCGGCGACGCGGCGGACACCTTCGACGTGATCGTGCCGTCGATGCCGGGCTACGGCTTCTCCGATCGCCCGACAGCGCCGGGGATGACGCCGAAGCGTATCGCCGGGATGTGGGCCGACCTGATGGCTGGTCTCGGCTACGACCATTATGGCGTGCAGGGTGGCGACTGGGGCGCGACGGTGTCGACGTGGCTGGCGCTGGCCCATCCCGAACGCATCGGCGGCATCCACCTCAACTGGGTACCCGGGTCGCTCCAGCCCGACCTGAGCGAGCGCGCGCTGTCGGCGGCCGAGACCGCGTTCCTCGACCGGATGCGGACGAACATCGGCGGCGTCAGTTCGCACACGACGATCCACGCGGCGCGGCCGCAGACGCTCGCTTACGGGCTCAACGACTCGCCTGCCGGGCTCGCGGCGTGGCTGCTCGACAAGTTCCGGGCGATTTCCGACTGCGACGGCGACCTGAGCACAGCGTTTGCGATGGATGCGCTGCTGACCAACGTTGCAGTCTACTGGTTCACCGGCACAATCGGGTCGTCGATCCGGCTGTACCGCGAGGCGCAGACGTCCCCGCTGGCGTTCGCTCCAGGCGAGCGGGTCCTGCCGCCACTCGGCTTTGGGCTGTTTCCGGGGGAGGTGGCGTTGCCGCCGCGCGAGTGGCTCGAACGGGTCTACGACGTCCGGCACTGGAGCGAGATGCCGCGCGGCGGACACTTCGCCGCGATGGAGCAGCCCGCCGCGCTGGCCGCCGACATCGCGGCGTTCTTTCGTCCGCTGCTATAAGCGGTAGACCCGCATCGCGGTGGCGCTGAACATCGCGGTCCGTTCGTCCGGCGAGTGACCGGCGGTCATCCGCTTGAAAGCATTCCATAATGTGCGGTAGCTGCACGCCTGTTTGTCGACCGGGAAGTTGCTCTCGAACATGCCGCGGTCGGGTCCGAAGGCGGCGATGCAGACGTCGAGGTACGGCTGCCACAGGGTTGCGAGTTCGACTGACGACGCCGGAGCGGAGCGCTCGGCGAGGCCGAAGCCGTACGCCGCCATGCCGAGGCCGCCGAGCTTGATGCTGACGTTGGGGTGGCGAGCGAGGGTGGCGATGCCCGCCGACCATGCCGCGAATACCTCGGCGCGACGGTCGGCGTAATAGCCGACGCCGAGGGGGGCGCCGATGTGGTTGAGAATGATCGATGTTTCGGGGAAGGCGGCGGCGAGGTCGGCGACGTCGCCGAGCTGGGTAAAATAGACCCACGCGTCGAAACCGAGGCCCAGCGGGGCGAGGCGCGCGAAGCCGCGGCGGAAGGCAGAATCACGCAGCAGGTCGCGTGGGGGGACGGCGCGGGCGAGCGCACCGACGTGGCTATCCTGTTGCGCCTGTTGGCGAATTCCGCGGAAGCGGCCGCTGCCGGCGGCGATATGGGCGTCGAGGACGGCGGCGACGCCGGGGTTGCGGAGGTCGGCGTAGCCGACGATGCCGGCGCACAGCCTGGTGTCGCCGAACAGGCCGCTGGCGCTGATCGCCGCGACGCCGCCGACATATTCGGTCTCGCCGACCGGGCGGAAGGCCTCGGGACCATCGGCGCGGTACATCGCCGTGCATTGGACGAAGACGGTCGCGCGGACATTATGGCCCGAGCCGGTATCGGCAAGGATTTCAGGCAGTTGATACGCCTCGGGCGGGCGCCACCACATGTGATGATGAGCGTCGACGATCGGCAGGCCGGGGTCGATCACTTCCTCGGCCGGACCGCTCTGCCACGCCGCGAGCTCGGCCAGCGACCGCTGCAGGACGGGTCCGCCGGTCATTTCGCGTCGGCTCCCTTCCCGCTTGATCCGCGCCGCCCGTTCTAATAACCGGAGTATATGCCGTTCTGGATGCGACCGGGCAAGGGGTCCAAGGCGATGATTTCATGAGACCCGACGCGGACCGCCCGCGATACCACGCCGATACCGGCCCGATCCCAGCGCGTGCCCCGACCGGGCCCATTTCGCGCCGTCCCGCCACCGCGGCGGACACCCCGTCAGCGGTCGTCGGCGGCGCGGGATCGGCGACGTGACGATCGGCGTCGGCATCATCGGGGCCAATCCCGACAAGGGCTGGGGCAGCTCGGTCCACGTGCCCGTGCTCCACCGGCTCGACGATTTCGACCTCGTCGCCGTCGCGACGACGCGGGCCGAGACGGCGGAGCGCAGCGCGGCGGCGTTCGGTGCGCGCCACGCCTTCACCGATCCGCAGGCGCTGATCGACTGCCCTGACGTTGATCTCGTCGCCGTGACGGTCAAGGCTCCCGACCATTACCGGCTGACGATGCTCGCGCTCGCCGCCGGCAAGCACGTCTACTGCGAATGGCCGCTGGCGGCGACGACGGCGCAGGCCGCCGAGATGGCGGCGCTGGCGGCGGCGAAGGGCGTCCGCGCGATGGTCGGCCTGCAGGCGCGCGGCGCCCCGGCGCTGCTCCGGGCGAAGACGCTGGTCGCCGATGGCCATATCGGCCGCGTCATCGCCGTCCGCCTCGCCTGCGCGCTCCCCGGCGGCGGCGGACGGCGCAGCCGCGAGGGGCTGTACGTCATCGACAAGGCCAACGGGGCGAGTACCCTCAACATCCAAGGCGGCCATGCGATCGACGCGCTGCGTTTCGTCGCCGGCGACATCGCCAGCCTCGCCGGGGTCGTCGCAACGCAGTTCGACGCGGTCGAGGTCGTCGAAACCGGTGAACGCGTGGCCAAGGACGCGCCCGACCAAATCCTCGTGTCGGGCCTGATGGTGAGCGGCGCGGCGCTGTCGATCTGCATTTCGGGCGGTGTCGTCGCCGGGCACGCCATCGCGCTCGAAGTGTTCGGCGAGACGGGCACGTTGGCAGTCGGCTGGCCGGGACCGCTCAACTTCCAGATGAGCGAACTGACCCTGACCGGCGCGACGCTGCCGGAGCGGTCGCTCGCCGCGATCCCCGTCGCCGACAGCGGCGACATCCCCGCCGGCCTGCCGACCGTCCAGCCGTATCCGGGAGTCGACGTGCCGCACGCCACGCTGGTCAACGTCGCGCACCTCTATCGCGGACTGGCCGCCGCCATCCGCAGCGGCGGGCCGGTGGCACCCGATTTCGGCACGGGGCTCGAGCTGCACCGCCTGCTCGACACCATCATCGCGGCGTCCGACACCGGGCACGTTCAGTCGGTTGACCTGCGGTGATGGCGGGGATGAGTTCGCCTCATTTCCGGTGCATCAAAACTGACTTGTTACGGTCGTCCCGCTTCGCAGATGACAGTCCGGCAATTTGCCTGCGCCAGACGCCGATGCGCGCGACGACCGCGGGCTGGAACGAACGGAATGGATGTGACGATGGCGTCGATGGCTGAACCGCACTACGACCGCGAGGACCTGATCCTCGTGCGGTGGGAGGCGCGGTCGGAAGGCGGCCGCGTCGCTTATGTCATCGTCAACAACGTCGAGAAGAAGAACGCCCTGCCGGTCGAGGGGCGCGCGCTGCTCGCCGAGAAGATGGCCGAGGTATCGCAGGAGGCGGACCTGCGCTGCGTCGTGCTGACCGGTGCAGGAACCGAGGCGTTCATCGGCGGGGCGAACATCGGCCAGATGTCGGAATTCCCCGATCACGTCGTCGCCGAACGCGGCAGCAAGACGACCCACCACGCCTGCGACAGCATCCGCCGCGTGCCGGTGCCGGTGATCGCCCGGATCGACGGCTATTGCCTCGGTGCGGGTATGGAGATCGCCACGGCATGCGACATGCGCGTCGCCTCGACCCGGTCGCGCTTCGGCATGCCCGAGGTCAAGTACGGCGTGCCGTCGGGCATGGAGGCGTGCCTGATCCCGCGCCTGACCGGCTGGGGCAAGGCGATGGAGCTGGTCTTCACCGGCGAGATGATCTCCGCCGAGGAGGCGTACCACTTCACCTATATCGAGAAGCTCGTCGCCCCCGACGAGCTCGACGCGGCCATCGAGCGTTGGGTCCACTCGATCTGCATGGCGGGGCCGCGCGCGATCCGCATCCAGAAGGAACTGTGCCGCGACTGGGAGCAGATGTCGATCGCCGACGCGGTCCAGGCCGGGGTGCGCGCGGTCGGCCGGGCGCATACGTCCGACGAACCGAAGCGACTGATGACCGCATGGCGCGAACGGCAAAAGGCCAAGCGGCTGCAGCGCAAGAGCTGATACAGTCGGCCATGGCCCTCGACGATCCGAACGCCGACGCCGCGCTGACCGCGCGCTGTCATACCGCCCTCGCCGCGGTCGAGCGCTACTGCGCCCACGCCCGCGCGGCGACGGCGGCGCTCGTCGCGCCGGGCGGCAAGGTCGATGCAGCGCTGGTCAACCGGCATCAGCATGCGGCGCACGGGCTCGCGTGGCTGTTCACCTATGCCGCGGGCCTGCGCGCGCTGCTCGGCTGGGCCGAGGCGCTGGCCGGCGATGGCGGCTTGCGCGAGGTCGAGCGGCTGATCCTCGTCTGCGGCTTCGGCGAGTATCTCGCGCAGCTCGGCGGCGGCATCGCGATGAGTCAGGTCGAGACGGTGCGGCCGGGCGACCTCGGGCTGGCGGCGGACGCGGCGGCGCTGCTCGGCGATGCTGATTGTGCCGCGCTGATCGCGGCGGGCGGCGGCGATGCGCGGGTGCGGATCGCGGCGCTGCTCGGCGCGGGGGAAATGGCGCGGACGGCGCTCGGCGACGACCTGCTCGACATGATGGCGGACCAGTTCCACCGCTTCGTCGACGACCGCGTCGCGCCGCACGCGCACGGCTGGCACCTGCGCAACGACTATATCCCGCTGGACGTTGTTACGGCGATGGCGGAACTCGGTGTCTTCGGACTGACGATCCCGGAAGAATATGGCGGGTCCGGCCTCGGCAAGCTGGCGATGTGCGTCGTCTCGGAGGAACTGTCGCGCGGCTATATCGGCGTCGGCTCGCTCGGCACGCGGTCGGAGATCGCCGCCGAACTGATCCGCCTCGGCGGAACCGAGGCGCAGAAGGCGCATTACCTGCCGCGCCTCGCCAGCGGCGAGATCCTGCCGACGGCGGTATTCACTGAACCCAACACCGGCTCCGACCTCGCCAGCCTGCGGACGCGGGCGGTCCGAACGACCGATGCGGCCGGGGCGGAAGGGTGGCGCGTCGACGGCAACAAGACGTGGATCACCCACGCCGCGCGCAGCGACCTGATGACCCTGCTGGTCCGCACTGATCCGGCGGCGGGCGGCTACCGCGGCCTGTCGATGCTGCTCGCCGCCAAGCCGCGCGGCGACGACGCCGAACCATTCCCCGCGGCCGGCATGACCGGCGGCGAGATCGAGGTGCTCGGCTACCGCGGAATGAAGGAGTACGAGCTCGCCTTCGACGGCTTCGCAGTGGCCGGCGACGCGCTGCTCGGCGGGGTCGAGGGGCAGGGATTCAAGCAGCTGATGGAGACGTTCGAGAGCGCGCGCATCCAGACCGCGGCGCGCGCTGTCGGCGTGGCGCAGAACGCGCTCGAACTCGGCCTGCGCTACGCTCTCGACCGGGTCCAGTTCGGCGAGCCGCTGATCACCTTCCCGCGTGTGGGCGGCAAGCTCGGTGCGATGGCGGTCGAGACGATGATCGCCCGCCAGCTGACCTATGCCGCGGCGCGCGAGAAAGACGCCGACAAGCGCTGCGATATCGAGGCCGGCATGGCCAAGCTGCTGGCGGCACGTGTGGCCTGGTCGAACGCCGACAATGCGCTGCAGATCCACGGCGGCAACGGCTTCGCGCTCGAATATCAGATCAGTCGCGTGCTGTGCGACGCGCGCATCCTCAGCATCTTCGAGGGGGCGGCGGAAATCCAGGCGCAGGTCATCGCCCGGGGGCTGCTCGGCCGCGCCAACTAGGACCCGAGCGACATGAGCGAGATCATCGGCGTCATCGGCGCGGGCGTCATGGGCCGCGGCATCGTCCAGCTGTTCGCCTACTCCGGCCACGACATCCTTCTGTTCGACGCCAACGCGGCAGCCGCTGGCGAGGCGCGGACCTTCGTCTGCGGCATGCTTGACCGCCAGGTGGCGAAGGGCACGCTGACGGCGGACGCGCGCGACGCGATGGCCGGCCGGATCGGCGTCGCGGCATCGGTCGCCGACCTCGCGGGGTGCGGCATCGTCGTCGAGGCGATCGTCGAGCGGCTCGACGCCAAGCAGGGCCTGTTCGCCGAGCTGGAGGCGGTCGTCGCGCCGGACTGTATCCTCGCCAGCAACACCTCGTCGCTGCTGATCAGCGCCATCGCGGCGAGGTGCCGCCACCCCGAGCGCGTCGCCGGGCTGCACTTCTTCAACCCCGTCCCGCTGATGAAGATCGCCGAGGTCATCCCCGGCATCCGCACCGATCCCGCCGTCGCCGACCGGCTCCGCGCGCTGGTCGAGGGAGCCGGCCACCGCGCCGTCGCGGCGACCGACCAGCCGGGGTTCCTGATCAACCACGCCGGGCGCGCGCTCTACACCGAGGGGCTGCGGCTCGTCGAGGAGGGGGTCACCGACTTTGCCGGGGTCGACCGGATCGTGCGCGAGGGGCTGGGTTTCCGCATGGGGCCGTTCGAGCTGCTCGACCTGACCGGGCTCGACGTCTCGGGCAGCGTCATGCAGTCGATCTACGACCAGTTCCAGCAGGACCCGCGCTACCGGCCGTCGGCGCTCGTCCCGCCGCGCCTCGCGGCCGGCCTGTTCGGCCGCAAGACGGGACAGGGCTTCTACGCCTATCCCGACGGTGCGAAGGCCGAGCCGGCCGAGCCGCCGGTGCCCGATGTCCGCCGCACCGTGTGGGTCGGCGACGGTGACCGCCACGTCGAGCTGATCGCCCTGTGCGCCGCCGCGGGGTTCGCGACCGCCGCGTCGCCCGACGATGCGTCCGCGCCCGTGCTGATCCTGTCGCTGTGGGGGGAGGACGTGTCGACCGCTGCCGTCCGTCTCGGACTCGATCCCGAACGGACGGTCGCGGTCGATCCGCTGCCCGATTTTGTCGCGCGGCGGACGCTGATGCGCTCGCCGCTGACGCTGTCCGATGTGACCGCCGCGGCGCACGCGCTGCTGGCGAGCGACGGCCGCAAGGTGACGGTGATCGCCGACAGTCCGGGGTTCGTCGCCCAGCGGATCGCGGCGATGATCGTCAACACCGGGTGCGAGATCGCGCAGCGCGGCATCGCGACGCCGGCCGACATCGACGCCGCGGTGCGCCTCGGCCTCGGATATCCGATCGGCCCGCTGGCGCTCGGCGACCGGATCGGGGCGCGGCGGGTGCTGGCGATCCTCGCAGGGGTGCAGGCGGCGACCGGCGACCCGCGCTACCGGCCGAGCCTATGGCTGCGGCGGCGCGCCGGGCTCGGCGTGTCGCTGACGCGGGTGGCGGCATGACGCTG
>CAHJWP010000004.1 GCA_903642255.1 Sphingomonadaceae bacterium | reverse complement strand
CCGTCGCCGTGCTATCTTCGCTCCACGTCGGACCAACGGGAGCGGCGCGGCTCTTTCTCATCGCTGTGCGAATATCGTCGATCATGAACACGGCGAGCCAAGGCCTTCGATGTCGGCGTCGTCGTGTGAGGTATGTGAGCTTCCGACGGCAGGTCAGACCACCGTCGCCGCGTGAATCTGTTTTGCACTTCGGGTTTGCGACGCCCGACACCCGGCGCGGCATTCCGTTCCTGCTGAGGGTCGCCGGGTACCGCGCCGCGGACAATGGTCCGCGGGCGGACCGCGGGTGGTCCGCGCGGTCCACGGTGCCGCCGCCCCCTCCAACCCATGAAAAACACCTGCGTGGGCGCTTACTTCGTATACTTGTTCATCTTCGCCGGCGCGCTTGGCCGACTCGGCGCGGGTCGGCTAGCGTGCCGCGATGCCCCACGCCCCGTTCGTCCACCTCCGCGTCCAGTCGGCCTATTCGATGCTCGAAGGCGCGATGACGCCGGCGACGATCGCCGCGGCGTGCGCCACGATGAAGCTGCCGGCCGTCGCGCTCGCCGACCGGAACAACCTGTTCGGGGCGATGGAGTTCTCCGACGCGGCGCGCGGAGCCGGCGTCCAGCCGATCATCGGCGCGCTGGTCGCGGTCGAGCGGCCCGGCAGCCGGACGCCGGCCGGGCGGATGACGTGCGACTGGCTCGTGCTGCTGGCGCAGGACAAGACGGGCTACGACAATCTGATCGCCATCGTCAGCGAGGCGCACCTCGGCTGCGACGCCGCCGACGAGCCGCACCTGACGCTGCCGGGACTGGCCGGGCGGACCGCCGGGCTGCTGGCGCTGACGGCGGGGCCGGAGGGGGCGCTCGCCCGGCTGCTCGCCGACGGGCAGGACGCGGGTGCCTATGCCGATGCGCTGGTCGAGCTGTTCCCCGGGCGGCTGTACGTCGAGCTGAGCCGCAGCGGCGATCCCGTTGAGATCGCGGCCGAGGCCGGGCTGATCGCGCTGGCCGACGCCCGCGACCTGCCGCTCGTCGCGACCAACCCGGCGCGCTTCGCCGACGCGAGCGTCCACCCGGCGCACGACGTCATGCTGTGCATCGCCGACGGGGCCTATGTCGAGACCGCCGAGCGCCGCCGGTCGAATCCCGAGCACTGGCTGAAGCCGGCGGCGGCGATGCTCGACGCCTTCGCCGACCTGCCCGAGGCGACAGCGAACACGCTCGTCGTGGCGCAGCGCTGCGCCTACAAGGCTCCGTCGCGCGAGCCGATCCTGCCGAGCCTCGCCGGCGATCCCGCCGCCGAGGGCGCGGCGCTCGCCGAGCTGGCGGCGACCGGACTGGAGGTGCGGCTCACCGCGCTGGGGATAGAGGGCGATGCCGCCGTGCCCTACCGCGACCGGCTGGCGTTCGAGACCGGCGTCATCGTGGCGATGGGCTTCGCCGGCTACTTCCTGATCGTCGCCGACTTCATCCAGTGGGCCAAGGGCCAGGGCATCCCGGTCGGACCGGGGCGCGGGTCGGGGGCGGGCTCGGTCGTCGCGTGGGCGCTGACCATTACCGACCTCGATCCCCTCCACCACGGCCTGCTGTTCGAGCGCTTCCTCAACCCCGAGCGGGTGTCGATGCCCGACTTCGACATCGACTTCTGCGAAACCCGCCGCGGCGAGGTCATCCGCTACGTCCAGACGCGCTACGGCCGCGGACAGGTGGCGCAGATCATCACCTTCGGGAAACTCAAGGCGCGCGCCGTGCTGAAGGACGTCGGCCGGGTCCTGCAGATGCCGTACGGCCAGATTGACCGCCTCGCCAAGCTGATCCCGAACCACCCGACCGACCCATGGACGCTCGAGCGGGCGCTGAACGGCGTGTCGGAGCTCGTCGCCGAGCGCGACCGCGATCCCAAGGTGGCGCACCTGCTGGCGATCGCCCTGCGGCTCGAGGGCCTGCCGCGCCACGCGTCGACCCACGCCGCCGGCGTCGTCATCGGCGACCGGCCGCTGAGCCAGCTGGTGCCGATGTACCGCGATCCACGGTCCGACATGCCGGTGACGCAGTTCGACATGAAGTGGGTCGAGAAGGCGGGGCTGGTCAAGTTCGACTTCCTCGGGTTGAAGACGCTGTCGGTGCTGCAGCGGGCGAAGGAGCTGCTTAACCAGCGCGGTGTCGCGCTCGATCTGGCGACGCTGCCGCTCGACGACGCCGCGACCTACCGGCTGATCGCGCGAGGCGAGACGGTCGGGGTGTTCCAGTTCGAGAGCGAGGGGATGCGCCGCGCGCTGACGCAGGTGCGGCCCGACTGCTTTGCCGACATCATCGCGCTCGGCGCGCTCTACCGGCCGGGGCCGATGGAGAACATCCCGGCCTTCGGCCGCCGCAAGAACGGCGAAGAGACGCCCGACTATCTCCATCCGAGCCTGGAGGGCGTACTGAAGGAGACGTACGGCGTTATCATCTACCAGGAACAGGTGATGCAGATCGCCCAGATCCTCGCCGGGTACAGTCTCGGCGAGGCCGACCTGTTGCGCCGCGCGATGGGCAAGAAGATCAAGGCCGAGATGGATGCCCAGAAGGCGCGCTTCGCCGAGGGCGCGGCGCGGAACGGCGTCGACAAGCGGCAGGCGGCGGCGATCTTCGACCTCGTCGCCAAGTTCGCCGGCTATGGCTTCAACAAGAGCCACGCCGCGGCGTATGCGCTGGTCAGTTACCACACGGCGTGGCTCAAGACGCACCATCCGGTCGAGTTCTACGCCGCGTCGATGGCGTTCGACATAACCAATACGGATCGCGTCGCGATCTTTGTCGACGACATGCGGCGGTTGGGGGTCAGGTGCCTGCCGCCGTGCATCAATGCCAGCGCCGCCGACTTCACGGTCGAGGACGGGGCGGTCCGCTACGCGCTCGCCGGGCTGAAGAGCGTCGGCGAGAAGGCGATGGCCGGGCTGGTCGACGAGCGCGTCGCGGGGGGGAAGTTCAGCGGGATCAGCGAGTTCGCCCGCCGGGTCGATCCGAAGCTGCTCAACAAGCGGCAGCTCGAGGCCTTGGTTGGGAGCGGCGCGTTCGACGCCGTCGAACGCAACCGCGGCGGGGTGTTCGCGCTCGCCGAGGCGATGCTGGGGACGGCGCAGAGCGCGGCGGCGGCGCGCGACAGCCTGCAGGTGGCGATGTTCGGCGCGAGCGAGGACCGCGGGCTGGCGATGCTCGTTCCCGCGGGCAAGGCGTGGACCCTCGCCGAGACGATGGCGCACGAGAAGGACGCGTTCGGTTTCTACTTCTCGGGCCACCCGGTCGAGGGATTCGCCCATGTTCTCAAGGCGTCGGGCGTTCGGACCTATGCCGATCTGGCGGTGTCGACGCCGCCGCCGGGCGGCGGGCGGCTGCCGACGACGCTCGCCGGGCTGATCGAGGAAGCGAAGTGGCGCACTCCGCAAAACGGCAAGTCCGACAAGTACTTGCAGCTGATCCTGTCGGATACCAGCGGGCAATATGCGGCGAGCTGCTTCGACGAGGGGGCGCAGGCGGCGGTACTGGCGGCAGTGGCGGCGGGCGACGCCGTTCTGGTCCAGGGCGAGCTGCTGTGGCGGCCCGGCGAGGACACGCCGCGGGTCACGGTGCGTGGGGTCAAGCCGTTGAAAGCGCTGGCGGATCGCCTGCATTGCCGGCTGTCGCTCGACCTCACGGGAACCGGCCCCGTCGCGGGCCTGGCGGCGCTGGTCGGCCCGCGGCGCGGCGGCCGCGGCGAAATCGTCGCGCGTGTCGCACTGGGCTCGGGCGAGTGGGCGAAGCTGTTGCTCGGCAACGACTTTTCGATCGACAACGAGGTCTTCGCCACGGTCGAACGACTGCCCGGCGTCGCCGCCGCAACGCTGGCGGCGGTCGATTGACGCCGGGTTAATAGCAACCACAGCGGTTCGGCAAGCGAAGGCTTTCGCCAAGGCTACACCCGCTACCGCCGCGGACATCCCGCCCATCAGCGCCCGCATCAGCGCGCGGACACCCCCGGTCGCGCGCAGGTCCGCCTGCGCTTCCGTGCCGTACACCCCGAGCGGGGCGGCGAGCCCGCGTCGGCGTCGTCCGGCACTGTGCCCGCGCGCACGTAGTCCCCATCTCGAGCGGCGAAGGGGTTCGCTTCCGCCAGGATGACGCGGCGAGCGGCGCCACTGCCGCGCGCTGCGCTCCGCTCAGCGGCAGGTCGTCGCCGCCGTGCGGTCGAGGTCGAGGCAGCGGCCGTCGACGGTCGGCGCCGCGATCCCGGCGACCGCGGCCAGCGTCGGCGCGATGTCGACCGTCTCGACCGGCAGCGGCTGCTCGTACCCTTCGGCACCTGGCCACCAGAACAGGATCGGCACCCGCCGGTCGTAGTTCCAAACCGAGCCGTGGCCGCCGATCGTGTCCCCGAGCCCGAACGGCACGCCGACCGTGGTGAACGGCTGCAGCACCGCCATGACGTCGCCGCTGCGCTCCGCGTCGGTCGATTCGGCGATGCGCTCGAGCAGCGTCAGCTCGTCGACCGGCTTGCCCTTCGGCGGCATCGCGGCGAGCGCCTCGGCCCGGGTGAACACGGCATAGACCTCGGGCCGCCGGCGCAGCTCGGCGACCGTCGCGGCACTGATGCGGTCGATCAGCTTCGCGCTCGCCCCGGCCGGCGGGACAATGGTGATCTCGTACGGATCGCCGGTCAGCGGGCTGGCGTCGAGCTTCAGCTCCGCCTGAACCGCCGCGCCGACGTCGGCGACGAGCTTGCGGCCGTCGACGCGCACCGCCGGGAAGCCGTGCTCGGCGAGGCGCTCGGCGGCGTCGATCGAGCCGTGGTCGGCGGTCAGCACGACGAGGACGGGCACGTGCAGCGCGGTCAGCTTGGCGAGGAACGCGCCCAGCATCGCGTCGAGATGGGCGAGGTTGTCGCACTGCTCGGGGCCGCCGCTGCCGTAGCGATGGCCGACATAGTCGGTCGCCGATAGGCTGACGGCGAGCAGGTCGGGGGCGGGCCCGCGGCCGAGATGCTGGCTGTCGATCAGCTGCGCCGCGAGGTCGAGGGCGAGCTTGTCGTACATCGGCGAGGCGCGGAGCCACGACTGGAAGAAGGGATCGAGGTGGAAGTCCTCGCCGGGCGGCGGGGCGATCCACCCCGCCGGCGGCACCTCGTGGTCGACGGTCATCACAGCATAGCGGTGCGGCCCCTCGCCGAACCGGCAGCGCGGGTCGAGCGGGGTCCACACCGGCGCCTTCTTCCGCCAAGCGGCGAACACGCCGGCGTTGTACGCCGCGACGGGGGCGAGCCGTGCCTCGGCCGACATGCCGGCCGGGACGTACGTCGTGAAGCCGCCGAGCGTGTCGTCCCACCAGAAGGTGCCGTCGGCCCCGTGGCCGGCCATGGTGATCGCGCCACGGTCCTTGCCCGATACCGCGAAGGTGCGCGACGCCGGGTTCGCCGCCTTGAGCCACTCGCCGAGGGTCGGCACCTTGAGATTGCCCGGCCCGCGCGGCGCATCGGGGCGGTTCGGCACCGGCCCAGCGGGGTCGAGCATACAATAGACCGCGGCCTTTGCGTTCCGGTCGTACCAGCCGTTGGCGACGATGCCGGTTGCCGCCGGGTGCCGCCCGGTGAGGATCGTCGAGTGGCCGGGGCAGGTCTCGGTCGCTGCGTGGCTCTGGTAGCCGTTGGGAAAGACGACGCCGGCCTGCAGCATCTTCAGCCCGCCGGTGAAGCGCACCCGATACTGGTCGAACAGCCCGGCGGAGAACTGGTCGACTGAGATGGCGACGATGAGCTTGGGGGTGGGCGGGGCGGTCGCGGCGGCGAGGGGTGCGGCGAGCAGCGCGGCGGCGATCCCGAGCAGCCATGTCAGTGTCCGCGCCATCGCCATCTCCGTCCGCCCCGCCCATGGTGGCACGGCGATATTACGGTTTGGCGGTGGTGGGTAGTCCTTCGCGACGGCAGCCGAGAGCGGTGGAAAGAGTACATCTCATCCCATGATGTCATGCCGGCGCACGCCAGCATCCATGTTCGGGCAATACGGCCAGCCCGGTGCATGGCACGACCGTGGATGCTGGCATTCGCCAGCATGACGGCCTTTGGGTCGCGAGCCGACGCAACTCTCCGTCCCTTGCCTTCCGCCCCACCTTCCGCTAAGCGCGCCGTCTCACGTCAACCACTCACGCAGGGGCAACCCTTCCGGTGCCGGGCTCGCCCGTTACACCCCTTGCGGCGGAACAACCGGAAAG
Organism: Sphingomonadaceae bacterium; assembly: GCA_903642255.1. Lineage (GTDB taxonomy): Bacteria > Pseudomonadota > Alphaproteobacteria > Sphingomonadales > Sphingomonadaceae > Polymorphobacter_B. The sequence goes on along the minus strand of CAHJWP010000004.1, from coordinate 36,519 downwards.
AGGAGAGAAAATATGGCGACTCCCGTCGTCTCGATGGCGCAGCTGCTTGAGGCCGGCGCCCACTTCGGCCACCAGACCCACCGCTGGGACCCGAAGATGAAGCCCTACATCTTCGGCGACCGCAACGGCGTCCACATCATCGACCTGTCGCAGACCGTGCCGCTGTTCGCGCGCGCGCTCGACTTCGTCCGCGCCACCGTCGCGTCCGGCGGCAAGGTGCTGTTCGTCGGTACCAAGCGTCAGGCGCAGGACCCGCTCGCCGAGGCCGCGCGCCGGTCGGGGCAGTATTACGTCAACCACCGCTGGCTCGGCGGGATGCTGACCAACTGGAAGACGATCTCGGGGTCGATCAAGCGCTTCAAGACGCTCGAGGAGCAGCTGTCGAGCGACACCGCCGGCCTGACCAAGAAGGAAGTCCTCAAGCTGACCCGCGAGCGTGACAAGTTCGAGCTGTCGCTCGGCGGCATCCGCGACATGGGCGGGCTGCCCGACATCATCTTCGTCATCGACGTCAACAAGGAAGAGCTGGCGATCAAGGAAGCCGCGACGCTCGGCATCCCGGTCATCGCCATCCTCGACACCAACACCGACCCGAGCGGCATCGCCTTCCCGGTGCCGGGCAACGACGACGCGAGCCGCGCGATCCTGCTGTATTGCAACGCCATCGCCGACACGATCCTCGAGGCGCGGCAGGGCCGCCAGGCGAACCAGGGCATCGACCTCGGCGCGCTCGACGAGCCGCCGATGGAGTTCGCCGCCGAGCCCGAGGTGCAGGAGAGTGCGCTGACCTCGATGGCCGATGCGGTTGCTGAGGAGCATATCGCGGCACTGGCCGAGGTCGGCGTCCACGTCGCCGAGCCCGAGGGCGCGAGCGCTTAACCCACATTTCGCCATTCCCGCGCCGGCGGGGACCCCTGCTTCCCGCCATTTGCCGAGTATGGGTCGCTGTCGGCGTGGGCATGACGTGTCCTGCTGATTGAATGAAGGAGCATCCCCCATGGCCGACATCACCGCGAGCATGGTCAAGGACCTGCGCGACCGCACCGGCGCGGGCATGATGGACTGCAAGAAGGCGCTCGCCGAGACGGGCGGCGACATGGAGACTGCGGTCGACTGGCTGCGGACCAAGGGTCTCGCCAGCGCGGCCAAGAAGGCCGGGCGGACCGCGGCCGAGGGGCTGGTCGGTGTCACCGTCGGCGGCACAAAGGGTGCCGTCGTTGAGGTCAATTCGGAGACCGACTTCGTCGCCAAGAACGATCAGTTCCAGAGCTTCGTCCGCACCGTGACCGGCATGGCGCATACGCATGGCGACGACGTCGCGCTGCTGGCCGAGGCGCTGTATCCCGAGCGCGACGGCATGACTGTAAAGGATGTTCTGACCCACAATATCGCGACGATCGGCGAGAACCAGTCGCTGCGCCGCGCCAAGATCGTCGAGGTCAGCGAGGGCGTCGTCGTGTCGTACGTCCACAATGCGGTGGTCAGCGGCCTCGGCAAGATCGGCGTGCTCGTCGGGCTGCAGTCGGCGGCCCCGGCCGATGTCCTCGAGCCGCTCGGCCGGCAGATCGCGATGCACATCGCCGCGGCGAACCCGCTGGCCCTCGACGAGAACGGCCTTGACCCGGCGGTCGTCGAGCGCGAGCGCGCCATTGCGCGTGAAAAGGCGGCCGGATCGGGCAAGCCGGTCGAGATCGTCGAGAAGATGATCGAGGGCGGCGTCAAGAAGTACCGCCAGGAGAACGCGCTGCTGACGCAGGTCTTCGTCATCGACGGCAAGTCGAAGGTCGGCGACGTCGTTGCCGCCGCGGCCAAGGCCGCCGGCACGCCGATCACGGTGACCGAGTTCGTCCGCTTCCAGCTCGGCGAGGGCATCGAGAAGGCGGCGACGGATTTCGCGGCGGAAGTCGCCGCGGCGTCGGGGGTAAAGGCACCGGTTACCGAGCCGGAAAAGGAACCGACGGCTTAGCGCTTTTCTCCGTCATCCCCGCGAAAGCGGCGACCCATCTCCCGAAGCGTCAGGAGATCGATCCTCGCTTCAGCGGGGATGACGGTAGAAGTTGGAACCTGCCGGGCTTCCCATTGCCGCCCGGCGCACCTAATGTCGCACCGCTTCCCCGGAGTTGTCCCGCCCCCATGGCTCGCCCAGCGTACAAGCGCATCCTGCTGAAGCTGTCGGGCGAAGCGTTGATGGGGTCGGGCCAGTACGGCATCGACCCGGCCGAAACGGCGCGCATCGCGGTCGAGATTAAGGCGGCGCGCGACGCGGGCTATGAACTGTGCCTCGTCGTCGGCGGCGGCAACATCTTCCGCGGGCTGGCGGCGGCGGCGAAGGGCTTCGACCGCGCCAGCGCCGATTACATGGGGATGCTGGCGACGGTGATGAACGCGCTCGCCGTCCAGAACGCGCTCGAACAGGCCGGCGTCGACACCCGCGTCCAGTCGGCGATCCCAATGGCGAGCGTCTGCGAGCCATACATCCGGCGGCGCGCCGAACGTCACATCGCGAAGGGCCGGGTGGTGATCTTTGCCGGCGGCACCGGCAACCCGTTCTTCACCACCGACACCGCCGCCGCGCTGCGCGCCGCCGAGATGGGCTGCGACGCGCTGTTCAAGGGCACCAGCGTCGACGGGGTCTACGACGCCGATCCGAAACGAGTGGCGGGCGCGACGCGGTATGAGACGCTGAGCTTCGGCAAGGTATTGGCCGACGACCTCAAGGTGATGGACGCGAGTGCGGTGGCGCTGTGCCGCGACAACGACATTCCGATCGTCGTTTTCAACATCCGCGCCGAGGGCAGCCTGACGGCGGTCCTCGCCGGCGAGGGCGTGTCGACGACGGTCGGCGGGGAGGACAACAATGGCAGTCTTTGATCCGGTCGCGCACAAGGCCGACCTCGAGCGGCGGATGAACTCAGCGGTCGACGCGCTGAAGAGCGACCTGGCCGGATTGCGTACCGGGCGCGCGTCGACGTCGCTGCTCGACCGGGTGACGGTTGAGGTCTATGGCTCGAACATGGCACTGTCGCAGGTCGCCACCGTCACCGCGCCCGAATCGCGGATGCTGTCGGTCCAGATCTGGGACAAGTCGAACGTCCAGATGGTCGAGAAGGCGATCCGCTCTGCGGGCCTCGGCCTCAACCCGATCACCGACGGCCAGACGCTGCGCCTGCCGATTCCCGACCTGACCGAGGAGCGGCGCAAGGAACTCGCCAAGCTCGCCTCGCAATATTCGGAGAAGGCGAAGATCGCGGTGAGGAACGTCCGCCGCGACGGCATGGAGGGATTGAAGGCGGCCGAGAAGAAGGGCGACATCAGCCAGGACGAGCAGAAGAAGCTCGAGACCGAGGTCCAGAAGATCACCGACCGGATCACCGCCGAGATGGACGCCACGTCGGCCGCCAAGGAAAAGGAAATCCTCGGCAAGTGAGCCTGCGTCCGGCCAATCGCGACCAGCTTCGCGACGCGCTCGCCGCCGGCGACGGGCCGGGCGCGCCGCCGCGTCACGTGGCGATCATCATGGACGGCAACGGCCGCTGGGCCAAGGCGCGCCACCTGCCGCGCGTCATGGGTCACCGGAAGGGCGTCGAGGCGGTGCGCAAAGTGGTCGAGGCCGCGCCGGGGCTCGGAATCGAGGTGCTGACACTCTACGCCTTCTCGAGCGAGAACTGGCGGCGGCCGGCTGACGAGGTCAGCGACCTGATGGGGCTGCTGCGCCATTACCTGCGAACCGAGATCGCCGAGCTCCACGCCAACGGCATCCGCCTGCGCTTCATCGGCGACACCGCGGCGCTCAGCGACGACGTCACGCTGATGCTTGATCAGGCGCGGACGCTGACGGCGGCCAACACGAAGATGACGCTGGTGCTGGCGCTCAACTACGGGTCGCACGACGAACTGCTCCGCGTGACGCGCGCGCTGGCGGCCGACGTCGCGGCGGGGCGGATCGCGCCCGCCGCGATCGACGCCGCCGCGGTCGAGGCGCGGCTCGACACCGCCGGCCTGCCGCCGCCCGACCTCGTCATCCGGACGAGCGGCGAGCAGCGCCTGTCGAACTTCCTGATGTGGCAGGCGGCGTACGCCGAGCTGGTCTTCACCGACGAGCTGTGGCCCGACTTCGGCGCGGCGTCGCTGGCCGCCGCCGTCGCCACGTTCAGCCAGCGCGACCGTCGTTATGGCGGGCGTTAGCATGGCCACGCCGGGGACCGCCCCGCGAACGTCGGGCGGGCTGCTCACGCGCGTCGTCGTCGGCGTCGCGCTGGCGGCGGTGGCGATCGCGGCGGTGTGGGCGGGGGGCGTTGCCTTCACCGCGCTGGTCATGGCCGCCGTCCTGCTGATGAGCGCGGAATGGAGCGTGATGCACGGCGTGCCGCGGGGCTTCCGGCTGGCGAGCCTCGCCGCGCTGGCGTTCGTCGCGGGGGTGACGGTTTACGTCTCAGCCGCCGACGCGCTGATCGTGCTCGCGGCGAGCGCCGGGGGGATCGGTCTGTTCATGCGCGGGTTCGACCGTAGCCGCGCTTTCTGGGTCGCGGCGGGGCTGCTGTACTGTGGGCTGCCGATGGTGGCGCTGCTGTGGCTGCGGGCGAGGCCGGACGGAATCATTTCCGTGGCATTGCTCTTCGCAATCGTATGGGCGACCGACATCGGCGCCTTCTTCGTTGGCCGTGCCGTCGGGGGAGCGAGATTCGCACCGGCGATCAGCCCCAACAAGACTTGGGCGGGCGTGGCGGGCGGGATCGCTGCGGCGACCGTGATCGCTGGCGCGGCCGGCGTCTTCATAGCGAACGCGGCGGTGTGGCCGGTGCTGCTCGGTGGAACAGCTTCCATCGCCCGCATCGGTCTGCGCTACGCATCGCTTGGTGTGGTCCTCGCTTGGATCGCCGTCGGCGGTGACTTGTTCGAAAGTTGGTTGAAGCGCCGGGCCGGCGTTAAGGACTCGGGCACTCTGCTGCCGGGGCACGGGGGTGTGATGGACCGGATCGACGGTCTCGTTCCAGTCGCTGTCGTTGCTGCAGTGATTGCGGCGGTGACGGCATGAGCCGGCGCACCATCACCGTCCTTGGCGCGACCGGGTCGGTCGGGGCGTCGACGCTCGACCTGCTGATGCGCGCGCCTGACGCGTGGGCGGTCGAGGCACTGACGGCCAACTGCGACGTCGCCGCGCTCGCGCAGTCGGCGCGCGCGGTGAACGCGAAGCTCGCCGTCGTCGCCGACGAGGGGTGCTACGCCGCGCTCAAGGATGCGCTCGCCGGCACCGGCATCGAGGCCGCGGCGGGCAAGGCAGCGCTGTGCGACGCCGCCAAGCGGCCGGCCGAGATCGTCGTCGCGGCGATCGTCGGGGCGGCGGGCCTGCAACCGACGCTGGCCGCGGTCGAACGCGGCGCGACGCTCGCCATCGCCAACAAGGAGACTTTGGTCTGCGCCGGTGACCTTGTCCGCGCCGCGGCGGTCAGGTCCGGGGCGGTGCTGCTGCCGGTCGACAGCGAGCATAACGCGATCTTCCAGGTCTTCGATCACGCCCACCCCGAGCGCGTGACGCGGATCATCGTCACCGCGAGCGGCGGACCGTTTCGCCGGTCGACGGCCGACGAGATGCGTCACGTCACCCCGGCGCAGGCGTGCACCCATCCCGTGTGGTCGATGGGGGCGAAGATCTCGGTCGATTCGGCGACGCTGATGAACAAGGGGCTCGAGCTGATCGAGGCGGCCCACCTGTTCCCCGTCACCCCCGACCAGCTTGAGGTGATCGTTCACCCACAGTCGGTGGTCCACAGCTTCGTCGAATATATCGACGGATCGATGCTCGCCCAGCTCGGCTCGCCCGACATGCGGACGCCGATCGCCTATTGCCTGGCGTATCCGGAGCGCATGGCGACGCCGTCGGCGCGGCTCGACCTCGCGGCGGTCGCGCGCCTCGAGTTCGAGGCTCCCGATTACGACCGCTTCCCGGCGCTCGGCCTCGCGACCGATGCGCTGCGGGCGGGGGGCTCGGCTCCGTGCATCCTCAACGCGGCGAACGAGGTCGCCGTCGCCGCCTTCCTTGCCGGCGAGATCGGCTTCCTCGATATTGCCGCAATCGTCGCCGATACGCTGAGCCGCGTCGGAGCCGGCGGCGTCGCGTCGCTCGACGAAGTCGTCGCGATCGATAGCGCGGCTAGGCGTGCGGCGCTGGCCGCGGTTTCGCGGCGCGGCGTGTCTGCGGCGAAACCGCGGCAGGCGGCGGCCGCGGCGAGGAGACAGGCGTGACGACACTGCCGCAACCGGGAATCGGCCTGACGCTGGCGACCTTCGCGGTCGTCATCGGCGTCCTCGTCTTCGTCCACGAGATGGGCCATTACCTCATGGGCCGGCTGTTCGGGATCAAGGCCGACGCCTTCGCGATCGGCTTCGGCCGCGAGATCGCCGGCTGGACCGACGCCCGCGGGACGCGGTGGAAGGTCGGGCTGCTGCCGCTCGGCGGCTACGTCAAGTTCGCCGGCGATGCCGACGCCGCGAGCCGGCCGGCCGATGCCGCGGACGCCACTCCGGCCGAGCGCGCCGTCATGTTCCAGTTCCGCCCGCTATGGCAGCGCGCGCTCGTCATCCTCGCCGGGCCGCTGACCAATTTCCTGTTCGCGATTCTGATCTTCGCCGGTTTCTTCATGGTCGATGGGCGGTGGATGACGCCGGCCGTCGTGGCGAAGGTCGTCGCCGGCAGCCCGGCGGCGCGCGCCGGCCTCGCGCCCGGCGACCGCATCGTCGCGCTTGACGGCGCGCCGGTCCGGACGTTCGACGACATCGTTGCGGGCGTCGCGCACGACGGCGGCGGCCCGGTCACGGCGACCGTCTGGCGCGACGGCGGCACGTTTCGCGTCACCCTGACGCGAGCGATGATCGTGACCCCCGACGCGGCGGGCCACCCGTCGCGCCACCTCGGGCTCGGCGTGCTGAGCGGCGGCGCGGTGCGCGAACGCTGCGGTCCGGGCACGGCGCTGGTCGAAGCGGTGCGCGAGGTAGCGGCGCTGATCCGGCTGATCGCCAGCGGTCTCGGCGAAGTGATCACCGGGCACCGGGCGGCGAGCGAGCTCGGCGGCCCGATCAAGATCGCGCAGATTTCGGGGCAGGCGGCGGCGCTGGGACTACCGAATCTCATCCAGTTCATCGCGTTCGTCTCGATTAATCTGGGATTCATCAACCTCCTGCCAGTTCCGATGCTGGACGGGGGACATCTGTTCCTTTACGCGGTCGAGGCCGTTCGGCGGCGACCTTTGGCACCGCAGGTCCATGAATGGGCCTTCCTGTCGGGGTTCGCCGCGTTGATGTCGCTGATGGTCTTCCTGACGTGGAACGATCTGGCGGGCATCGGGGCATGGCAGCGTCTGTCGGGGCTGTTCGGTTGAGGGGGTGGTTCGCGGGGGCGGGCGCGGCACGGTTGCTGAAGGCTGGGCGGCAGGTTGAAGGGCGGGTTACTGCGTGACTGATCTTATAGCGTCGAATCCGGCGTCGCGGCCCATGGGACCGCGCCGGGGCGCGACGCCTGCGCGGATTCATGCGCGGCGCGCCCGCGCGCTGACGCTGGTGCTGCTCGCCACGACAACGCTCGGTCACCCGGCGCTGGCGCAGGCCCCGGCGACGCCCTCGCTGCTCGCACCCGACACGACCAACACCTTCCCGACGCCGGTGCCGAACACCAGCGGCACGGTCCGCGCGATCATCATCAAGGGCACCGAGCGGCTTGAGCCGGAGACGGTACGGTCGTACATCAACCTCGATGTCGGCGACGCCTACGACCGTGACCGGCTCGACAAGGCGCTCAAGGAAATCTACGCGAGCGAGCTGTTCGCCGACGCGACGATCCTCGATGACAACGGCACGCTGACCATTTCGGTCAAGGAGAACCCGGTCATCAACCGGATTCTCGTCGAGGGGGCCAAGCGGGTCAAGGAAGAGAAGGTCCGCGAGGAGATCCGCATGGCCCCGCGCCAGATCTTCACCCGCTCGAAGGCGCGCGCCGATGTCAGCCGCATCCTCGAGGTCTATCGCCGCTCGGGGCGTTTCTCGGCGGCGGTCGAGCCGAAGATGGTCCAGCTCGACCAGAACCGCGTCGACGTCGTCTTCGAGATCAGCGAGGGCAGCAAGTCGAAGGTCCGCCAGATCAACATCCTCGGCAATCACCGCTTCAAGGATTCGCAGCTGCGCGCGGTGATGGCGACGCGTCAGGCGCGCGCCTATCGCATCTTCACGTCGAACGACACCTACGACCCCGACCGACTGGCGTACGACCAGCAGAAGCTGCGACAGTTCTATCTGACTAATGGCTATGCCGACTTCCGCGTCGTCTCGGCCGTCGCCGAGCTGACGCCGGACCGCAAGGACTTCATCGTCACCTATGTCGTCGACGAGGGCGAGCGCTATCACTTCGGCGACCTAACGATCGAATCCGACATCCGCGACATCAAGGCGGACACGTTCAAGAAGCTGCTGACCGAAAAGAAGGGCGACTGGTACAACGCCCAGAAGATCGAGAACACGGTCGATACGCTGCAGGAGACCGCCGGCCTGCTCGGCTACGCGTTCGCCGAAATCCGGCCGAACTTCAATCGCGACAAAGAAAAGCGCGAGATGAACATCGACTTCCAGATCGCGGAAGCGCCGCGCGTCTATGTCGAGAAGATCAACATCAACGGCAACGTCCGCACCAAGGATTCGGTGATCCGCCGCGAGTTTCGCCTCGCCGAGGGCGACGCGTTCAACACGCTCAAGGTCAAGCGGTCGCGCGACCGGCTGCAGGGCCTCGGCTTCTTCCAGGACAAGCTCGAGATCGAGCAGAAGCCCGGCTCGGCCCCCGACAAGGTGATCCTCGAGGCCAACGTCCAGGAGAAGTCGACCGGCAGCCTCGAGGTTTCGGCCGGCTATTCGAGCCTCGAGAACCTCATCCTCAGCGGCTCGATCACCCAGCGCAACTTCCGCGGGCGGGCGCAGGAGCTGCGCCTGTCGGCGAACATCTCGAGCTATTCGAAGTCGATCCAGGCGGGCTTCACCGAGCCGTATCTGTTCGGCCGCAACCTCGCGCTCGGCTTCGACGTGTTCCGTCGCGATTACAACGCGTTCAACACGGTGACCGGCGACCAGCGCAACACGACCTATTCCGACACGACGACCGGCTTCCAGATCCGCACCGGCTTCGCGATCACGGAGTTCTGGGCGGCATCGCTGCGCTATGGCCTCAGCCGCGAGAACGTCACGCTCGACCCCAACACCTATTACTCGCCCGATCCGAACAATCCCAGCAACCTGATCTGCGATCCCATCAAGGCCGGCCGCTATCTGTGCGACGCGGTCGGCAGCTACACGACGTCGTCGGTCGGCTACAGCCTGATCTACAACAGCGTCAACAACCCCAACCGGCCGAGCCGCGGCCAGCGCTTCGTCTTCAGCCAGGACCTCGCCGGCGTCCTGACCGGGGTCAAGTATCTGCGGACCAAGGCGAACTACGACTATTACCGGCCGCTGTTCGGCAGCAGCGGGTTCATTCTCAACATCGGTGGCGAGGCAGGCTATATCTTCGGCTATGGTGGCCAGTCGGTCCGGCTGACCGACCGTTTCTTCCTCGGCGAAGGGCAGATCCGCGGCTTCGCGATCCGCGGCGTCGGGCCGCGCGTGCTGCGCGAGCCGTTGCTGGCCGACGGGACGGTCGATCCCAACCGCAACAACTACACCGACGACGCGCTCGGCGGCGAGACGTACTACCGCGGGCGCGTCGAGGTGCAGATCCCGCTCGGTGCCGCCGGGGCCGAGCTCGGGCTGCGGCCGTCGATCTTCACCGACGTCGGGGCGGTGTTCAAGCTGCCGACGCCGGCGACGAGCTGCGTCCAGGCTCCGGCGGGGACGACCAACGCCGCCGGTCAGCCGAACCTGCACGTTACCTCGTCGTTCGGGGCCGGCGCGTGTTCGGCCAACAACGGAACGGCCGGCTTCGACGAGGCGTTCCTCGGCAATTCGGCCAGCCCGCGCGTCGCGGTCGGCGTCGGGCTGTCGTGGAATTCGCCGTTCGGGCCGTTCCGCTTCGACCTCGCCAAGGCCCTGCTCAAGCAGCCGGGCGACAACCCCAAGATCTTCCAATTCAACGTAGGGACACAGTTCTGATGAAGACCATGCTCAAGACGCTTACCTTTGCCATTGCCGCGCCGTTTGCCTTCGTGGCCCCGGCGCTCGCCCAGACCCTGCCGCCGCCGGTCGTCATCATCGTCGACATGGACCGCGTGATCGGCGACTCCGTCGCCGGCAAGCAGGCGGCGGGCGACCTCAAGTCGCGCAACGACGCCAATCAGGCGCGGCTCGCGTCGCTCCGCACCCAGTTCGGGTCGGAGGGCGAGACGCTGCAGAAGACTGCCCCGGCGCAGGGCGCGGCCCCCGCCGTCGTCACCGCGTTCCAGGCGAAGGTGCAGGACTTCCAGCGTCGTCAGCAGACCGCCGAGCAGGACCTGCAGAAGCGTGATCGCGATTTCCAGCTGTCGCGCCAGTACGTCATCAAGCAGCTCAACGACGCCGCGCAGCCGATCATCACCGCGGTGATGCGCGAGCGCGGCGCGACGATCGTCCTCGCCGAGGGCGCGACGCTGCAGCACGCGTCGGCGATCGACGTGACGACCGACGTCATCGCCCGCCTCGACAAGGCGCTGCCGCGCGTGTCGACGACGGCTCCCGCCGCGACGGCCGGCAAGTAGGCCGGTGACCGACGTCGCGCCGTCGTCGGCCGGGCATCCCCCGGTCGACGCGCGCGCGATCGCGGCGCTGATCCCGCACCGCTTTCCGATGCTGCTCGTCGACCGTGTCGAGGACATCGTCCTCGGGGTGTCGGCGCGCGGCATCAAGGCGGTGAGCGGCAACGAGCCGTTCTTCGCCGGGCATTTCCCCGGGCGACCGATCATGCCCGGCGTCCTGATCGTCGAGGCGCTGGCGCAGACCGCCGGCGTCCTCGCCATCCTGTCGATGGACCTCAAGGACAGCGGCAAGCTGGTCTATTTCATGGCCATCGAGGAGGCGAAGTTCCGTGCGCCGGTCGAGCCCGGTTGCCTGCTCCACCTCGAGGTCGAGTTCGTCCAACGGCGGGCGACGGTGTGCAAGTTCGCCGGCCGCGCGACGGTCGACGGCAAGGTCGCCGCCGAGGCGCGCTTCACCGCGATGATCGCCGATCCCCCGGCGTGATCCGCTGCGCTTGTCGCGGCGCGCCGTGCTTCGTATGACGATGCTGGGGAGACGGTGATGGCGACGAGTGCGGCGGTGGCCGAGATCGGCAGCGAAGCGGGACCGGTGGTCCTCGACCCGCAGCGCGACCGGCTGATCATCGTCGCGTCGTCGCTCGGCACGGTGTTCGAGTGGTATGACTTCTTCGTCTACGGCACGCTCGCCGCGTTGCTGGGGCGACTGTTCTTCCCGAGCGACAATCCGACCGCCGGCCTGCTGCTCAGCCTCGCGACGTTCGGCGCGGGGTTCGGCGTCCGGCCGATCGGCGCGCTGGTGTTCGGCGTGCTTGGCGACCGCATCGGCCGCAAATACACCTTCCTCGCGACGATCACCCTGATGGGGCTGGCTACCGCGTTGGTCGGTTTCCTGCCGACCTTCGCTACCGCCGGGATCTGGGCCCCGACACTGCTTGTCGGCCTGCGCCTTCTTCAGGGCCTTGCGCTCGGCGGGGAATATGGCGGCGCGGCGATCTATGTCGCCGAACACGCGCCGAAGGGGCGTCGAGGGTTCTTCACCAGCTTCATCCAGGCGTCGGTCGTCGGCGGGTTTCTCCTGTCACTGATCGTCACACTGGGAACGACGGCGATCGTCGGCAAGGCAGGCTTCGACGTCTGGGGCTGGCGCGTGCCCTTCATCGTTTCGCTGCTGCTGCTCGCGGTATCGCTCTACATCCGCCTCAAGCTGCGCGAGAGCCCGGTGTTCATGGCCATGAAGGCGAAGGGCACGACCTGCGCCAACCCGCTGCGTGAAACCTTCGGCAGCGGGACCAACGTTCGCCTACTGCTGGTCGCGCTGTTCGGCATCTCGGCCGGCCTGACGGTGATCTGGTACACCGCGCAGTTCTCGACACTGTATTTCCTTCAGCAGACCGCGCTGGTCGACGAGACGCATGCCAAGCTGCTGTGCGGCATTACCGCCCTCCTGTCGGCCCCGTTCTTCGTCCTCGCCGGTCACCTGAGTGACCGCTGGGGACGGCGGCGGATGATCGTTACCGGCTATGGCCTGACCCTGCTGCTGCTGTTCCCGCTGTTCCATCTGCTGGCGCACGCGGCGAACCCGGTGCTGACGCGGGCGATGACGGCGGCTCCCGTCACGGTCAGCGGCGTCGGGTGCCACTACGACCCGTTCGCCCATAAGCAGGACACGGCATGTGGCAACGCGATGGCCTTCTTCTCCGGCCGCGGCATCGGCTTCCGGCGGCTCGAGTCCGCCGGCCTGCCGCTGCGGATAACCGTCGGTCCGGTCGTCGCCGTCGACCTCGACGACATCGCCGGCAGCTTCGACAAGGTGAAGGTCGAGGCAGCGCTCGCCCATGCCGGCTATCCGACCGCCGCCGCTCCAGGGCCGCGCAACGACCTGCTGATCGTGCTCGCGGGCCTCGCCATGGGCATCCTGTCGGCGATGACCTATGGCCCGGTCGCCGCCGTCCTCGTCGAACTGTTTCCGGCGCGCATCCGCTACACGTCGCTGTCGATCCCGTATCACATCGGTACCGGCTATTTCGGCGGGTTCCTGCCGCTGATCTCGCAGTTCATCATCGCCCGCACCGGCAACCCGTTCGGCGGCCTGTGGTACACGTTCGCGGTGGTCGCGGTGGCGTTCGTCGTCACCTTGCTGGCGTTGCCCGAGACGAAGGACCGCGACATCTGCTGATGGGCTTTTCAGCGGGGCTGCGGCTGTTAGTCTGTCGTCCGCCGGGCCGTAGTTTCAGCGGATTGATGCGACGCGGCAGACTTCCCATATCCGGTCCACGCGGCCGGGATTGGGTGGCCGCAGTGGAGAGTATCGCATGACAACCCTGCCTGTGCTGCCGCTGCGCGACATTGTCGTCTTCCCGCAGATGATCGTCCCGCTGTTCGTCGGCCGCGACAAGTCGGTCAAGGCGCTCGAGGCGGTGATGGCCGGCGACAAGCAGGTCTTCCTCCTGTCGCAGAAGAACCCCGGCGACGAGGATCCGGGCGCCGACGACCTGTATGACGTCGGCACGCTGGCGACGGTCCTGCAGCTGCTCAAGCTCCCCGACGGCACGGTCAAGGTGCTCGTCGAGGGCCAGTCGCGCGCGTCGCTCGGCCAGCTCGAAACCGAGGGGGCCTATCTGATCGGTCGTGCCGACGCTGTCGAGGAAACGCCGGGTGACGCGACGCTGGTCGAAGGGCTGGTCCGCTCGGCCGCCAAGCAGTTCGAAGCGTACGTCAAGCTCAACAAGAAGACCGCCCCCGAGATCGCCGTCCAGATCGGCCAGATCGAGGATGCCGGCCGCTTCGCCGACACGATTGCCGCCAACCTGACGTTGAAGATCGCCGACAAGCAGGCGCTGCTCGCCCAGTTCGACATCGCCAAGCGCCTCGAGGCCGTGTTCGGCTTCATGGAAGGCGAGATGGGCGTGATGCAGGTCGAGAAGAAGATCCGCAGCCGCGTCAAACGCCAGATGGAGAAGACGCAGCGCGAATATTACCTCAACGAGCAGATGAAGGCGATCCAGCGCGAACTCGGGGAGGGCGACGAGCCCAAGGACGAGACGGCCGAGATCGAGGAGAAGATCGCCCGCACCAAATTGTCGAAGGAAGCGCGCGAGAAGGTCATCGGCGAGCTCAAGAAGCTCAAGGCGATGTCGCCGATGTCGGCCGAGGCGACCGTCGTGCGCAACTATCTCGATACCGTCCTCGGCCTGCCGTGGGGCAAGAAGACCAAAGTCAAGCGCGACATCGTCGCCGCCCAGGCGGTGCTCGACGGCGACCATTATGGACTGGAGAAGGTCAAGGACCGCATCGTCGAATATCTCGCGGTGCAGGCACGGACCAACAAGCTGAAGGGGCCGATCCTGTGCCTCGTCGGGCCGCCGGGTGTCGGCAAGACGTCGCTCGGCCGGTCGATCGCCAAGGCGACGGGACGCGAGTTTATCCGCCAGTCGCTCGGCGGGATGCGCGACGAGGCCGAAATCCGCGGCCACCGCCGGACATACATCGGCTCGATGCCCGGCAAGGTGATCCAGAACCTGAAGAAGGCGGGCGCGTCGAATCCGCTGTTCCTGCTCGACGAGATCGACAAGCTGGGTCAGGACTTCCGCGGCGATCCGTCGTCGGCGCTGTTGGAGGTGCTCGACCCGGAGCAGAACAAGGCGTTCAACGACCATTATCTCGAGGTTGACTACGACCTCAGCGACGTGATGTTCGTGACGACGGCGAACTCGCTCAACATGCCGCAGCCGCTGCTCGACCGCATGGAGATCATCCAGCTGTCGGGTTACACCGAGGACGAGAAGGTCGAGATCGCGCGGCGGCACCTGCTGTCGAAGCAGTACGATAATCACGGCCTCAAGCCGACCGAGTTCGCCGTGACCGACGCCGCACTGCGCGATCTCGTGCGCTATTACACGCGTGAGGCCGGCGTGCGGACGCTCGAGCGCGAGCTGGCGAAGCTGGCGCGCAAGTCGCTGCGGCGCATCCTCGAGGGCAAGGCGCTGTCGGTCACGGTCGACAGCGACAATCTCCACGAGTTCGCCGGAGTGCGGAAGTTCAAGTTCGGCGTCGGCGAGATCGAGGACCAGGTCGGAGCCGTCACCGGTCTTGCATGGACTGAGGTCGGCGGCGAGCTGCTGACAATCGAGGCGGTGACCTCGCCGGGCAAGGGGACGATCAAGACGACCGGCAAGCTCGGCGACGTGATGACCGAATCGATCGCCACCGCGCTGTCGTTCGTCAAGGCGCGGTCGATTGCCTATGGCATCAAGCCCAGCCTGTTCGAGAAGAAGGAAATCCACGTTCACGTCCCCGAGGGCGCGACACCCAAGGACGGGCCGTCGGCGGGTGTGGCGATGGTCACCGCGCTCGTCTCGACGCTGACCGGCATCCCCGTGCGCAAAGACATCGCCATGACCGGCGAGGTGACGCTGCGGGGTCGTGTCCTGCCGATCGGCGGGCTGAAGGAGAAGCTGCTCGCTGCCCTGCGGGGCGGCATCACGACGGTTCTGATCCCGATCGAGAACGAGAAGGACCTCGCCGAAATCCCGAAGAACGTGACCGAGGGGCTGACGATTATTCCCGTGGCGCATGCCGACCAGGTGCTCGAACACGCGCTGGCCGAGCCGCTGGTGCCGATCATCTGGACCGAAGCCGACGACATCGCCGCGCGGCCCGACCCGGTGCCTGCGGCCGACGCCGGCGGAGCCGTTCTCCGCCATTGAGTGCACGCCGGGCAGCGCTTGTCGCTGTCTGGCGCACGATCGATCCGACGCTGTTGCCATCGGGTCCGCCCGCGCTACAGTGCTCGGCTCGCGAGGGGCGGCGAGGCGGAGACGGGCGACGTGAACAAGCAGGAGCTGGTCATCGCCGTAGCCGAGTCGGCGGGACTAGCTCGGGGTGATGCCGCTCGCGCTGTCGATGCGGTGTTGGACGAGGTGATCGGCGCACTGAAAGCCGGCAGCAATGTCAAGCTGGTCGGCTTCGGCACGTTTCATGTCACGCATCGCGCCGCGTCGTCGGGGCGCAACCCGCGGACTGGCGAGCCGATGCAGCTCGACGCCCGCAATCAGCCGAAGTTCACCGCCGGCAAGAGCCTGCGCGACGCGGTCAATTGAGGTTGCGCCGCAACGCAATGGGCTCGGGCTTTACAGCCGCAACGGGCTCCGGCTTTACAGCCGGTGGCGCAGCTTCTAGGACCACGGGCGGCACGGGCGCGTAGCTCAGCGGTAGAGCACACCCTTCACACGGGTGGGGTCACAGGTTCAAACCCTGTCGCGCCCACCATGCCCCGGCCGGACGTGGCGCGTCATTTCTGCAGCAGCCCACCGACCACGCTGACGGTCAGCGCGACAACGATGATGTCGTACAGGAACGCCGCCAGCGCGTGAACCAGCGCGAAGCGCCGCATCGCCCGGCTGGTGATGACGACGTCCGACACCTGGAAGGTCATCCCGAGAACGAACGAGAAATAGACGAAGTCGCTGTAGACCGGCATCCCGTCGCCGGGAAACTGCAATCCACCGGTGTCCTGCTTGGCCCCGTCGCCGCGGCCGGGCTCGTCGCTCTCGTCGCCCGGCGCGTAGAAGCGGTGGGCATAATGCAGGGCGAACAGCAGGTTGGTGAACAGCCATGCGAGCAGGATCGTCGCGCCGGAGATCGCAAGGCCGGTTCCGTGGCCACCGCCGACGCCGGTCAGCTCGACGACGACCGCGACGAGGACGACCGCGACGATCAGCATCGACACTGCGATCAGGACATGCGCATCGGGATCGTTTGCCGCCGCCCGCTGCCGCATGTCATCCGTCTCGCTGCCATGCATCAGGCGCAGTGTGGCGCCGATGAAGACCAGTGCGCCGGCATCGAAGCCGAGCAGGACGGCGCGCTCTGCCGTGATGTGCCACAGCGCGGCGGCACCGGCAGTGACGACCAGCATCGTCGCGACGAACAGCCAAAAATTAAAGTAGCGGACGTGCATCAGCTGGCCCGCCGCAGCGCGACATAGCCGGCCACTGCCGACACCAGTGAGCCGATCAGGATGCCGAGCTTGGCCATGGTGTCGTTCGCGCTCCCTTCACCGAAGGCGAGCCCGGCGATGAAGAGGCTCATGGTGAAACCGATGCCACAAAGCAAGGCGACGCCGTGCATTTGTCGCCACGACGTGCCCGCCGGCCGCGGGGCGACGCCGCTCGCCCCCGCCAGCCGGACAATGGCGAACACGCCGGCCTGCTTGCCGACGACGAGGGCGGCGACGATCGCCAGCGGGATCGGCGTGAAGAGCAATGCGACGGCGTCGCGCCCGAGATGGATGCCGGCGTTGGCGAAGCCGAACACGGGGACGACGCCGAACGCGACCAGCGGCGCGAGAAGGTGCTCGAGGCGGACGAGGGGACCGGTCGCGGCGTCGCTGCCCACGCCGTCGCGCAAGGGAATGGTCAGCGCGACCGCCACGCCGGCCAGTGTGGCGTGGAGCCCCGACTGCTGCACCGCCAGCCAGATGGGAACGCCGATCGCGAGATATGGCCACAGGCGATGGACGCCGAGCCGGTTCAGCGCTGCCAGCAACGCGATCCCGCCGGCTGCGGCAACGAGCAGGGCGAGGTGGAGCTGCGCGGTGTAGAACAGGCCGATCACGACGATCGCGCCGAGGTCGTCGATGATCGCCACCGCGGTCAGGAACACCCGCAGCTGCGGCGGCACGCGCGGACCAAGCGCGGCGACGACGGCGAGCGCGAAGGCGATGTCGGTCGCTGCCGGTATAGCCCAGCCACGCTGCGCCGTCGGGTGGCCGATCGTCAACGCGACATAGAGGGCAGCGGGGACGATCATCCCGGCGAGCGCCGCCGCCCCGGGCAGGAGCCGGCTGGCGGCGGTGGCGAGCGCCCCGACGACCAGCTCGCGCTTGATCTCAAGCCCGACGAGCAGGAAGAACAGCGCCATCAGCCCGTCGTTGACCCAGTGGATAACGGACAGGCCGACCACGTCGCGATGGAGCACGTCGTGATAAAGCGGCGCGAGCGGCGAGTTGGCG
Organism: Sphingomonadaceae bacterium; assembly: GCA_903642255.1. Classification (GTDB taxonomy): domain Bacteria; phylum Pseudomonadota; class Alphaproteobacteria; order Sphingomonadales; family Sphingomonadaceae; genus Polymorphobacter_B. The sequence goes on along the minus strand of CAHJWP010000004.1, from coordinate 18,807 downwards.
ACGCCGAGCGCAGCGACCGTCGCCCCGACGAGGACCAGCCCGGCGAGCGCCGTCGGCGACTGCGGCGGTTCATAGTCGACGGACGAACCGGGGGCCATGCGCCGTCATAGCCCACCCGGCGCGGCGCGCAACGCGAACCGATCCGTGCCTATCGCGTCGCGTAATTCGCCGCGACCCAGTCGCGGTAGCTGCCGTCGAGGACGCTGCGCCACCACGACTCGTTCGCCAGATACCAGTCGAGCGTTGCGGCGAACCCCTGCGCGAAACTGCGCTGCGGGGCGTAGCCGAGCTCGTCGCGGGCGCGCCGCTCGTCGATCGCGTAGCGGCGGTCGTGGCCCGGGCGGTCGGTGACGGTCGTCTTGAGGCCTGCCGTCGGCGCGCCCCGCGCGGCGGGCGCTTCGGGGAAGCGTCCCGCGAGGGCGGGATCGGCGGCGAACGCCCCGTCGACGGCGGCGCACAGCGTTTCGATGACCGTCAGGTTGGGCAGCTCGGCTCCGCCGCCGATGTTGTACGTCTCGCCGACCTGGCCGTGCGCCAGCACCGCGGCGATGCCGCGGCAGTGGTCCTCGACGTGGAGCCAGTCGCGGATCTGCATCCCGTCGCCATAGATCGGCAGCGGCCGGCCGTGGAGCGCGTTGATCAGGAAAAGCGGGATCAGCTTCTCGGGAAATTGATAGGGTCCATAGTTGTTCGAGCAGTTCGACGTCGTGACGCTCAGCCCATAGGTGTGGTGATAGGCGCGGACGAGATGGTCCGACGCCGCCTTTGACGCCGAATAGGGCGAGTTCGGCGCGTAAGGCGTGGTTTCGCTGAACGCGGGATCGTCGGGACCGAGGCTGCCGTAGACCTCGTCGGTTGAGACGTGGTGGAAGCGGTGGGCGACGCCGCTGCCCGCCAGCCATACCTTGCGCGCGGCTTTCAGCAGGCTGTGGGTGCCGAGGATGTTGGTCTCGATGAACGCGTCGGGGCCGTGGATCGAACGGTCGACATGGCTCTCGGCGGCGAAGTGGACGAGCGTGTCGATGCCGCGGCCGGCGAGCAGCGTCTCGACCAGCACGCTGTCGCCGATGTCGCCATGGATGAAGTCGACCGTCACGCCGTCGAGGCTCGCGCGGTTGCCGGCATAGGTCAGTGCGTCGAGCACGGTGATCGCGTCGTCGGGATGCGCCGCGCGCCAGAAGCGCACGAAGTTCACGCCGATGAACCCGGCCCCGCCGGTGACGAGCAGGTTCATGGCAGCGCCTTTATCGTGGTCAGGCAGTGGCGCAGTTCCGCGCGCCAGTGGCGCGCGGTACCGGTGATCGCCCAAGTCGCCGTCTTGTCGAGGACGCCGAACGCCGGGCGCTTCGCCGCGGTCGGATAGTCGATCGTGCGGATCGGCGTCACCGTGACGGCATGGTCGAGCAGGCCGATCGCCAGCGCCTCGTCGTGAATTGCCGCCGCGAAGTCGTACCAGGTCGCGGTGCCGGCATCGGTCGCATGGAAGGTGCCGGTGTGACCGCCACCGACCAGCGTCCACAGCGTCCGCGCGAGCGTCGCCGCATGCGTCGGAGATCCGAACTGGTCGGCGACCACGCGCACCTCGGGCCGCTCGCGCATCAGGCGGAGCATCGTCGCGACAAAGTTGTTGCCTTGCGCGGCATAGACCCACGCGGTGCGGACCAGCAGCGGCGCGGGGTGAAATTCCGCTGTCGCAATTTCGCCGTCGAGCTTGGTCCGGCCATAGGCACCGAGCGGGTTGGGCGCGGCGTCGGGCGGGTAAGGGACGTGGGCCGTGCCGTCGAATACGAAATCTGTCGAGACGTGGGCGAACGCTGCGCCCGCCACCCGCGCCGCGCCGGCGAGCGTCGCCACGGCATCGACGTTGATCCGCCGCGCCGCCGCTTCGTCGCCCTCGGCGCGGTCGACGGCAGTGTATGCGGCGGCGTTGATGATGGCATCGGGCCGGGCCTCGGCGACGACACGCGCGACCACGTCGGCGTCGGTGATGTCGAACCCGGCTTCCGGCGGGGCGATGACGGTGACGCCGGTGGGGGCGATCGCCTGCAATGCGCGGCCGAGCTGGCCGCCGCTGCCCGCGATCAGGATCCTCACGCGAACACCTCGGCATCGGCCAGCAGCGGTGCGGCGGCGTCCTTGCCCGACAGGGTCGGCGTCGCGCCGTCGAGCCGCCAGTCGATCGCCAGCGCAGGATCGTCCCAACGGACGGCGCGCTCGGCCGGCGGGTCGTAGAGCGCGGTGCACTTGTAGAGGAAATCGGCGGAATCGCTCAGCACGACGAAGCCGTGGGCGAAGCCGGGTGGCACCCACAGCATCCGCTTGTTCGCCTCGGACAGCTCATAGCCGACCCAGCGACCGAAATGCGGGCTCGACCGGCGAACGTCGACCGCGACGTCGAACACCGCGCCGGCGGTGACGCGGACCAGCTTGCCCTGCGGGTTGACGATCTGGAAGTGGAGACCGCGCAGTACGCCCCTGGCCGAGCGGCTGTGGTTGTCCTGGACGAAGTGCAGGTCGAGCCCGGCGTCGGCGAAGGCGCGTGCGTTCCACGTCTCGAGGAAGAAGCCGCGGTCGTCGCCGAAGACGCGCGGCTCGATCAGCTTGACGCCGGGCAGGGCGGTGTCGACCACGTTCATCCCCGAGTCCCCATCGGGCGGCTCACGCCCCCATCCTCAATTGCGCCAGCAGATACTCGCCGTAGCCGCTCTTGCGGAGCGGCTCGGCGATACGCTCGAGCTGCGCCGCATCGATGAACCCCTGCCGCCACGCGATCTCCTCGGGGCAGCAGATCTTCAGCCCCTGCCGTTCCTCGACGATGCGGACGTAGAGCGCCGCGTCGAGCAGAGACCCGTGCGTCCCCGTGTCGAGCCATGCGAAACCCCGTCCCATCAAGGCAACGTCGAGCTTGCCGTCGTCGAGATACGCGCGGTTGAGGTCGGTGATCTCGAGCTCGCCGCGCGGGGAGGGGACGATCGCCCGCGCCCGCTCGACTGCCGTGCCGTCGTAGAAATACAGGCCGGTGACGGCGTAGTTCGATTTCGGCGCGGCGGGTTTCTCCTCGATCGTCGCGGCGCGGCCATTCGCATCGAACGACACGACACCGTACGCCGCCGGGTCCTTGACGTAATAGCCGAACACCGTCGCGCCGTCGGTCCGCTCGTCGGCGGCGTGGAGCAGTTCGGGCAGGCCATGGCCGTAGAAGATATTATCGCCGAGGATAAGCACCGACGGGTCGTGGCCCACGAAGTCCGCGCCGATGTGATAGGCCTGCGCCAGCCCCTTCGGCTCGGGCTGAACGGCGTAGGTGATCGCCATGCCCCACTGGCTGCCGTCGCCGAGCAGGTTCGCGAAGGCCGGCGCGTCGGCAGGGGTCGTGATGACCAGCACCTCGCGGACGCCGGAGAGCATCAGCACCGACAGCGGGTAGTAGATCATCGGCTTGTCGTAGACCGGCATCAGCTGCTTGCTGACCGGCCTGGTCAGCGGATACAGCCGCGTGCCCGATCCACCCGCCAGGATTATCCCCCGCCTCGCCACGCCGCCCCCTATGCCCGCCGCTGCACGATGCGCCGGACTAGACCGGCAAAGCTACGCAAATGTTGACGCAGCGGGGCCTGCCGCGCCGCCGCAGCGAGCCGGACGCCGCTATAGCGCGGCACGGGGCGGCCGGTCGCGGCGACCGCGGCAAGGCGCGCGATCAGTTCGCGCTTGCGACGGACCTGAGACGGCTGCATCCGCACGATTGCCGCGGGGTCGAGCGGTTCGACGGCGATCGTGCCGGCGGCGAGCGCGGCGCGGTAGATGTCCTCGCCGCGCGCGGTGCGAACCATGACGAGGCTTCGGCCGGCCTGCTCGGTGAAGTCGGGATAACCCTTCGCGTCGCCGTACCACGCGTCGGCGCAAGCAATGTCGGCTGCGCCGCCGATTGCGTCGGGGCAGATCTTGCAGCGGAACTGGATTTCCTTCGCCAGTATCTGGCCCCAGCTGTCGTGATAGCTCATGCCGCGCGTCGAGCCGTCGGCGAGCGTCGCCGTCGCCTGTCCCGGCCAGCCGTCGCCGCGGTAGCGGAAGGCGGTGACCTGATCCTCGGGCGCGTCGATCGCCGCGAGGATGCGCCGCGCACCATCGCCACTCGGCACCCCGGCGCAGAAGAAGGCGAGCATCAGCGGGACCTTGGCGTCGACGCGCGGGTCGATCCGGGCGAGCGCGCGCAGGGCGTTGACGTCGCACGGCTTGCCGACAAAGGCGAGGCAGCCGGGGGCGTCGAGCTGCGCGACAATATCCGCAAGGGGCGACGAGCCGGCGTAGCGCGAGCCGGCGGCGGCGAACACCTCGGCCGCGGAGCGCGACACGACCGTGGCGTTGGCGAGCGGTCGGGTGGGGTCGCTGCCGGTCTGGACGACACGATCGACCAGGCCGCTGGCCAAGGCATGATCGAGAATCGCCGACAGCACACCGCCCGACGAAGCATGATGGCGCAGGCCGGCGTCGGTCGCGTGGCCGGTCGCGGTGATCCGCCAGCGGCCCCACAGCGGGTCGTCGTGCGGGGCGTCGCCGCAGTTGTCGACGATCAGTCCGGGGCAGGTCACGGCAATCGCCGCTTCGGTGTCGGGTGCCAGCGTCGCCACCTGCCGCGGACGGATATAACCCGGCGCAACGGTGGCCAGCTCGACCGCGTCGCCCCCGAGCGACGCGCACAGGCCGCATCCCGAGCAGGTGTCACCGCGCGCGACGCGAGTCAGGGCCGGGGAGGGCGTCACCGGCCGCCGCTGCGGAACAGGTTGATGCGGCAGACGAACTGGACGAGCGCCATCGCCATGAGGTTTCGGCCGATGATCGCCGCCGTCGTCGCCGCGGCGGCTCCGGCCGCACCGTACATCGGGATCAGCCACAGCGCGAAGCCGACGCACAGCGCAACGGCGACGACCGCCTGGATCAGGACCCAGCGCTGATTGCCCGTCATAATGAGAATCACGCCGAGCGGCCCCGATGCCAGCCGGATCAGCTGCCCGAGCCCGAGGATTTGCAGGGCCAGCGCGCCGGGCACGAACCGCGGTCCGAAAATGCCGAGCAGGAACTTCGGCGCGAGGAAGATCGCGAGGAACAGCGGTGCGGCGAGAACGAGGACAAGGCCGACCATCCGCCGCGCCGTCCTGGCGATCGCCGCGGTGTCGCCGACGCGCGCGGCGGCGGCGATACGTGGGCCGATCATCATCTCCATCGTCAGCTGGACGAGGCCGGCGAGCATGACGAACTGCCACGCCGCGCGATACTGGCCGACGACCGCCAGCGGCCAGTGGCTGCCGAGCGACACGGTCGTGTACCATTCGGTGAACAGCTGGCTGAGGTTCGACGCGAGGATCGGCAGCCCGGCGATAACCAGAGGGGCGATGGCCGCCGGCACCGCCGCCGGCCAGCCGCGCGACACGGCGCGGAACGACCACCAGCCGGCGAGCGCCCCGCCGCCGACCCCAACGAGATACAAGCCGGCGGGCAGGACGACACTGTGCGCGACGCCCGCGACGATCGCGACGGCGAAGGCGAGAGCGGCGAAGGTCGTGCCGACCGGGCCGTCGATCAGCTGCGACACCAGCATGCTGCCCGACCCGCGCAGCGCCGCCGACGCGATCCGCTGCAGCGTCAGCGGGACGATCGCCCACAACATGACGCCGATGACCGGCGCGACCGTCGGAGAATGGAGGACGTGGGTCGCGAAGGGCTCACGCAGCATGAACATGGCGAGCGCGACGATCGGCGCGGCGGTCAGTACCGTGCGCCGGACCGCGACGATCACGCCGTGCGCCGCCGCCGTCTTACGCTCGACGAGGTCGCCGGCGACCGACCGGACGACGATCGTGTCGAGCCCGGCGAGGACGCAGTAGGAGGCGATCGTCAGCGTCGACAACGCGATGCCGAACTGACCGCTGCCGGCCGGCCCGAACTGCCGGGCGATCAGCCAGTTGAGGGCGAAACTGGCAATCGCGCCCCACGACTTGAGGCCGAACGCGATGACCGACTGCCCGCCAAGCCGGTTCGCGGCGAAATGGGGCAGTAGCCGCCGGAAAGGTTGGGCAACATCCACCGCGCGCGCCCGGCGGGCAGACTGACTTACGTCGCGGGGGTTGCGGCAGGAGCCGGCGTCGCCGTCGATGCGCCACCGGGAGCGGAGGGCGGCGTCGCGCCGGCCGCCGGCACGGCCGGCTTGGCGGCGGCCGGAGCCGGCGGCGGGCCGTAGCCGGCGGCGTACTTGATCTTGTCCTTGGCTTCGGCACGGAAGCTGTTGAGCGCGGCGACGAGCGCCTTCTGCACCGCCTCGCGCTGGAGGATTTGCTGAGCGAGGGTAATCGCCGGCTCGCCGGTATACGGCACGATCTTGGTGTCGGTGACCTTGTTGACGTACATCACCGGGACGGGCGCGCCTTGCGGCTGGTCGGCGAACATGAACACTTCCTGCGGGTTACGCGCGAGGATCCTGCCGATCTCCGTGACGAGCGCCGGATTGACGGTCAGGGCATCGACGGTGGCGGAGTTGCGCCGCGACTCGATCTTGTTCGTGGCGAGAACCGCCGCGACGTCGGTCATCGTCTGCGCCTTCTCGAGGCCCAGCGTCGCGATGTTGGCCGGCCGGAGGAACTGGATCTGATCGATCGAATAGATCTTGCGCTGGCCGAACTGGTCGGGGTGCGCCTCGATGTACTTCTCGGCCGCCTCGCGGGTCGGCAGCGGCACCTTCCGCGCGATGTCGGTCTGCAGCGACTGGACCAGCAGACCATCCTCGCCGCGCCGTTCGGCGAGGATGAAGTCGGGGTTCTTGTCGAGGTTGCGCTTGCGCGCGACGTCGGCGAGCATCTTGCGCTCGATGACGCGGGCGAGGACGACCTGCTCGACGGTCTTGCGCGGGACATCGGCGGGCGGGCGTGCCAGCGCGAGTTCCGAGTTGAGCTCGTGAATCGTGATGTCGTCGCCGTTGACCGTCGCGACGACCTGGCCCTTTGGCGTGGCACCCCGGTCGCAGCCGGCGAGCAGCGCCGCCACGATCAGGCCCGCCGCGATTCTCGCGTTCCGGCGCATCATCATCATCATCCCCTTGAACCCGAATTCAGGCGCAGTCCTAACAGCGCGCGCGTCAGCACCAAGGCCTTTTTCGGCTGCCCCCGCAAGAGCCGACGCGCGATCACGACCAATGTCAGCAGCCAGTGCCACGGCAGCAGCAGCGGCGCGCGGCGGCGGATGAAGCCCAGCCGCGACCGCACGAGATAATAGTCGGACGTCGCGCTGCGCTGGCCGCGGACGGCGTTCGACCCGATCGAACCACCTTCCTTGTGATAGACGATCGCGCCATGGGCGAAGGCGATCGCGAAGCGCCCGGCGTTGCGATAGGCCCAGTCGATCTCCTCGAAATAGAGGAAGTAGGCCTCGGTCATCGGGCCGATCGTCTCGAAGAAGCGCCGCGACACGGCAAGCGACGCGCCGAGGACGAAATCGGTCTCGCGCGCGACCCGCGCCGGGTCGAACGGCGTCGCCGCCGGCTGGCCGCTGCCGATGCCGCGCGACGTGCCGCGCCACAGGCTGAAGCGGTGGCCGTTCAGCGCCTGGATTGTCGCCGGCCGGTGATAATAGCGGACAACCGTGCCGCACATGCCGACGTTGTGCGTCGCGTCCATGCGGGCGAGCAGCGCCTGCGCCGCGTCGGGTTCGACGACGGTATCGTTGTTGAGCAGCCAGACTGCGTCGATCCCGCTCGCGCGCAGCAGGAAGGCGAGGCCCAGATTGTTGCCACCGGCGAAGCCAAGGTTGCCGCCGGCGTCGATCAGGGTGACGGCGGCATCGTTGGGCACGGCGGTCGCCGCGTCGGCGGCCGACAGGCGGCGGAGGCGCAGCGGCTTCCCCAGCGGCGGCGTCGAGAAGCGGGCCATGCCCGGCGCGACGGCCGCCGCACGCTCGTCACCCGCCGCCCAGGCGGCGATGCGATCGACCGAGCCGTCGCCCGAATCGTTGTCAACGACGACGACCTGCAATGAAATGTCGGACCGCAACAGGCTTTCGAGACACTCGATGGTGTCGGCCGCGCGCCGCCAGTTGACGAGGACGACGCCGAGCCGCGGCTCTACCGCCATCCGGCGCATCCCGTGACCGGCTGCGAACCGTCAAACGATGTAAGGCTCATAAGGGGCACGACCGAACAATGACGACGTCACCTCTACCGTTAGCGGCGCGACACGAACGATCTGGCCACCGCCGGAAGACTGCGCTGCTGTAGGCGGGGACGCCGCGGCCTGCAAGCGCATGCTGCACCTGCGAACGGCAAACGCCTAGCGTTCGAGCCGCGCCATGGAGGCCGACATCAGCAGCAGCGACGCGACGCCCGGATAACGGTAGCGGAAGCGCGGCTCGCCGGGCCGGTCGTCGGTCTCGAGCAGGTTGTGCGGGGTCGACAGGCGGCGGAGGTCGGCCTCGATCGCGGCGGGCGTCGCGGTTCCGGTCAGCTCGGCGGCGACATCGGTCGCGATGAACCAGCCGTCGCTGTAGGTGCCCGCTTCGGCCGCGGCGACCAGCAGCGGCCACTGCGCCCGGGACTCGTCACGCGCGAGCATCGCTTGGACGCGCCGCGGCAATGTCGCATTCCATTCGGTCAGAACGCGTTCGACGGCGGTCTTGACGTGGCCGGCGTCGACCTCGGCGCGGCGGAGATCGAGCGCCGTCATCGCCGCGCGGTGACCGAGCAGGCGGACGAGGTAGGGTGACCCGTTTGCCATCGTCGCGATCATCGCCACCGCCGCATCGCCGAAGTGGAGCCCGGCGGCCGCTTCGCCGAGGCGCAGGATTTCGCCGACCTCGTCGAGCTTGAGCGGCCGCATCGGCAGGCCGACGATGTTGCGCCGGATCGACGGCGCGAAGCCGATCAGCTCGTCGAGGTTCGAGGCGACGCCGGTCAGCACGAGCTGGACGCGGGCGGCCCGGTCCGACAGGTTCTTGATTAGCTCGGCGACGTCGCGGCGGAAGTTGGCATCGGCGATCCGGTCGTATTCGTCGAGGATCATGATGACGCGCGTGCCGACGACGTCGGCGAACAGGTCGCTGACCTCGCGCGGGCCGAACGGACCGGGGGGCAGCATGCTGTCGAAGTTTAGCGCCTGCTCGACTGCGGCCGTCGTCGGCAGGACGCTGCGGTGGAACAGCATCGGGATCTTGGCGGCAAAGGCGCGGAAGATCTCGTCGAAGCGCCCATCGGTACCGCAGCTGCCGTAGAGCACGATATAGCGCGCCTCGCGCGCGGTATCGGCGAAAACGTGGACGAGGCTGGTCTTGCCGATACCGCGCTCGCCGTAGATAACGACATGGACGCGCTGCTGCTCGACCGCGGCGATCAACTGCGCAAGCGCGTCGTGGCGGCCGGCGAACCGGTCGCGCGTCGTCACCGGCTGCGACGCGCCGAGCGCATCGCGCAACGCGAGACGCGCGCGCGCCTGCCCGGCATCCTCGGTCGCGCCGTCGATGTCGTCCGACGCCATCGCGGTGAAACGCGGCAGATCGGACTCGCGGACCGGTGCTTCGTCGTCGAGCCACAAGGTATCAAGGAAGGCCGGGCGCTGCTGCTCGCTGCCGATCGTCGTCGGAGCGGCGAACATCTCCGGCTCCGGCGACGGGCTGGCGCGCCCCCAGCGTTTGAACAGCGTCGCCATTATGAGATGCACTCCAGGGATATCCCGGCTCTCTTGCGCGAAGTCGCTGTATCCGCGCAAGTCGGGAGTACTACCAGTGTCGTGCACCGCACGTGGTTGCCGCGCGGCCCGGCGGCATGCTAGCGCTGCGCCATGGGTGGGATACATTATAGCCGCACGCGGTGGTGCCGGATCGTTGGCGGACTGCTGATCGCGGCGGCGACACCGGCGGCAGCGGTGGTGACCGGCACGGCACCACTCGGCACCCCTGCGCCGATTCAGGACGGGCTGCTCCTGACTGCGACGGGCGAGATCCTCTACGACAGCAATCTGCGGCGCGTAAATTCGACCACCGCGCTGGACGGCCTCCACAAGGACGACTTCCGCTATTCGCCGACCGCGAAGGTGACGTACGGGCGCAGCTCCGGCCTGCTGTCGCTGACGGCGGAGGGAGTGGCCGGGCGCGATTTCTTTCAAAACAACACCTATCTCGACAAGAACCATTACGTCGCCGACGGTACGCTGACGTACCATAGCGGATCGAGCTGCCAAGCGGTGGCGAACGGCAGCTACGCCAGTCGCCTTGGCGGCATTCTTGGGGCCAACGATGCCGTGATCGACCCGACGGCACCGCCGGACGATACCGGGCAGGTGATCAACAATCTCCAGACGTCGCTGCTCTACGGGCTCAACGCGAACTGCGGCTCGCCCGGCGGTCGACTGTCGTTCGGCGGCGGGTACAACCACTCGTCGCTGCGCAACGGCTCCGCGTCGCGCAAGTTCGCCGACAGCGACGGCGACACCTTTTCTGGGACGGTCGGTATCGGCATCCTTCGGCCGGGACAGGTAGCGCTCAACGGCAGCTATTCGATGATCTCCTATCCCGACCGGCTGGCGACGCCGGGGGTGATCCTCCCGCCGCAATTGCTGAGCACGGGCGTCAGGACGTACCGGATCGGGGTGTCGCTGTCGCGGCCGATCGGCACGCGGCTCAGCGGCACGATCGGCGTATCGTATCTTCACGCCCAGCCGACCGGCGGCGGTCAGTCCCCCTATAGTTCGCCGGCGTACAACCTGGGGCTGACCTATACCGCCAGCCCGCGACTGTCGTTCGCGTTGAACGGCTCGCGCGACATCATCGCCAGCACCACGGCGGGTGCCCTGTATCGCGTCGTCGACCAGGTGCTGCTCACGGGAAATTATACGCTCGGCGAGGCGATCTCGTTCGACGCCAATGTCGGGTTAATCGCGAACGACTATAAGCAGTCGTTCGCGATTCCCGGGGAGCCGCCACGGCGCAACGAAATGAGCAAGACGGGAGGGATCAGCGTGACCTATGCCCCGCGACCGCTCTACGACGTGACGCTGGCCGTCAGCCAGACGATGCGGACGGCCGATCCGAGCGTCCTTAACTATAATAGTACGAAGGCGAGCATCACCTTCGCCGTACACATCTAGACCAGAAGGAGTCACGCGCATGCGCCGCTTCGTGTCGTTGATGGTTGCCCTGCTCGCCATGGTCGGCTCGGCCGTGCCGGCGCTGGCCGATCTGGGCTATGTGCTCGGCGCGAACGACACGATCACGGTGCAGGTCTACGGTCAGCCCGATGCCGGCGTGACGACGCGGATCAAGGCCGATGGCACGATCGTCATGCCCCTGATCGGCACGGTCAAGGCCGAGGGCGAGACCCAGCTGCAGCTCGCCGAGCTCATCAAGACCAAGCTGGTCAAGGGCGGCTATTTCAAGGACCCGTTCGTCAACGTCGAGATCGGGGCATATGTCAGCAAGACGGTCAACGTCGCCGGCAAGGTCAGCACCCCGGGGGTGTACCCGCTCGACAAGAACTATACGGTCCTCGAGATGCTGCTCAAATCGGGCTGGATCGCTCAGCAGGGGGCCGGCTACGTCTATCTACGGCGGGCGCAGGGCGCCCAGGAAATCAGGCTCGACGCCGAGGCGCTCGTCCGTGGTGCGCCGGACAAGAATCTCCTGCTGGCCCCGGGCGACACGCTGTTCGTGCCCGACGCCGACACCTTCTATGTCTATGGCCAGGTCGCCAGACCGGGAACGTTTCCCATTATGAAGGACATGACCGTGCGGCAGGCCCTGGCGATCGCCGGCGGCGTCACGGCATCGGGGTCGGAACGTAAAGTTGCATTGATCCGCGCCGGTGGTAAGGAAGTCCCGGCGAAAATCGACGATCCGGTCCAGAAAGGCGATGTTTACATCGTCAAGGAGCGGCTGTTCTAGGACGCCGCTGAAGCTGGCAGCCGTCGGAGTATCGTTACCATGAGTATTGCCCAGTTCTTTCGGATCCTGCTCGCCCGGCGGCTGATCATTCTGTTCACGCTGCTCGCCGGCGTGATCATCGCGGCCGTGCTCTGTCTGGTCCTGCCGCCGAAATATCCGGCGACGGCGCGCGTCCTGATGGACGTGATCAAGCCCGATCCGGTGTCGGGACAGGTGATCTCGTCGAGCTTCGTGCGCGGCTACACCAAGACCCAGACCGAACTGATCACCGACTACCGCGTCGCCGGCGATGTCGTCGACCGGCTCGGCTGGGACAAGAATCCGGTGCTGGTTGCCGACTATCAGAAGAACAGCGACGGCACGTCGGACTTCCGCCGCTACGAGGCGCAGAATATCATCGACAACACCGAAGCCGATCTGGTCGAGGCGAGCAACATCCTCGAGATCACCTACAAGGGCGGCAATCCGATCCTCGCGAAGAACGTCGTCACCGCGCTCCGCGCTGCCTTCATCGACGCCAGCCTGCGCTTCCGCACCGATGCTGCCGGACGTTCGGCTGACTGGTACGTCGACCAGGCGAACAAGGCGCAGGCGGCACTGGCCGCGGCGGAAGCCAAGAAGTCGGAGTTCGAGCGCGCGAACGGGATCGTCATGGCACCTGGCGGAGCCGACTCGGAAACGATGAAGCTTGAATCAATGCAGAGCGCCTTGTTGTCGGCGCGCAGCTCGGCCGGGCTGGTCGGCGGCGGCGGCCGGGGCGCGACGTCGCCCGAGGTCGAAGCGGCCAAGTCGCAGCTCAATGCGGTCGATGACGCGATGGTCCAGGCGAGCCAGAAGCTCGGCACGGCGCATCCGGCTTATATCGCCCTCATCGAGCGGCGTAAGGTCCTGCAGCAGCAGCTCGCCCGGGCGACGGCGACGGCGGCCGCGACGGGCGGTGGTGTCGACATGTCGGCAGCGACGCAGGCGAATGCCAGCCGGCTCGAGAGCGAGCTCGCCGCGCAGAAGGAAAAGGTTCTCGGCCTGAAGTCGAAGCTCGACGAGCTGGCACAGCTGCAGCGCGACGTCGACCTGCGCAAGTCGCAGTATGAAAAGGCCGCCAGCCGCGCCGCCGATCTCAAGCTCGAGGCCGACGTGTCGGAGACCGGGCTCGTTCCCCTCGGCGATGCGTTCGTCAGCGGCACGCCGTCGTTCCCCAACAAGCCGCTGTTCCTTGCGCTCGGCGTCATCCTCGGGCTCGGCCTGGGGATCGTCATCGCCGTCGCGACCGAACTGGTCTCGCGCCGGGTCCGTGGTCCCGAGGACCTCGCCCATGCGGCGAACTCGGCGGTGCTGGCGGTGATCGCCGACACCGCGCCGGTCAGCCTCGCGCGCCGCCTGCGCCGTGTGCTGCGACGCGACGACCGCCTCGGCGGCCTGCAGGCGGCCCGATGAGCGTGACCGACGGCACGGTCAGCGACGGTCGCGTCGCGCCCGACGCACCGATCCGCGATGCGCTGCTCCGGCTCGGCCTGCTGACCGACGAGGAGTCGGCACGGGTTGCCGAACATCAGGCCGAGCGCGGTCTCGATTTCGATCAGGCGGCGGTCGAGCTCGGGTTCATCGGTGTCGACGAGCTCGACCGCGCGCGCGATCAGCTGATCAACAGCCTTGCGCTGCAGCAGACGCAGCGGCGGGCGGTATCGGACGAACTCGTCGTCCTCAGCGACCCGGTCAGCGCCAAGGCCGAATCGATCCGCCTGCTGCGGACCCAGATCATCGCCCAGCACATCAAGCCCGGTCGCCGCGCCATCGCCTTCGTCGCACCGATGGACGCCGTCGGCTGCAGCTACCTCGTCGCCAACGTCGCCGCCGCCCTGTCGCAGATCGGCACGAAGACGCTGCTGGTCGACGGCAATCTCCGCTCACCGCGGATCGACCAGATCTTCGGCCTTGCCGCCAACGGCCCCGGCCTGTCGAGTTACCTGACGCTCAAGGCCGCACGGCCCGAGCGCGTCGTCCATGCCAACGTCCTGCCCAACCTGTCGGTGATCACCGCCGGACCGCCGGTCGCGCGGCCGCAGGAACTGCTGTCGAGCACGCGCTTCCGCGACGGGATGAACACGTTGCTGCGCGAGTACGACATCGCGCTGTTCGACACGCCGGCGGCGAACAGCTGTGCCGATGCGCTGACCATCTCGGGGGTGATCGGCTATGCAGTGATTATTGCGCGGCGCAACCGCACGTTCGTCGCCGATGTCGCGACGCTGGCGCAGCAGCTCGCCGCGGCGCGGAGTTCTGTGCTCGGTTCGGTCCTGAGCGAGTTCTGATGGCGACCCTCGCTGCCCCGCGTGGCCCGGCGATCGACTGGGGCCGGCTGCTGACGCGCCACGCGCTGCTCGTCATCGGCGCGGTCGCGATCTTTATGCCGACGATCGCCAGCCTCGGCGTCGGACCGTGGTCGACCGAGGCGGGCGTCCACGGTCCGCTGGTCCTCGCCACCGGCATCTGGCTGATCTTCCGCCGCGGCGACGAGATCCGCCGCCTCGCGCGACCGGGTGCACTCGGCCCGGCGACCGCCGCGATCCTTGTCGCGATCGTCGGCTATGCTTTCGGCCGGGCCTTCGACTTCATCAGTATCGAGGTCGCGTCGATGCTGCTCGCCTTCGGTGCCGTTGCCTACAGCTTCGTCGGCGGGGCCGTGCTGCGGCTGATGTGGTTTCCGATCGTCTATCTGATGTTCATGATTCCCATTCCCGGTTCGATGCTCGATACCGCGACGCAGCCATTGAAGGCGCTCGTCTCGGAAGGGGTGACCGATGTCCTCGGGGCGGTCGGCTATCCGGTCGCGCGGGTCGGGGTGACGATCTACGTCGCCCAGTATCAGCTGCTCGTCGAGGACGCCTGTGCCGGGCTCAACTCGCTGATCAGCCTGACGGCGATCGGGCTGTTCTACGTCTACGTCATGCGCAACAGCAACTGGCGCTATTCGGTGCTGCTGCTCGCGCTGGTCGTGCCGATCGCGATCCTCGCCAACTGCGTGCGCGTCGCGGCGCTCGTGCTGCTGACCTATTATTTCGGCGATGCCGTGGCGCAGGGTTTCCTCCACAAATTCGCCGGAATGGTGACGTTTACGTCGGCATTGCTGCTGATCTTCCTGATCGACGCGCTGCTGACCCCCGTGCGGTCGTGGCTTGAGGGTCCGCCGCCGCGGACGGGGCTCGAAGGTCCGCCGCCGCGGACGGGGCTCGAGAGCCGGCGATGACGGGCCGGCCGCGATGATCGACCGGCGCGACGTTCTCCTCGGCGGCGGCATGCTGCTGGCCGCGGCGGGAGCGGCGGCGCTGACGCCGCGGCACCATGTCGAGCTGCTGCACGGGCGTAAGCTCGATGCAATCGTCCCGCCGAAGATCGGTGCATGGACGATGACGCCGAGCCAGGCGTTCATCCTGCCCAAGACTCCGGGCAGCCTCGCCGACCGCCTGTACAGCGATACCGTCAGCCGCCTGTACGTCGCGCCGGACGCGCTGCCGGTGATGATGGTACTGGCCTATGGCAACCTGCAGAGCGACCTGCTCCAGCTCCACCGGCCGGAGGTGTGCTACGCCGCCGTCGGCTTCCAGATTTCCAATTCGACGAAACTCGACCTGCCGGTCGCCCCGCATATCGCGATCCCCGCGCGCGAGCTGACGGCGTCCACCGACAACCGGATCGAGCCAATCACCTACTGGACGCGCATCGGCGATTTCCTGCCGACGACGCGGCGCGAGCAGCGGACGATGCGGCTGCGCGAGCAGCTCGCCGGGATCGTGCCCGATGGCATCCTCGTCCGCCTGTCGACCGTCGCCGAGCCGACCCCGGCGACGTTCGCCGCGCTGGCCGCGTTCGGCCGCGCCTTCATCCTCGCGGTCAAGCCGGTCGATCGCAGCATCCTCGTCGGACCGACGCTGGCGGCCGGACTGCAGCGGCTCGGCGTCTAGCCGTGAGAGCCGTTCAACCGTGAAAGCCGTCGAGGGGGCGCAGGACGATGAAGATGAACGCCAGCGTCGCGATGCCGGCGGCGATCGCGACGAGATGATAGCCTTCGTTGCCGAGGTAGTTGGTTCCGGCACAGCCGACCGCCGCAACGAGGTAGTGCCACAGATGATCCCGCGCCTCGCCCTGCGACCGTTGCAGGAACAGCACGACCAGCCCGGCGAAGACGATCATCGTCGTCCAGTCGTAGACTGTCGTCATTACCGGCGCGCTCCCACCCGTTTTTCGTTAACGCGACATATAGCAGATCACGGTGTTGTGGCTACCGTCATCGGTCAGTAGCGTCGGCCGGGGGTTAAGCCACCAATTTCGCGTATGATTCCGGCGGGTAGGGCATTGGGTTGAACAAGACTGGCGATCCGACACCGATGCCCGCCGCGGTCGACCGCGCCGGTATCCCGCTCGACGCGGTCGTGCTGATCGTCCGGGCGATCGAGTTCGTCGTCGTCATCCTGTCGGGCATGGTGGCGATCGACCTGCTGATCCCGTCGGCGGGACGCTACGACGTCGTCTATTCGCGGATCGTGTTCGTCGCCGCGGTGGCCTTCGCCGTCCTTGCCGAAACCGTCGGCAGTTACGACATCGAGGCACAGTTCTCGCTGCGCAAGGCGTGGCAGCGGGTGGCGACCGCGTGGGTGACGACCGCGCTGTTCCTGCTGACGCTCGGGTTCCTGCTCAAGACGTCGGATACCGTGTCGCGCGAATGGGCGCTCGGCTGGTTCTTCACCGGCGGCATCATGCTCCTGTCGACGCGGTTGGCGATGACGATCTGGGTACGTCGCCTCAAGCGGCGCGGCAGCTTCAACCAGCGCGTCGCCATCTTCGGCGCCGGCTCGCAGGGTGCCAAGCTCGCCAACTATATCCTGACCACTGACAAGCTGACGATCACCATCGTCGGCTTCTTCGACGATCGGCAGGATGGCCGCGTGCCGACGTCGCACCATGGCATTCCGGTCCTCGGCAACCTGTCGGCGCTGGTCGAGGCGATCCGCGACGGCCGGATCGACCAGGTCATCGTCGCTTTGCCGTGGTCGGCCGAGATCCGCCTGCAGGAGGTCGTCAGCCGCCTCGCTTTGACCCCGGTCCGCATCCGCCTCGCGCCCGACCTCGCCAGTTTCGTCTTCGCCCGCCGGCCGGTCGTTCTGCTCGGCGAGGTGCCGGTGATGACACTGTTCGAGCGGCCGATCTCCGGCATCGACGCATGGGCCAAGATGGCCGAGGACCGCATCCTGTCGTCGCTTGCGCTGCTGGTCTTCGCCATCCCCATGGCACTGATCGCCCTCGCGATCCGGCTCGATTCGCCCGGGCCGATCTTCTTCCGTCAGCCGCGCGAGGGCTTCAACAACCGCCCGTTCCGCGTCTTCAAGTTCAGGACGATGTTCCACAATCACGCGCAACATACGGAAATCACGCAGGCGAGCCGTCGCGATCCGCGCGTCACCCGGGTCGGTGCGATCCTCCGCCGGACCAGCCTCGACGAGCTGCCTCAGCTGCTCAACGTGTTCCAGGGCGAGATGTCGCTGGTCGGGCCGCGGCCGCACGCGCCGTCGACGCGCGCCGGCGGTCGGCTGTTTTCCGACGTGCTGTCGAGCTATGCCGCGCGGCACAAGGTCAAGCCGGGGATCACCGGCTGGGCGCAGGTCTGCGGCTGGCGCGGCGAGACCGACACCGAGGACAAGCTCATCAAGCGCTTCGAGCACGACCTGTACTACATCGAGAACTGGTCGATCTGGTTCGACTTCTACGTCCTTGCCCGGACCGTGACGGCGCTCGTCATCCCGACCAACGCCTTCTAGGCCACGCGGCCGACCGTCAGGCGGACTAGGTTGCGCACGCCGCGCGCGCCGCGATGGTCGTTCGCCGGGACGAGCCGATAGCCACCGTCGTCGGCCGCCCCATCGCGGTGACGACGAGCGACAGGGCCTCGCCACGCACGGCGTCGCCGGCCGGCACGCCGACAGTCCCGAGCACGTCGATCAGCCACGGACCGGTACACGTCAGTTTCGCGCCGCGGACTGTCCATGCGACCGAGGCGGCGGGGCAGGGCGGCGAAGGCGACGGTCGTCAGTGGCCGCTCGACCGCCCCGTCGACGGCCGGCGGCGCGGCGGCGGTCACCGCGGCGGCGAGTAAAATCAGCGCGCCGGTCATCCGCGCGCGCCGGCGATATAGTCGTCGATCGCGCCGGCCAGCACGGTCAGCGGCACGCCGCCGGTCGTCACCACCGCGTCGTCGAAACCGGCGAGCGTGAACTTCGGCCCCAGCGCCGCCTGAGCTTTCGCCCGCAACCGGATGATTTCATTGTGACCGATCTTGTAGCCGCACGCCTGACCGGGGGCGACGCAGTAGCGGTCGACCTCGCTAGTCATCGCCGCCTTACCCTTGCCGGTCTGGCTGGTCAGGAAGTCGACCGCCGCCTCGCGCGTCCAGCCCATCGCGTGGATGCCGGTGTCGACGACGAGGCGGCAGGCGCGGAACTGCTGTGCCTGGAGATAGCCGAGCTGGCTGAACGGGTCGTCGGCGTACGCCCCGAGCTCGTCGACCAGCTGCTCGGCGTAGAGGGCCCAGCCTTCGACGAAGGCGTTGAACCCGGTCAGCGACGTGATCAGCGGCGGCTTGACCTTGGCCTCGGTCAGATAGGCGAACTGAAAGCTATGGCCGGGAACGCCCTCGTGCGCGGTTAGCGTCGCCAGCTGATACTTCGGCCACAGTGCGGTCGACTTAAGGTTGATGTAGTAGATCGCCGGGCGCGACCCGTCGAGGGCGGCGGGGTTCATGTAGCCGAGCGCCGCCCCATCCTGGATGTCGACCGGCACCTGCTTGACCATGATGTCGGCCTTCAGCCCGAGGTTCGACATCTTCGGCAGCAGCGGGCGGACCGC
>CAHJWP010000003.1 GCA_903642255.1 Sphingomonadaceae bacterium | reverse complement strand
TTACCTGGAAGATCGTTTAACCCATTGATGACGGACGATCGGCCAACCGTATGTCGTGGTCCTCACCGGATGCTTACGATGCAAGCAGCTCTCAAGCTGCTTGACCACGCTGGCGAGCGAGAGGCGGCCGCGGCGCTTCAGAATGCCATCGACATTCGTGACGCGGAACAGGCTAGTAAGCCGGCGAAGATGACCATTGGACGGTCGTGAATCGATTAGCTGCCACGGCGCGCCGCGCCGTCTTAGGCTGGCCGCGAAGACCATTGTCATCGATGACTCTATGGCCAATATCAATGAAACCAGCGTCTTACGGCCTAGCGCGTCGTCGAACGGGAGCGCGAGGAGCCAAGAGCCAGGGGTGTATCGTGTCCCAAGCAAGCTCTGCCAACCTTACCGAACGCGTGGCTATGAACGCTTCGTCCCATGGGCCCGTGAAACCGCTGATCGATTGGCACATAGGCAAATACGACGATTCATCTACTAGCTCGGTCGCTCTCTTCCCAGGGTTGAAACCGATTGCCTGACCATCGGCGATCGCGCGCCTCGCCTTGGCAGCCGTATCAGCACCGAACATTCGATAAAGGATGCGTTTCTGATCCCATCCGCGATTGGCCAAAATATCGTTTTCGACGGAAGGCATCAGGACGAAGTTTCCAAGACGCTGAACGGTGCGGCGCTCTGCGTAAACATCAACGGGCCATCCTGGGCTGTTGGCCGAGTCTGGAGCTACATGTTCAACGGTTAGGGTATCATCGTCATCCCATTGCTCCCGCGTCAGTAGGTTATTCGTCCCGCGACGTGCCTTTACGATCAGCCCTGGGGCGTTGTCATCTGGCGCGGCGTCGTGTGAGGCAGCGAACAGCAGGAATCGCGTAATCGATTGGCCAGTCTTATAAATCGCTGCGACACTTGTGTCGCGAACCCAAGTCTCGCGACCCAACCCTTCTGCATCCAACTTAGCTTGCAACGCTGTTCGGAGATTGAGGATCGATACAGGGCCCCCTGTTTGTCGACCAAGTGCGGCACCCCCACCAATTCCGCGCGACATCAGTTCACGATAAACACTATCGATGTTCGCCGTCCCACCCTTGGCCGCACGCCAAAGCATGGAGAAGGCGGCAACTGCTTTCACCGCAGCGAAGAAGTCGCTGGCAGCCGCATCTTTATGTGCTGCGCCCGCAGTCTCAAAGGCCGCATGAAACCGGGACAGAGGTGCAAGCACGATATCGTGCCGGATCGTCCGCAATGCTTCAAAGCAGAACTCGGCCACCGGGTCTCGACGGGCTGGGTCTGACAGGAGTTGCGGATCCCGACGCGGGCGGGGTCTCCACGCAGCTCCTATGAAATCAGCCGTGGCAGCGAGGTGTTTGACGAAGGCTAGCTTTGCGGGTCGGGTTCGAGCCGCGGCATACTGGTCTCTTAGGTATCGGCGTTGATGGCTGAGATGCTTTTCCAAGCGATGGCCGTTCTCCGACAGTGCGAAAGGTATCAGCAGCGAGCTTGTTGCTCCCAAGCGCTGCTCGGCATTTTTGAACCGATCAAGAAAAACCTGTACTTTATCGATAGAGGTCCTCGATGCGGAGGTAAGATACCGCGCCGAGGTCTCGAACTCGACGACCTTGGGCTTGAAGGTCTCAAACGCAGTCAGCGGTTGTCCTGTGGTGTTCAGGGACTCGAACATATCGAAGGCGTAGTCTTCATTAGTTGCATCGATGACCGTAGCGGCCATGCGAAAGTTCACATAACGGGCTAACGCGAGCAGGCGAATGGTGCTCGCGGCCTCCTCAAAGCCTTCGGATTCTTCGTTATCAAGTAGAAACGTGCGCACGATTGGTGCGGGCAGATGTGGCCATAACTCCGCGAAAACCGTCTGTGGGCCATCCACTATTTGCGCGATCGTAGGCACGGACAGCGTCGGGTGATCCGCTGACGCGAGCTGATCGACCTGCTCGGCCAGATTTGTCATGGCGTCGATTAGCGCTTCGTGCCCATCGATTACTGACCCGTTTGCGTCGGTGCCGTCATAGGCAAAGGCCTCGTATTCCTCGTCTGCCCGTTGGGCGTCTTGGTCGTGCTGGAGGTACGTCCATATCAGCCGCGCGATCGGCGAGCTGTATTGTGCGTTATGGGCATATCTGGACCATCTGTCTTCAATAGCGCGGACCATGCGGGGGTAGAGCCGGTTCAGCTCGTTGGATCGGCGCCCTTCAAAATGGAACGTTTTTGCCAGATCATCGAGAAAGTCGGCTGCGTCGTCCCGGATCGCGACGACCGCAAGGTCCTCGGATTCCTCCATGCCGGCGACCAGCTGGCTCAACCGCTCATGAAAAATAATGTTCAGTATGATAATGGTGCAGAGGCGCTGCTGCCCGTCGATGATGGTGACCACTCGGCGGGGTAGCTCGCGGTCTAATGGTGGCGGCGCAGCGACCAGTGCGTTGCCCTCGACAATGATGATCGAGCCGAGGAACCTGATAGAACTTGCGTCATCGACGAGGCGCTCAAGCCCAAGGGTTGCATCCTCTAGTAGCCGACCGACATGCCCGCTGTCCCAGGCATACCCACGCTGATAAGAAGGGACGAAGCACCCTTGTCCCTCGATGGTCAGAAAATCGTACACGCTTTGCGACTCTGCGTTGAAGATCTGAGTGATGTTCATCGGCAACGCAGGCTCTCCCGGCGCGGGAAAGCGCGGCCTACGGCCTCCCCCGCGCCGCGAACCTAACGATGGCCATCAGTTAGCACCAGCCCCGCAGGGCTGACGGTAATCGCAAGCTACTTGTGGCAGATCACGCAGCCACCCGCAGCTTCGTCGACCCCGTAGATATCGTCTATCGTGTCATCGGTCTCGGCAGCCAAAGGGTTCTTGGGTCGCCGCTTTTTCAACCGAGCAACACGTCGCTCGTAGTCCAGCTCGATCGCCTCTACACGTTTCGGCTCGATGAGTTCAGTGAGGCTCTCGCCCTGACTCCAAGTGAAGGGGGACCCGCCCTCCAAAGCCGTCTTCTCGTACGCGATCGCCTTCTCAAATTCATCGGGATGGTGCGCGGCCAAGCGGACCCATTCGATCTTCTGCTGAAAGAAGCAGAATGTGCATCCCGAGCGCGATCGCCAGCTATAATATTCGGGTTCGCCCACGTCAGCCTGCTGCAACAGCTCGATGACGCCAGCGCGATCGATCCCCGCCTCGCGGAGGGGAAGATGCACCAGCATGTTCTCGTGTGTGGCCTGATAGCCTTCTCGCGTCGGCTCGTCCGAGCGAATGGCGACGTAGGAATGAATGATCGTACCCGCCTCGAGAGCCGGTTTTATCCAATGCTCCAACGGTCGCAGTTTCAGCTGCCGCGTGCACCATCTGGTCCGCGGCGAAGGCAGGAAATTCCCATACTCGTCGAGCCAGAAGTCGAAATCTCGATCGGGGTTAAGGCGCTTGATGGGCTTTCCTAGGAAACCCTCGAGCCGGTCCAGGAACGTGTAGACCTCCGGGAGCTCTTTGCCGGTATCGGTGAAAAAGTATTCAATGGGCAGTTCAGGTCGGTGCTGGCGCATGTAGACGGCGAGCGCCGCGCTATCTCGGCCTCCCGATATACCCAGGATATGGCGTTCCTGCATCATGCAGCCTCCATGTCCTGGTCGGCCGCCAACGTCGCCACGGCACGCGCTAGTGCGGCCATTCGCACGCGGTCGAGACCGTCGCTCTTCCGAAGTGTCTTCAGCACCTTCTCGGCCAACAGCGCGGCGTCGGCTTTTTCGGGTTCGGTTAGAACGAACGACCGAAGGAGGGGCGGAGTTCGCGGATCTACCCCAATCACCAATGCGAGCGCCTCGGTATTGGAGCGGCGGTCCCTGACGACCGCTAGCGCCTCGAGTTCGCGAAATTGCCGGCCAAACCGCGCCATTTCGAGCAAAGCCTGCTCGCGGTCGCGGTCGGACCATCCATGGGCCGGCTTGTGGAGCAAGACACTCGCGACGCCTTCGATATCGCCCTCCCCGCGCTCAAATGCCGCCGCTCTCATCGCGAAACCCTCAAACGCGTAATCGTTAGTGAGGTCTTTGATCGAAGCAGCGCGTTCCTGAGCGCCTAGGAAGGTATTGGGATCCACCGCTAGCGCTTTAGCCAACGTCGCCTTTAGGCGTTCGAGAAGTCCGGGGTACGAGTCTGTCGCGTCACCCAGCGCATCTATAACAACCTGTGCAGAAAGACGATCGCCCAACGCCTCTGGTAAGGCCTCGAAAAGCAAAGCTTCCGGATCGCGCGCTTTCAACACAGCGTTGCGAACTCTCTTGGCATCGGCGGACAAGGAGTCAGTTCGCTGCGCGTAGACGGTCAAGCCTTTGAACTGCTGGAACAACGCCTGTGCGACCGGGAGGGACGAGCTTTCTCCTTCAAGGCCAAAATGGCGCGCCAGATCGCTAAGGAACACGGCCTCCTTGGTGGAGCGATCAACACGCTTCAATCGGATCTCGGCAGGCTTCTGCAGGAGCTTGTCGACGAAAACGTCATCGATATCTGTCTGGAAGACACCATCCAGGTAAACCGCCAAGTGGTCGCGGTTCGCAAGCAGGATCGCCAACGCAATCACTGGCATGACGCCGGCCTTCATGCCGAAGGGGGGGCGGGACCAAGTCGCATAAACGTCCGCCAGCGATATCTCTGTTGCGTCCGCCAGGACGGACCAAGCTGGCCTCAGCGTTGGTCCGTCGCCTAAGTCCTGGGGCTCTCTGAAGTCGAAACGACCGTTATCGGCAGGGCCGTGGATCCCAAAAGGCTTCAGGACGGTGAGATACAGCCCCATCTCGGCCGGAAAGCCCTCGAAACCAAGGTCTGGCTCGTCCGAACGGTGCACCATCGCATGACCAAGCTCACGAACGGCTGCCATCGCGCTCGAAGATGGTCGCTCACGCTGAAGCAGTTCACTTTTCAGTATCGGGGCTGAGCCATAGGCTGTGTCTGCGAGGGCAGTGGCAACGATTGAGATGGGTTCGCGCAGCGATTTTGGCGGGGAGGACGCTAGCCACCACCTCGCCCGGTTGAGTGCGGCTTCCAGTTCGCGGTGAAGTACGTCGACGCTGCCGGACCTGCGCGCCGCTATCTCGCGGCGCGCTATCCGGTCGCCTTCAAGCTGTGGGTGGTCACGGAAAACCCGTTCCACTGCGAACAGATCAGAAGCGCTTGTCCGAAGCGAATGGCTGTTCGCCGCGCCGGCGACAGCAGCGACGATACCGGCTTTGTGCAGGTGCTTTGCGATCGCTTTGCAACGGCTGTCGACATCGGAGACGTCTAGTGATCCGTCGCTTAGCGCAAGAAGGAGCATTCCACTCCCGCGGCTGCGCCGCGCCGCTAGCCGGGCCGCGAGATCGGTCGGCGTGTCTTCGCGTGTTAGGAGCTGAACGACGACCTCGAACGTCCGGAGGGCGCCAGTCCTGAAGTAGTGGCGCTTCGCTGTTGCGAAGCCAAGGCCGACACGCTGGGGAATCGAGGCGAGCTGCTCGAAATCGAGCGCACTCGTGGTCCGTGCAATCGCGTCGTCGAGGTCGAAGTCGCTGCCTGCGAACAACGCATAGCCACCGAGGCGCGGCTGTCGGATCAGCACTGCCCAATCGACGAGATCGGCGATCGCCGCGCTGCGCTCGGTCGCCACAACGTCGGGCACCGCGGCATTGAAGATATCATCTGCAAGCGCAAGGCCTGAACCATTGCGGAAAAACTCGATCACGGCCGCTGCCTTCGTCAGACGGACGTGTATCGCGCCGCCTTTGGCTGCCGCTCGCTCGATGGCTTCGAACGCAAGGCTGAACCGACTGCCGTCGCTTCCATGCGACAGGGCCATTCCAAAGTTCGAGGCGAGATAGTCCCACAGGCTATCGGGCCCGTATGTCGAGACGCCGTCGGTCGTCGAGCGCAGAAAGTCTTGGAATCCGTGCGGCTCGGCGGAGCTGAGGAAGCCGAAAACGCTTCGCTCATTCTGGGCAAAGCGCTGCCGCGATACCGGACCGAGCAGCAGCGACGTCACTGGATTAAGAGGCCATGTGGCTACCAGGGCCGTCGAGAGAATGGCTTCGTCGGTCGGCTTCCTACGTCCGATCGCTTCAGCCACAAGGCGAGCTTGCTCGTTCGCCGCTTCCGGCGGCGCAGCACCAGTGATGGCGCTGCCCAACAGGGTAACGGTTTCGTCCGCACCTGCAAGAAACGGTATGTCTTGGTATCGACCTTGAACCTTGGCCCACTCCTGACGAGCATCGCGTGCGGCGCGGGCAACATACTGGTCGAAAGCCTGATGGAGGATGCCAACCACGACCAGGCGGCCTTCCGAGCGGGCGCTTCGCTCAGCCAAGTCCTGCAGGAGGTGGATGTCACCACCGCCCGATGCTTCGTGCTCGAGGAGCTTCCCTAACTCGTCGAGGACGAGAAAAACACCGCTCCGCTTGGCGGACGCGGCTTGCATCAGAGCATCAATGAGGGCGTCGTCGGTCGCGATCGCGCGGGTGTAGGCAGCCTTGCTCCAGTGCAGCGTAGCAACGGCCGCGTCGGCGATCGCCTGGCGAAGACCCATTCGGCTACCAGTCACGGCTACGATGGCCCAAGGCCCATTCGTTTCCGGAAAAGCACGGGCATAAACGGCTGTCAGTTCGGTGCCGGCGATCTCCCTGGCAATCGTTCGATTGTCTGGGTGTCCGGCGACGAGGTTGGCGACGAGGAGCGCCGCGCTCGATTTCCCACCACCGTAAGGCCCAGTCCAGGTGAACGCCCCCTGGTGGCTCTCAATCTGGCTGTCTGCGAGCGTAGTAAGCGCCTTTGTGACGCTCGCTTGCATGACGTAGCCGACTAGCGGCGGTGTCCCCTGCAGATCCGCGTCCAAGCGCGCGGATCTCGCGAACCGTCGGTTAATCTCTACCGTTTCGGAAAAAGGCTTCATGCGGCAACCCGATCGCGCAGAACATGCCCGTAGGCTTTCGAAATAAGCGCAAGGGGCTCGACATCGCCGAGCCTTTGAACCTGCCGGAGGCCCGCCGTGTCCGTCCAACGCCATGCGCCCCCGGTGACGGCCTCGATCCCCATCAGCCGTGTGATGACCGTATCCTCGTCGAGCTTGAAGACGCGGCCTGGCGATCCTGGCGCGTAGCAGACCTGCTCAGCAGTGATCGCGCTCGATCCGCCCTTCGTCTCCCAAAAGTTGGCAAGGGCGTAGGCGAAGATGCCATCGGGAAGCGTCGGCTTTGGACCACGAACGAACTCGTGCCAGCCCCCAACCCTCGCTTCCCGGATCAACCCTAGCTCTGCGAGCAACGGCTCAGCAGCGTCATCGCCGGCCATCCCGTCACGGCGAACATAGCTGCGCAGGAACACCTCGACGTCCCGTTTCAGCGTGTTCTGCGTCGCTCGCCACCCCCTCAATCGAACAAGTGCCATCAGCTCATCGATCAAACTTCCGGTGTCGAACTCAATTGCGGGCAGCACGTTGAAGGCGAAATAGGCAGTCGTTGTCCATTCCGGGCTGTTGGCAACACCCCAATGCGCGAGCCACACGGTCGCGGCATGCTCGAGATATGGGTCGTACCCATCATCGGCCAAAACCGCATGGCCGAGCTCTGTCGGCTTGATGATCCGGTCTTCTTCTTCCAAGAAAGCAGTGGCTAGGCCCCAATACCGCATGGACACAGCCATGTTGCGGCCCACTCCAAACCGTGCGATAGCCGATTGTTCCTGGAATGTTCCGGGCGAGGCTCCATTGCGGACTGCGTCATAGGCCTTCTTCAGCCAAAGGAGGCGCAGCGGGAAAGTTTCGTGGCCGGCAAATTGGCCACGGACGTCTGAACCGGAAAGCGCATGCCTCATGCCATCCGATTACATCCTACTGGCGGATCCGTCCAGTGGCGTACGCTGCCGGAACGCCGCTTTGGCAAATGCGGGTATTACCTGCAATGCATCGGCAATCGTATTATATCTTCCAAAGTACAAACGAACGACGGAGTTCGCTGTTACTTGTGAAAAACCCATCGCCGTTAATACATGTGACGGCATGACCTGACCTGACGTACATGCCGACCCTGTCGATACGCTCGCAAACGGCGACAGTGACGATACTATTCCGTCTCCTTCCGCCCCATGCACCATGATGCTCACTGCTCCTGGCAGCACGGCCCTATCCCTAGTCGTGCAGGAAAAATTGAGACCTTCGTCCGCCAGGCCAGTGCGGAACGCGTCAGCGAGCTTGAGGCTGTGCGCCATGTCCTCCTGCAGTCGCTTCTGCGCGAGGCGTGCGGCCGCGCCGAAGCCGGCAAGAAGGTAGGTTGGCTCTGTACCCGGACGGATCGAGCTTTCCTGTCCTCCACCAAAAGTCAGCGCGGCCGGTTTTGGCGCGCCTGACGCGACATAGAGCGCCCCTACCCCCATTGGACCGTACATCTTGTGGGCGGAGATCGACATATAGTCGATGTCGAGGTCATCGACATCGACGGGGATCTTGCCGACCGCCTGCGCAGCGTCGCAATGAAGCAATGCGCCCGATTGATGCGCCATCGCGGCAACCTCACCAACCGGTTGCAGGGCTCCCGTCTCGTTGTTTGCCAGCATAATGGACACCAGGAGCGTTTCGGCATCAATCATCGCTTCGATCGCGGCGATGTCGACGATGCCCGCGGCGTTTACCGGCGCATGGAGCACACTGAACCCAGCCGTGCCTAGGCTCTCGGCCGCTTCCAGCACGGCTTTGTGCTCGATGGCGGACACGACGATTTTCCGGCGAGAGTTGCCCGATTGAAGCGCCCACATCGCGATGCCGCGCACGGCTAGGTTGTCGGCCTCCGTGGCCCCAGATGTGAACACTATCTCGCTGGCATCCGCGCCGATCAACGCTGCGACGTCCTGCCGGGCTTGGTCGAGCATCGCACTCGCCCTAGCCCCAGCATAGTGAGGAGAGCCGGGGTTGCCGGGATGCGACGACGCAGCGATCATCGCATCCCGCGCTTCGGGTGCCAGAGGGGTCGTTGCGAACCCATCGAGGTAGACCGGTTCGTCCATGCGCTAGCCTAAAGGTTCTCGCCGGATTCAAACCCAGGATCTTCCGGAGCTTCCCAGGTTTCAGCTTCGGCCCCAACAATTGGCGCCTCAGCAGCATCCTCCGGGGCAGCCGCTTCAAGGAGCTCCTTCTTGCTCGGCACGTCCTGAGCCATCCAACCAACGTTGCGCAGAAACTTCTTGAAAGCCTCGTATGCCCCGTTCGTGATCTCAGACCGATCCGCTGAGGTAAGGTTCTCCTCACGCTTGAGATTGCGATTGAGGAAGTCCTTCTGGTACTCCTGCTCGAGCGACGTGAAGACCTGACGGCGGCTCTTTTCACGCTCAGCCTTCAACGGCGCTTCAAGTTCCGACCCCGACGCACGCCAGATTTCCAAAAGCAGATACTTATACTTTGGCCACTGGGCTGGCTGCATCTCGCCGCGGTACACGACGCGCCGGAAGGTGGAATTTGACGGCGTGATCTTCCAATCGCGGATTTCCCCCTCAAGCGTGTCCTGGAATACCTCGACCAGTCGCTTGAACTCGCGAGAGGTGTTGGGTGAGAAGAACCCGTTGATGTCGGCCATAAAGCTGTCGAATGCCGCTTCCGTGTCGAGGGGCTCCAAACCCTGCTTCGATCGATCGAGGTTTGCTCGTTCCAGCTCGCCGAAGAAGCCCGCAATCATCGCAGTCTGGAAAGCGACTGTCGTAAGCACGTTCTCGTAGAGCTTGTTTACGAAGTCGATCACGCGGGGATGGGTTCCCCCCTCTTCTGCTCTTAGCGCGCGTTTGTCCGATACCTTCGCTAGGAAGCGCTCCGCGCGCTCGTGCTTCAGCTTGCCGATAAATTCGTCGACCAGCTTCTGTGTCGCGTTCAGGCGATCCAGGATCTCCTGCAGTTTCGGCGCCTCAGCACCGAACTCCTTCGATCGGATCTTTTCTGCAAGGTTCTCAGTGTGCGCGGTAAACGTGCGTCCGATACCCTGTCCTTCGAACAATATCGGGCGCAGTTTAGTATTGGCCTGAGCCCGCAGCTGTTCGCTGAGCCAGAAAACGGCGCTGGAATGTGCCTGGTAGGGTGCAAACTTTTGAAAGGCCGCAACGACGTATTTCCCGAACCGCTCGCGGAATTCCTTCGTAAGAAGGTCTCCCGCCCCGGCCGTGTAAAACTGCCGAGACGTTGCGTCCGCTAAGTCCGCTCCCAAGACGTTTCGGCCGTTTAGTCGCCGGAACGCTCCAAATCTTTCCAAGTCCGTCCGCAAATAATAAAGCCCTGCGCGCGGCTTTGCTCCATTCACGTCTTCTAACTTGTTGAGGACGATATGCTCAATGATGTAGTAAATATGGTTCACGCCAGAAATCGCGATGGGACTTTCGATCTTCACGCGATCATGTGCCTGATCTAACTCAATGTTGCTGATCTCTAACGTAGACCCGGCGTGGAGATCCCCCTTCTTTATGGTAGAAAGAGTATCGCGCAGAAATAGCGCAATTAGATCGTTGTCGTCTAGTAGGCGGTTGCGCGAGGCCGAGACCTGTCTGGCCGTCTTGTTCAGGGTGAGGAATATCGACCTTGCGGCCATCTTCACATTGTATTCACCCTGGAAATCTTCGTTTAGTTGCGGGAAAGTGCAAAACATGACAGGTAGGCTGATATTCCTCAGCTCAAACTTCTTGATGTAGTTCGGTGTCCACTCCTCATAATAGTCCTTGTATGGCGCCTTCATGGCGTCATTCCAGTCCTGCTTGAGATTGCGGTAAACCGCTAGAAGCGCCATTGCGCGGTGCTGGCCATCAACAATGACGAGCCGCGACTTATTCGTGTTTAGGCGCAGCCGGACGAGATCGTGTTCGTACAGCTTTCCGTTCTGGAGAGGTTGCACGAACTCGAACACCTCTTGCCCCTTCGCTCCTGATCGAATGACTTGGGCTTCGTGGCCTTCAGCCATCATCTCCACGTCGGTCGTGATCGCAGGGTAGAAGTCCGCTGGCTTGTTTTCGTAAGCCTTTACCGGAAGCACGACGACAATGATGGGAGGGAAAAGCTTCACAAGATCGCGTGACTTATGGTCCAGCAAATACGGTATTAGGTCCGAGGAGACGCGCGCATCGTCGATATCGCGCTGCATGATCTCGTCGAATTCCAGGTCGACGGTCGGAAAGATCTCTCTTACGGGAGCCAGGTGCTTGAGCACCTCCTCGTTGGCACCGTTCTCGAAATCCAATCCGACATGGGTAAGGAAGTATTTGACCTCCACCGACTTCGCGGTTTCGCCGCCAGCCCCGACACTGAAGCTGCCAACCGATCCCTCGAGCGTGAGATTCAGAGCGGAGGTGACGCTGAGTCCGAGGGCCATTTCAGTTTCTTCCTAGGATGGGGTAATAAATTCGATTGAGAATATTCTCGATGTCGACAGCCGTATTATCATCAGCTGGCGTGGTGCATGTGAAGACTACCAAGCGATCTGGTGGAATTCGTCGCTTGGCGATTTGCCAGGCAAAGCCCGCGTCGCTGTCGCGTGCGGGCTCGTCTTCGAGCCGGTGAAGCCGCCGATATCGCTCAATTAGGCCTTTATGAGTAGCGAGGCGACTACGGAGCTGCCCAGCCATTCCCATATAAAGAGGACTTGCGAACATGGGAGCCGACATGTCGAGGACGTTCCGGATTGTTCGTAGCCGATCAGGATCGTCTACAATCCGCTGGACGAGCCCACTGGAGACACTGAACGTGTGCTCTAGCGTTCCCTTGTAGGTCGGCTTCAACGGCCCCTCTAACAACGCTTGGTATGGATCCTCGCGAAAGTGCTTGAAAACCCGACTATCGAGCGTCGTTCGGACAAGCGCTTCAGCTGCCGGTCGATCGGTTTCCCGACAGGCCTTCAACTGCGTGATGGTTTGCTCGAGGTCGTAGTCCGTTATCTCGGGGCTGTAATACCAAGCGTATACCCCTGGAAGCGCAGGCGCGTTCACGATGTCTGCCCATAGATGCTTCTGAATGGCGCCGGTCATCGAGTGGACATTTCTCGCGTCGATGACGCGACCCAGCGCCCCTGTCGTTCTAGCACGAGCAATAGTCGTCCCCCCTGCAGTTCCCGCCCTTGGCTTCTGCGAGGGCGAAGGCCGTGAGAGTGATTGCCGAGAACCATAGCGGCATCGGCGGGTGCGGCCAAGGCAGCACCGGTCCAGCCGTGGAATTGGATGGCCAAAGCTCACTTCCCAACATCCGCAGAGGAGCAAGCTGGAATTGAGCGATATACGGTGCCTCGAGAAATACCGAGCTGCCGGGCGATATGCGCGGGCTTCACCCCTGCCGCCGCCAGTTTGCGGATGGCCTCTGGATCGATCCTCGGCTTCCCTCCTTTGTAGACGCCCCTTGCCTTTGCGGCTTCGATACCTTCTGTCTGACGCTCCTTGCGAAGGTTCGTCTCAAACTCGGCGAACACGCCGAGCATATCAAGGAATGCCTTGCCCGCCGCCGTGCTTGTATCGATCGGTTGCTCAGTTGCCTTTAGGGCAACCCCCCGGCCCTTCAACTCATGGACGATGTCTTGCAGGTCTTTCATAGACCGGGCTAGCCGATCGATACGCGTGACGACTAGCGTGTCGCCTTCGCGGAGGAAGTCTATCAAGATTTGCAGCTCGGTCCGCGAACCTCGTTGCGTCCCCGACTTTTTCTCGGACCGAATGGTCTGGCATCCGGCCGCGCGCAGCGCTGTTTCTTGAATGCCAAGGTCCTGGGCTAACGTCGATACGCGTGCGTAACCAAAAAGCGCCATCGGGACCTCGTCTGTTCAATCTGACTCTAGACCCGTTCCGTGATGTGTTCAATAACTCTGATAACGACCCTGATGGAACGTAAAGACTGTTTCACACGGCCTGTTTCATCAGAGTATACCCTTTCTGACGGAAGCTGCCGATCCGCTAATCAAAACCCTGGATTGTCGCAGCGGGCGGAAGACTCCGCCCCTCAAGTCGCGGACGTTGGCGGCTCGAGCGTCCCAAGCCATGCCACCAACGCCAGAATTGCGACGATGCACGCCGTTTCGACCGCGAGGCTTCGACGCAGCGCGCCGAGAGCGCCGCGATACTCGGCGGCGGCGATCGACGCCTGGAAACGCGGCGTCAGTCGGAATCGGTTTAGCCCGGCGAGGCCCAGCATGGCGGCGAACAGCGCCAGCTTCGCGAGCAGGAGTCGACCATAGAGCGTCGCTCCCAGCGCCGCGACATTGCCGGGCCCGACCAGCAGCCAAGCGTTGACGAGGCCGGTGACGACGAGCGTGGCGACCACGATCGTCCCGACCGTGCCGAATCCGTTGAGCGCGCGATGCGTAAGCGCGAGATGGGCGGCGTCGATCCGAGGCGCAGGTCGCATCACCAGTAGGATCAGCCCGAGCAGCGCGCCCACCCACACCCCGGCGGCGAGAAGATGGAGAATATCGGCGATCAGGTGTGCCCAGCCGATCGCGCCTTCGTCCATCGCACCGTGCCCGGCCCAGGCGAGCGTCGCGAGCGCGACGCCTGAGGCGAGCGCGACCAGGCCGAGGCGGGATAACCGCCCAGCCGCAACCAGGGCGACAAGCGCCGCCACGGCCAGCGCCACCATGCGGGCCTCCCATGCCGTGCCCGTCGCGGAGCCGGAGAGCAGCATCCCGATCGCTTCGCGGTCGATCGGCCAAGGGGGCGTGCCAGCCATCGAGGCGGCAAGCAGCGCGAGAGCGACGGCCGAGAGCAGCAGGCCGAAAACCGCGCTCCCGACCAGCCAGGGCTTGAGCGCCAGCGCTTCGCGCCGCTCGCCGCCCCGCAGCCCGTAGAGGCTGAATGCCGACAGCCCGAACAGTCCACTTAGCACCCCGTAGAGCGCGAAGCGCACCGCGATCACCGGCCAGTCGGCATCCACCTTACTTCACCGCGAAGGCGTAGTTTCCCGCTACCCGGTGCGTATCGACCGAGACGGCGTGCCATGCGACGCTATAGCGTCCCGCGCCAAGTGGTGACTTTGGCGTGATAACCAGCGTGCGGCCGTCCGCGCCGAGCGCGGCTGCGCTCGCGACCTTGATCGGCGCATGGGCGTTGCCGCCATGCGCCGTCATCATCAGGTCCGCACCCGAAAACTTCGGCATCAGCTTCTCGCTGAAATGCAGCTCTACCCTGACCGGTTTGGCGACGGTGGCGTTCGGTGCCGGCGTCGCCGAGAGAAGCTTGGGATGGGCATAGGCTCCGCTCGCGAGGCCGGCGAGCGCGAGAGCAGCGGAGATTGCGAGGCGACGCATGATGATTGCTCCTTAGTGTTCCAACCTTCCTACGCGGCCCGACCGCGCACCCCTCACCCAAGCCCCATGTGAGGGATGATGGGCAGCGCCGCGTAACCAATGGTAGAGGGGCGGGAGTGGACAGCATGGACGATCTGGACAGAGCATTGGCGAGACTGGCGGGCGCACCCGCCCCGGCCGCGCTGGATGAGCTCGAAGCGCGGGTGCTCGCGCGGATCGGCACGCGTCCGACCGTGGTGAGGGCCAAGTTTGGGATCGGCTTCGCGACGACGATCGCGGCGCTGGCGATCGGCGTCGTAGGCGCGGGAATGCCCGCGGCCGCAGGCCAGGCGGCATCACTTGGCCCCCTTGGCGGCAGCTCCCCGCTCGCGCCCTCGACGTTGCTGATCGGAACCCCGTGAGTTCGACGGCGCGCCTGTTCCTTTGCATCGTGCTCGCCTTCCTGGCGGCGATCGGCGGCGTGTTCGTCGGGCGCGCTCTGTTGCCCGCGCCCAGGCAGCCGGGAACCGAGCTGCACGAGCTGTTGCATCACCGCATGGCGCTCGACGCCGACCAGCAGGCGCGGTTGACGGTATTGGAGCAGCGGTTCGCAGTGCAGCGGCGTGCGCTTGAACTGGAATTGCGCGCCGACAACGCCCGGCTCGCCCAGGCGATCGAGGCCGAGCATGGCAACGGCCCGCGTGTCGCCGCCGCAGTGGACCAGAGCCACGCCGCGATGGGCGAGCTACAGAAGGCGACGCTGGCGCATATCTTCGCCATGCGTCAGCTCTTGCGGCCCAACCAGACCGCCGCGTTCGATCAGGCGGTGGTGAAGGCGCTCACCGACGATCAACGGTGATCGACTGGACGGCGCTGACCGATGGCGAGCTGGCGGCGCTCAGCATCGCCGGCCGACAGGCCGCGTTCGCGGAAATCATGCACCGCTATCGTCAGCCGGTTTTTCGGCTCGCGCGGGCCTTCCTTGGCGACAGCGATCAAGCCTTGGACTTGACCCAGGAGACGTTCGTCGCCGCCCATCAGGCGCTCCCCCGCTACGACGGCGCGCGACCGATGCGTGCGTGGCTTTCCACCATCGCCATCAACAAGTGCCGCGATTGGACGAGGAAGCGTGCCGTGCGCCGGTTCCTGTCGTTCGCCATGCCGATCGACGGCCAGGCCGAAGCTGTCGTGGACGACCAGGTGGCGATCGACGACGCCGCGGCCGATCGGCAGGAGCTGGAGCGGGTGACGCGCGCCATCTCGACCTTGCCGATGAACTTGAAGGAAGCACTGGTGCTTCGCACGATCGAGGGGCTTAGCCAGGCCGAGACGGCCGAGGTGCTGTCGATCAGCGAGAAGGCGGTCGAAACCCGCCTCTATCGCGCGCGTGCGCGCCTCATCGAAAAAATGGGGCGAGCTAAGGGATAGGGCGCGGGGCCGCGTAGAGGGAAGAGACGGGGCCGCTGCCGGCCCATCCCAGGAGCCTTCATGTCGCGCGTTCTCGATCGTCGCCAGCTTTTGCGCGGAGCCGCAGTCGCGGGGAGCGGCTTCGCCTTTTCAGCCTATATGCCGGCATGGGCGCAGCCCGTGTCGGGCGGGATCGTGAAGCCGCTCCCGACCGTGAGCGGCACCGAGATCGCGCTGACCATCGACAGCTTCCCGCTGATTATCGACGGCAAGCGGACGCCCGCGATCGGCGTCAACGGCACCGTTCCCGCGCCGCTAATCCGGTTGAAGGAAGGGCAGAACGTCAGGCTGGCAGTGACGAACAGGCTCGACGTGGACAGCTCGATTCATTGGCATGGGCTGCTAGTCCCGTTCCCGATGGACGGCGTGCCGGGGATCAGCTTCCCCGGCATCGAGGCGGGCAAGACCTTTACCTACGACTTCCGCGTCAAGCAGGCGGGCACCTACTGGTATCACAGCCATTCCGGCGCGCAGGAGCAGGAAGGGCTTTACGGCCCGATCGTGATCGACCCGGCCGGCCCCGATCCGGTCGCGTTCGACCGCGAGCATGTGATCGTGCTGGCGGACCATAGCCCGATGCACGGCGACGAGATTTTCCGGAAGCTCAAGCAGCAGGCCGATTATTTCAATTACCAGAAGCAGACCTTGGCGGGGCTGATCGCCGGCCGCGACCAGACGCTCAAGGAGCGGCTGCAATGGGGCCGGATGCGGATGGATCCGACCGACAATTCCGACGTGACGGGATCGACCTACACCTACGTCGTCAACGGCTATGGCCCGCGCGACAACTGGACCGGGCTGTTCACCCCCGGCGAGCGGGTGCGCTTGCGCTTCGTCAACGCAGCGGCGCAGACCAACTTCAACGTCCGCATCCCCGGCCTGCCTATGACGATCGTGCAGGCGGACGGACAGAATGTGCGGCCGGTCGAGACCGACGAGTTCCAGATCGCCGTCGCCGAGACATACGACGTGATCGTGACGCCCGGCGACCGGGCTTACACGCTGGTCAGCGAGGCGCTGGACCGATCGGGGCTGGCGCGCGCAACGCTCGCGCCCCGTGCCGGCATGAGCGCGCCCGTCCCCCCGCTTCGCAATCGCCCCGTCGTCACCATGAAGGACATGGGGATGGGCGACATGGGCGGGATGAAAGGCATGGCACGCCCGTCAGCCACGCGCGGCGTCGATTCCACGGCCGAGCAGAACGCATCGGCGACGCTCGCCCAGGCGACCGGATGGAGCGCCGCAACCGCGGCCTCGACCAGCGCACTGCCAGACGGCGCGGGCATGACCGGCATGACGAGCGGCAGCGGCGACGCGATGGCCGGGATGGACCATGGCCAGATGGCCGGGATGGACCATAGCCAGATGAGCGGCATGTCGGGTCAGGGCGGGATGGGCGGCATGGATATGTCCATGCGCGATCCGAAGAAGGCACCCGGCGTCGAGATGGGGCCGGGCGTGCAGACCATATCGCCGATGCCGACCGATCGCACCGGCGAGCGCCCGCAGGGGCTTGAGGAGGCCGATCACCGGGTTCTCACCTACCGCGACCTTATGGCGCTGACGCCCAACCCGGACATGCGCGCGCCGAGCCGGTCGCTCGACATTCATCTGACCGGCAACATGGAACGCTATATGTGGTCGTTCGACGGGGTGAAGCTCAGCGACCCCGCCGAGCCGATCCCGCTCCGCAACGGGGAGCGGGTGCGGGTAAACCTCATCAACGACACGATGATGCCCCACCCGATCCACCTTCACGGCCATTTCTTCGAGCTTTTGACAGGCCATGGCGATCATGCCCCCCGCAAGCACACCGTCAACGTCGCGCCCGGCGGCAAGGTGACGTTCGACCTGACCTCCGATGCGCCCGGCGATTGGGCGTTCCACTGCCATAACCTCTATCACATGACCGCCGGCATGATGCGCGTCGTGACCGTTCGGCCGTTCGAGGGAGCGGCGGCATGAAGCGCGCTCGCGCCGCGCTCGCAGCGACCGCGATCCTCGGCTTCGCCGCGCCCGTCGTTGCGCAGGATCATTCGATGCAAGGCATGAACATGCCCGGCATGTCGATATCGACGCCGGCGAAGAAGAAGCCGGCCGCAAAACCCGCTGCGAAGCGCAAGCCGCCCGCCAAGGCGCGACCGAGCGGCAGGCCGAAGGCGGCACCGGCGAAGGCCAGCGGCGCGCCGATGAGCGGCATGGAAGGCATGGACCATTCGACCATGCCAGGAATGACCATGCCCGCGACCGGGCAGCAGCCCAACCACGGCGGGCAGTCGATGCCAGGGATGCGGATGCCCGGCGACGCCCATGCGGGCAATGACATGCCCGGAATGCCCGGCATGGCGATGGAGGGCATGGCGCAGACCGGGACGGCGCTACCCGCCGGGAACGCGCCGCCCCCACCCGTCCCGACCGACCATGCGGCCGATCGCGTCTATGGCGAGGAGGTGATGATGATGGGGCGTCACCACCTTCAGCAGCACCACGGGGGCGGCAACTTCTACCAGGTGATGTTCAATCTGGCGGAGTATCAGTTTCGCAACGGCCGCGACGGCTATCGTTGGGACGGCGAGGCTTGGTATGGTGGCGACATCAACCGCCTGTTCGTCAAGACCGAGGGCGAGGGCGCGTTCCGCCAGAGCGTCGACAGCGCCGAGGTTCAGGCGCTCTACAGCCGGGCGATCGGCCCTTATTTCAACCTACAGGCCGGCGCCCGTCAGGACTTGGGGCCGACTCCCAGGCGCACCTATGCCACGGTCGGATTCGAGGGCTTGGCACCCGGCCAGTTCGAGTTTTCCGGCGCGGCGTTCCTATCAAACAAGGGCGACCTACTAGGCCGGCTTGAGGGCTATTACGACGAGCGCATCACCCAGCGGCTGATCCTGCAACCGCGCGCCGAGCTTAACTTTGCGGCCCAGGACGTGCCCGAGAACCGCATCGGATCGGGCCTCTCCAATGCCGAGCTGGGATTGCGGCTCCGCTACGAGATCCGGCGCGAGTTTGCCCCCTACTTCGGCGTGTCATGGGATCGGAAGGTGGGCGACACCGCCCGCTTCGCCCGCGCGGCGGGTGATAATGCGACGGCTAGGAGCATCGTCGCCGGCGTGCGCGTGTGGTTTTGAATGACAACAGGAGAATGACCATGAAGGCGTTGAACATGATCGCGGCGGCAGCCGCGTTGCTGGCGGCCCCCGCGCTCGCGCAGCAGGCCCTGATGCAGGGCATGGATTGAGACCCGCAGGTTATGCAACAATGATGCGGATCATGGCCGCGAGAGCGCCCGACCGTAACGATGGGTCGGCGGACGCCCGCCAAAGCAGGTCACCCGGTGCGAGTTCAGCCGCGCCAATATGTCCGGCTGTCAGCGCTACGACGTAATTGTCCTCGCTAGAGTCGATCTGCGGTAGATGGCTGCCACTTCGGATGATCTCGATCGAATGACTGTACGATCTTCGATCGGTCATCACGTTCAACGCCAACGCCCGTGATCGGCCAATGCGGACTTCCGCGAGAACATTGCCATTAAACCGGAAGGGGTTCCCCGGCGTCAACGCTATCGTTTCGTGCTTCAAGTGAAGCACTGCCCTCCCGGAGATTAGCGTCAGCGTCCGATCAAAGCCGGGAAACAGCGAAAACGGACCCGAGCGATCGATCTGGGCGATACTGATCCGCCAGCCCGGCGTTGGGTCACTCGGGCCTGATGCCAATTCTCTCGTCAGTCCTCCGCCGTTTCGCCACGGCGTCGGGACTTTTTCGGCCAGACGGACAATCTCCCGAGCCACCTATCTGACGATCGTGGCGGCGGCGATCAACCCGAGGGTCAGCGCCACCAGACTTGCAGCGAAGATCACGATGAGCGGCCGCGAGCCGCCGGCGAGCAGGCTGTGCATCTGTGATCGGATACCGGTCGCGGTGACGGCGCAGACCAGCATGGCCGCTGCGGCGCTGCTGGCCCCGTTCGCGACCACGACGGGTACGAGCCCGGCGGAGTTGATAGCCGCTAGAACAAAGAAGCCTACGACAAACCACGGGAGCGTTAAGGTTCCGGCTCGCCGACTGGCTGGATCGGCGAACGCCCAGCCCACGACCGCCATGGTCGGTGCCAGCATTGCAACCCGTGTTAGCTTCACGATCGACGCGCTTTCGCCGGCATCGCGCGAGAATGAACAACCGGCTCCGAGCGCCTGCGCCACATCGTGAATTGAAACGCCGAGCAAGAATCCGGCCTGTGCATTGTCGAACCGAAGAAGATGCGCCAGCTCCGGATAGACGATCATCGCCAACGCACTGAAGGCCGAGATCCCCACGAGCACGAGGGCGAGCTGCGCCTGGCTGATCCGATGCTCCCCGAGCACGGTCGCCAATGCCATCGCCGCCGAGGCACCGCAGATCGCCACGGCGCCACCGGCCAGCACGCCGAACGCCCAGTCGAACCCAAGCCAGCGCGCGACGAGCGCCCCCGTCAGCAGTGTCATGCCGACGATCACAACGATTGACGCCAGCGCCGGCAGGCCGAGATGGGCGACCTGGGAGAGCGTCACGCGGGCGCCGACAAGAACGATGCCGATGCGCAGCAAGGTGCGCGAGGCGAAGCCCAATCCCGGCAGCAGCCGCTTGTCAGCACTGAGGAAGTTCATGGCGAGCCCGATGAGCAGCGCCATCAGCGTTACTGGAGCGCCATAGTGATCGGACAGATAGGCGGCCGCCAGCGATGCCAGCCCGGCCACCAGTAAGCCTGGCAGATACTCGCGCCACCCACTCGTCTCTTCACCTTCGATATCACAGTAGAGATCGGCACCGAGCATGGGCGGAGTGTTCATGCCCGCGACGCAATTTCGCTCCGATCGAGCGACGGCAGGTCCAGCCCCTTTTCGCGCGCGCAATCGATCGCAACCTCGTAACCCGCGTCGGCATGACGCATCACGCCCGAGGCGGGATCGTTCCATAGTACGCGATCGAGGCGCCGAGCCGCAGCATCCGTCCCATCCGCGACAATGACCATGCCGGCGTGCTGCGAGTACCCCATGCCGACGCCGCCACCGTGATGGAGCGATACCCAGGTCGCACCCGAGGCGGTGTTAAGCAGCGCGTTGAGCAGCGGCCAATCGGATACCGCATCGCTGCCATCCTTCATCGCTTCGGTCTCTCGGTTGGGGCTGGCAACTGAGCCGGAATCGAGATGGTCGCGCCCGATCACGATCGGTGCCTTGAGTTCGCCCGAGGCGACCATCTCGTTGAAGGCTAGCCCAAGGCGATGGCGATCGCCCAGGCCGACCCAGCAGATGCGGGCCGGCAGGCCCTGAAACTTGATCCGCTCCCTGGCCATATCAAGCCAGCGATGCAGGCTTACATCGTCCGGCAGCAGTTCCTTCACCTTGGCGTCGGTCTTGTAGATGTCTTCGGGATCGCCGGAGAGAGCGCACCAGCGGAACGGACCGATGCCACGACAGAAGAGCGGTCGAACATATGCTGGCACGAAACCAGGAAAGGCGAACGCGTCGGCAACCCCCTCGTCCTTCGC
Source organism: Sphingomonadaceae bacterium (assembly GCA_903642255.1). Lineage (GTDB taxonomy): Bacteria > Pseudomonadota > Alphaproteobacteria > Sphingomonadales > Sphingomonadaceae > Polymorphobacter_B. Next base: position 22,089 of record CAHJWP010000003.1, on the reverse strand, counting down.
TACCTGGCGGATGTTGTTGCCGTAGTCGACCGTGGGGACGCCGGCGGCGCGAAAATCGAGCATCGCCCGGACATGCGTCGCCATCGATGCCTTGGCGGCTTTTTCGACCTTAGCGGGATCGCGCTCGCGCTTGTCGATCCACTCGGCGACGGTTCAGCCCGCAGGCAGGTAGCCGTTCACGGGATCGTGCGCCGAGGTCTGGTCGGTCAGCAGATCAGGACGGACGCCGCGCGCAAACATTTCGGGAAGCAACTCGGCCGCATTGCCGACGAGCCCGACCGAGACCGGCGTCTTCGCGGCGCAGCTCTGCTCGATGATCCCAAGCGCTTCATCAAGAGAACCGGCCGTCCGGTCGAGATAGCCGGTGCGCAGCCGCATCTCGATGCGGCTCGGCTGGCACTCGATCGCCAAGCATGAGGCTCCCGCCATGACCGCCGCCAGCGGTTGCGCGCCCCCCATGCCGCCGAGCCCTGCGGTCAGCAGCCATCGGCCGGATAGATCGCCGCCATAATGCTGGCGACCCATCTCGACGAAGGTTTCGTAGGTGCCCTGAACGATGCCCTGCGTGCCGATGTAGATCCACGAGCCGGCCGTCATCTGGCCGTACATCATGAGCCCTTTGCGATCGAGTTCGTTGAAATGTGCCCAATCCGCCCATTTGGGCACGAGGTTTGAATTGGCGATCAGCACTCGGGGAGCGTCGGGATGGGTACGAAAAACGCCCACCGGCTTGCCCGACTGGACGAGCAGCGTCTCGTCGTCCTCCAGCCGGCGTAGAGCGGCAACGATGCGATCGTAGCTTTCCCAATCACGCGCGGCGCGGCCGATGCCGCCATAGACGACGAGTTCCTCGGGTCGCTCGGCGACATCGGGATGGAGGTTGTTCATCAGCATACGCAGCGGCGCTTCGGTCAGCCAGCTTTTCGCGCTCAGTTCCGTGCCGGTCGCGGGCCTGATGATGCGGCTATTGTCGAGACGGGTCATGCCGTTCCTTCAGCTTCTGGCGAAGGCGAGACACGCCTTCAGCACGTCGGTGAGAATGTCGGTAATAGGTGCGGCGACCGCGAGGTCGAACGGCGTCGGCCAGTTCGCCGGGCTAGGGTCGGCGGGTTCCGCCATATAGCCGCGCATGGCCAGCTCCATCTGAATGGCGTGGACCCCCTCCGTCGGTCGCCCATAGTGGCGCGTCGTCCAGCCGCCCCTGAAGCGGCCGTCGAGGATGTAGCTGCGACCGCTTGCGGCACAGAGGTCGGTGACGGCACGACCGAGTGCCTCGTAGCAGGCGGCGCCGCCGTTGGTGCCGATGTTGAATTGCGGCAGTTCGCCGTCGAAGAGACGTAGAATGCGGCTGCGGATCGAATGCGCGTCATAGACCACGACGTTGGCGTGATCGGTACGCAGCCGCACGATCTCTGCCCGCAACGCTGCATGATAAGGGTCGAACCAGGTCGACCGCCGATCGGCGATCTCCGCAGCGTCCGGCTCAGCTCCCCGGTAGAGCGGCTCCCCGTCGAATGTCGTCGACGGACAAAGCCCCGTCGTCGCCTGCCCCGGATAGAGCGAGGCGCCTGACGGATCGCGGTTCACGTCGATCACGCTGCGCGACATGCGCGTGTGGATCGTGGTCGCGCCGAGGTCGCGCGCAAAGGCATACAGACCGTCGATCCACCAATCAGCGTCCTTGCGCGCGAGCCACGATGATGTGAACCGCGGCTCCAGATCGAGAGGCAGGTCGGTGCCGGTGTGCGGAAACGCGACGATCAGGGGCGCATCACCGCGCGAGACGGTCAGCCAGTCGGTCATGCGAGACACGGCAGCTCGACGCCCGCCGCGGCGGTGATGGCGCCGGAGCGGACCAACGCATTCGCAGCCTCCATGTCCGGATAGAAATAGCGATCGTCGGCGAGCGCGGGCACGTCGGACCGCAGGCGGCGACGAACCGCCTCGAGCGCGTCGCTCGACGCGAGCGGCGCATGAAACTCGCAGCCCTGGGCCGCCGCAAGCAGTTCGATGCCGACGACCGCGCTGGCGTTCGCTGCCATGTCGAGCAGGCGCCGGCTGCCATGTGCCGCCATCGACACATGATCCTCCTGGTTGGCGGAGGTCGGGATGGAGTCGACGCTGGCCGGATAGGCACGCTGCTTGTTCTCGGAAACCAGCGCCGCGGCCGTCACCTGCGGGATCATGAAGCCGGAGTTCAAACCCGGCTTCGGCGTCAGGAACGCCGGCAGTCCCGATAGCGCGGGATCGACGAGCATGGCGATCCGGCGCTCGGTGATGGAGCCGATCTCGCACACCGCGAGCGCGATCATGTCGGCGGCGAACGCGACCGGCTCGGCGTGGAAGTTTCCGCCGGACAGCGCTTCGTCGTCATCGGGGAAGATCAACGGGTTGTCCGACACGCCGTTCGCCTCGATCGACAGCGTCGTGGCGGCCTGGCGGAGAAGATCGAGCACCGCGCCCATCACCTGCGGCTGACACCGCAGGCAATAGGGATCCTGCACCCGGACATCGTCGACGAGGTGCGAAGCGCGGATCTCCGACCCCGACATCAGCGTGCGCAGCGCGCTCGCGGTCTCGATCTGGCCAGCGTGCCGGCGCAAGTGATGGATGCGGGGATCGAACGGCGTATCCGACCCCTTCGCCGCCTCGGTCGCCAGCGCACCCGTCACGAGCGCCGACTGGAAGAGACGTTCGACCTCGAACAGGCCGGCGAGCGCCAGCGCGCAGGAGAATTGCGTACCGTTGAGAAGCGCCAGCCCCTCTTTCGGTCCAAGCTCGAGCGGAGTCAGGCTGGCGCGCGCCAGTGCCTCGGCGGCGGGCAAACGCTCGCCGCCGACGAAGATTTCGCCGACGCCGATCATCGCCGCTGCCATGTGCGCTAGCGGTGCCAGATCGCCCGAAGCGCCCACCGAACCTTGTGAGGGCACGACCGGTATCAGGTCGCGCGAAAGCATGGCCTTGATAAACGCCACCGTCTCCGGCCGCACGCCCGATGCACCCTGAGCGAGGCTCGCGAGCTTCAGCGCCATCATCAACCGAACGACGGCGACCGGCGCCGGCATCCCCGTGCCCGCCGAATGGCTGAGGACGATGTTGCGTTGGAGCATCGCAAGATCGGCGTCGCCGATCCGCACCGAGGCCAGCTTCCCGAACCCGGTGTTGATCCCATAAACCGGCAGGCCCTTGGCAAGGATGCGCGTCACAGCGGCGGCGCTTCCAGCGATCGCTGGTCCGGACGCGGCATCGAGGCGGATGACCGTCCCGCGATAAACGGCGCGCCAGTCGGCAAGACCGACCGCGCCCGCCGTCAGCACCAGCTCGTTCATTGGCCACTCCAGATACGGGCATGGAGCGGATTGAACCCCATGCGATAAACGAGTTCGGCGGGATGCCCGACATTCCAGATCGCCAGGTCGCAGCGCTTGCCGGCCTCCAGCGTGCCGATTTCCGCTTGCCGGCCGAGCGCTCGCGCCGCGTTGACGGTCATCCCGCGCAGGCATTCGTCGACCGTGAGGCGGAACAACGTCGCCGCCATGTTCATCGCCAGAAGGGGCGATGTCAGGGGGGACGTACCGGGATTGCAGTCGGTCGCGATCGCGATCGGCACCCGCGCGTCCCGCAGGGCAGCGACTGGCGGCAGCATCGTCTCGCGGGTGAAGTAGAAGGCACCCGGCAACAGCGTCGCGACCGTGCCGCTCGCTGCCATGGCCGCGATGCCGGCCGCATCGACATGCTCCAGATGGTCGGCCGACAGCGCGTGATGACGCGCGGCAAGCGCTGCCCCCTGCTGATTGGACAATTGTTCGGCATGGACCTTCATCGGCAAGCCGCACGCTGCCGCCGCAGCGAACACGCGGCTTGTCTGATCGGCGCTGAACCCGATTCCCTCACAGAAGACATCCACCGCGTCGGCGAGACCTTCCTCCGCGACCATGGGAAGCATCACGTCGCAGACCAGCGTGATATAGCCGTCGGGATCGCCGGCAAATTCCGGCGGCAGGGCATGGGCGCCGAGGAAGGTGGTAACAACCTCGACCTGCCGCTCGCCGGCGAGCTGTCGCGCGGCGCGCAGCATCGCGCGTTCGGATTGGATCGTCAGGCCATAGCCCGACTTCACCTCGACGGTCGTCACGCCCTCGGCGATCAGCGCGTCCAGCCTTGGTAGCGCGCCAGCGATCAACTCGTCGTGCGACGCGGCCCGCGTCGCCTTCATCGTGGAAAGGATGCCGCCACCCGCCCGGGCGATCTCTTCATAGGAGGCACCCGCCAGTCGCAGCTCGAACTCCCGTGCTCGATCGCCGGCAAAGACGAGGTGGGTATGACAATCGATCAACCCCGGCGTGATCCAACGCTGTTCGCAGTCGATCGAGCGAGCCGCGTCGAATGCCGGGGCATCGTCTGCCGGGCCGGCATAAGCGATGATCCCGCCTACGCACGCGACCGCCCCCTGCTCGACGATACCGAGGTCGCCATTCGCCATTGTCGCGAGGCGCGCATTGCGCCAAACCGTGTCGACCTTCATCGCCACTCCTTTTGTCTATACAAATCACGACCAGCCGCTATTGTCCAGCGGCAAGACAACGAATGGACAGAGATGCAATCGATCTGGTTCGGGCGGGCATTGCTGCCGCAGGGCTGGGCCACCCGCGTGCGTATCCGTGTCGATGGCGCGAAGATCGCGGCCGTCGAAACCGATACCGACCCGGTGCCTGGGGACGATCGATACGATGTAGGTCTGTCTGGCTTGCCCAATCTCCACAGCCATTGCTTCCAGCGCGCCATGGCCGGCCTCGCCGAGACGCCTGGCGGCGGCGGCAGAGACGACTTCTGGAGCTGGCGCGAAACCATGTATGGCCTGGTCGCCAAGCTCACCCCGGAAGATATCAACGACATCGCCGCCATGGCCTTTGTCGAGATGCTCGAGGCAGGTTTCACGCGCGTGGGCGAGTTTCACTATCTGCATCACGATGCCGACGGGCGTGGCTATGCCGAGCCGGCCCGCATGGCGGTCGCGGTCGCTGCGGCAAGCGCGGAGGCCGATATCGCGCTGACCCTGCTTCCCGTGTTCTACGCACACGCCGGATTCGGTGGCACTCCACCCAGCGAGCGGCAGCGCCGTTTCGTCAACAGCATCGATGGCTTCGCCCGCCTGCGCGAGGCGTCCGGACAGGCGCTGACGGGCCTCGACGACGCCGTACTCGGCGTCGCACCGCATTCCTTGCGGGCCGTTACACACCAGCAGCTCTCGGCGCTGATCGCCTTAGCGCCCGACGGTCCGATCCATATTCATGTCGCCGAGCAGCTCGCAGAGGTTGACGCGTGCGTTGCGTGGTCGGGTCGACGCCCGGTCGAGTGGTTGATGGACAATGCGCCCGTCGATGCGCGTTGGTGTCTCGTTCATGCGACGCACGTCGAACCGGACGAACTTGCCGCGATAGCGGCCAGCCATTGCGTGGTCGGACTTTGCCCGATCACCGAAGCCAATTTGGGCGACGGCCTGTTTCCCGTCGGCGCACTGTTCGACGCCAGCGGCCGGTTTGGCGTTGGTTCGGATTCGAACGTCAGGATCGACGCCGCCGAGGAACTGCGGCTGCTCGAATATGGCCAGCGCCTCACCTTGCGCCAACGCAACGTCCTCGCGCGCGACGGGCAGTCGACCGGCCGGACACTCTTTTCGGCCGCGCTTCGCGGCGGTGCTCAGGCGCTCGGCGCAGGCGTTGCTGCGCTCACATCCGATGCACCAGCCGATATCGTCGCCCTCGCCTGCCCAGACTTCATGGGGAGTGGTGATACACTGCTGGATCATTGGATTTTCGCTCGAGGTGATATCCACAGCGTCTGGCGTGCGGGACGGCAGGTTGTTCGGGACGGTCGCCACATTCGCCGATCGCAGATCGCAGATCGTTATCGGCGGACGATCTGGAGGCTGCGCTCCTCCTAGTCGAGCACCGGCAGCGCCGTCGTCGACTTGATCTCCTGCATCGCGAACGACGAGCTGACATCGTGCAGATCGGCGACCTTGGTCAGCTTGCGGTAGATGCGATCGTAATCCGCGATATCGCGCACCACCACTTTGAGCAGATAATCGATCTCGCCGCTCATGCGGTAGAACTCGACGACCTCCGGGATCATCGAGACACCGCGGGCGAACTCCTCCAGCCACTTTTCGCTGTGCTGGACGGTGCGGACGGCGACCATCACGGTGACGCCGAGTCCGAGCAGGTCGCGGTCGAGGAGTGCCACCCGCCGCAGTATCACGCGATCACGTTCGAGCCGCTTGATCCGCTTCCAGCACGCCGTCTGGGAAAGCGCGACCGCCTCGGCGATCTCGCCGACCGGGCGCGTCGCATCCTCCTGGAGAATGGCCAGGATGCGCCGGTCGGTACGATCGAGATTGACGTTCTCCGACATCATCCAGTCGGTGAATGACGTTCTACGGGAAGGCGCATTACGACCGAAGAAGAGAACCCGCTGTGCGGGCCCCTACGGCATAATGGTCTCGTCAGCCACGGGAGCCGAAGCGATGTTGAACCGCCTTTTTCTGGATCATCCCCGTAGCGTCGGCGAAAGCTATAGCGAGCATATGGCCGTGGCCGGCTCGTTCGGTATGGCCATGATCGCGGGCGGTCTGGCCTGCCTTGTCCATGCAGTTCTTCCATGCACCTTCACCTCGACCGGCAGTGGAATCGTCCGGCGCCTTTATCAGCGCATGGTGACCAATCGGACGGCGGCAGGCACCACCGGGGCGATCGTCGCCGCCGAATAGGCCCGCCGCCGCATCCCGTCAGCCGGCTTCGGGAAGCCCGAACTTGCCGGACAGATAGTTTCGGATCTGACGCTCGTCGCTGATGAACGCGTGACCGTTCGCCTTCTTGGCCCCAAAGTCGCCGCCTTCGCCCTCGCCAAGCACCAGCACCGGGATCGACTGGTTGTCCTCGCCGAGCAACTCGGTAATCGGCTGACGCGGCCGGGTGAAGGGGACATATTCGACGTCGACCTTCTCGCGCAGCTCCGGGAAGAAGCCCAGCAGCCCTTCGACGCTGACCGAGTCACCGCAATAGAACGGCCCCATGCCGGCATTCGTGAAGCCGGGCTGCATGAGGAAAAGCTGATCCTTCACCGTGTGATCTCCTTCGATTTGGCGGGAACTGTCGATTTGCGCAGGCGCTGCCAGCCCAGGACGACACCCGTGATGCTGAACAGGAAGCCCGCTGTCAGCGGGATGAGCACGAGAATGTCGCGCAGGACTTGGTGACGCGCGACGCCGGGAAAGTTGAAGCTGTGCAGCGCATAATAGATCCAGGCATAGGCGGCGCGGCTCGTGCTCATCAAAACGAGGATGTTTCCGGTGCCTCCGTCGACATAGACCGGCGGCCGTGCATCTGCACCCGCGAACCGCCGCGCTGAGGGCGGAAGCCCTTCGGCGAGAGAGTAAAAATCGTCGAGCGGGACCGAAACGCCCGAAAGCGCGGGTGGCGTCCCCCAGGCTCGGCCGAGCCCCTTCGCGATCAGCTCGTCGGCTTTCGCCGGTGTCACCGGCACCCCAGCGATAGTGAGCAACCCCGATTTTCCGTTCTGGTCCGTGACCGCCAGCAGCGGTACGCCGGCGACCGACGTGATCGCGATCTCTTTCGCAGGGGAAAGGCGATGAAGCAGAGCCCCGTCTACGCTGGCAGCGGCGACATTGGCCGTGAGCCCGGAATAAAGGGCAGCCTGCGCATCCGTTGGCTGCCCGCGTGAGAACAGGCGGCCGTGATCCATCGACAGCCACCCGCTGAGTATCCAGGTCAGCACGAAGATGCCGGCGAACAAGCCGACCAGATGGTGCCATCGCATCCAGCGCTGGCGGTAGAATGTCAGGCCGGGCCGACGGGCACGCCGAACCGCGAGCATGCGGACGATGCCGAGGATCATGCCCGCGTCGGCGACGAGCATCGCGACGAACGATACGATCCAGACCGTCCGGTCCCATGCCGCAAAGCTCGACCGCAGCGGCGTGACATAGGCCCAGTGGAGCACGGCCCCGACCCAGTTCCAGCCACGCTGCCAGCGCGTGGTGCGCTGCACGATGTCGCCGGTCCGCGCCGACACATATATTTGCGTGCCCACCGGATCGGCGAGATCGACGCGATAGAAGGGTCGCAGGGCATCGAACTGATTGTGGACGACCCATTGATCGTAGCCGAACGGCCCGACGACGCTCGCGCCTCGCGCCGGTAATCCCGGACCGAACACGGAGGCAGCGGCTTGCGGCGACAGCAACGGCATCCGTCGACCGTTGCTGGCGTCGATCACGACCGGATGCGCGCCACCGGCGACGATATAGGCAGGCGCGTCACCCCTCTGCCGGAGACGAACGGCCGTGCCGCCGCCGGCAGCGGCGAGCGCTTGCACCGGTGTAAGCACAACCGCCGCCTGGTCGATCGTGCGTCCGAGCGCCTGTCCTTCGGCTTTGGGAAGCGAAGGAAAGGGCTCGAACAGCAGCACGGCTCCGCTGGCGAACCAGAGTGCGAAGATCAGACACGTCGCAAGTCCAAGCCACCGGTGGAACCAGACCAGCTTCCGGACGATCGCGTCGTTCCGGCGTCGCCTAGAAGTGGACGAGGACGCTCCCCTCGACGCGCCGCGGCTCGCCGAGCTGGACCTGACCGGGGTAGAAGATATCGGCCCACTGGACAAAGGTCTTATCCCACACATTGTTGACGCGAAGCGTGAAGTCGATGCCCTTTTGGATCGTGTAGGTCACATAGACGATGCCGGTGGCATAATCCTTGAGCTTCAAGGTATTCGACGTGTTGCCGTAGCGATTGCCGACATATTTGACGCCGCCACCGATCTCGAGCGGAAGCCCGCCGACATGCTGGAACGTGGTCCAGACGTTGCCGGTCCAGTCGGGAACGTCCGGCGGGGTATTGCCGGACGCGTTCACGCCATAGTTCGGGTCGACGAAGTTCTCATATTTTGCATCGGTATAGGTCGCGCTGCCGATCAGGGTCCAGTTGTGCGTGACCTTGAACTGGCCCGAGAATTCGACGCCCTTCGACTTCTGCTCCCCGACATTGCTGACTGTATCGAGGGCGATCTGCGTCAGGATGTTCTTGCGATCGATGCTGTAGAGCGCAAGCGTCAGCGAGCCGCGGCCGCCAGCGAGATCGGTCTTGATCCCGCCCTCGAATTGGTGCGCGCTGGACAACGGGAAATTCTCACCCGCGTTCACGAGAAAAATGTTGGAGTTCACCGGGTCCTTGCCGGTTGAATAGGAGAAGTAGGCGGTCGTCAGTGGGCCTAGGTCGTAGGTGACGCCGGCGCGCCAGTTGAACAGCTTGTAGGTCCGCTTGAAGCTTGTCCCAGCGTTGAAGCTACCGTCGACATTGTAGTTTTCGCGCGTGAGGTAGATGCGCTCGGCACGCAGACCGGTGACGAGGTGCAGCCCCTTGGCGATCGTCAGCACGTCTTCGCCGAAGAGCGAACCCTGATCCCAGCGCGTCGGGCTCACCCGCTCCTGGATCGGACCGAACAGACCCGGATTGGGATTGAAGATGTCGACGCTATCGCCGTCCGGAAATCCACGAGAGCGGATGAAATTGAGGTGGCTGTAGTCGGCGCCGATGACCGCCTTGTTTTCCAGACCGAGTACCGGCTTGTTGAAGCTGACCGAGAACTGATCGCCCTCGATATCTTGCTTGTGGAACACGAAAAAGCGGTCCCGGTCGATCTGCTTGGTAGTGGTATCGAAGTCGTAATTCTCGGCGTTGATCCATTGCCGATCGGCATGGAAATAATAGGCGTTGTTGCTGACGGTGATCCAGTCGTTCGGCTGCCAATTGAGCGTCAGGCGCGGCCAATATTGGGTGGAGTGTGTACGATGATCGGCCACGTTGTAGCTGATGAATTGCGTCCGCTTGTCGATGACCTGGCCATCGGGCGTCGAAAGGATGCCCTTGATCGGATCGGTGCCGAACGAGGCGGGCACCAGCGGCGTGCCATAATAGGGTGACAGATCGTCCTTGAGATAATCCATGCTGAACTCAAGGGAGAATGCGTCGGTCGGCTTGTAGGTGATCGCGCCCGTGAGATCGAGCGAGTCCGATGGCGTGTTGTGAACATAGCCGTCGGTGCGATGATAGCTCGCGTCGCCCTGGATCGCGACGCTGTCGCTCAGCACCTTGTTGCCGCCGAAGCCGGTGCTGACGGTGTTGAACGTGCCGTAGGAGCCGAGCGCCTCGAAGCTGTCGTGGGTTAGGTCGGGGTGCTTGTTGACGATGTTGATCGCGCCGCCAACCGCACCTTGGCCGTATAGTACCGAAGCCGGGCCTTGCAGCACGTCGATGCTGGCGATGTTGAAGGTGTTGCCGGGACGATTGATCATGTTCGCCGGGCCGATGTAGATGCCGTTGTGCAGGATCGTGACCTGCTCGCCGGTGAAACCGCGCATCGAAAAGAGCGACGGATCGCCCGGCGAGCCGCCGGAGGTGAGACCGGGCAAGCTGTCGGTTGCTTCCTCAACCGTGCGGAAGCCGCGTGTGAGGATCTCGCCCGCCGTGATCTGGTCGATCGTCGCCGGCGTTTCGCGAACGGAGAGATTGAGGCGGCTGGCGGTCGGCGCGGCGACATCGAGCTGTCGCAGCCGCCAGCCGGTGACGGTGATCACGTCGCCGTCAGTCGCCTGGGTTGTCTCCGACGTGGTGGCGGTGCCGCCTGCCGTCTGCGTCGAGGAAACGGCGGTGCCGTCGTTCTGAGGCGCGCCTGTCGGCGTTGGCGGTGCGAGCGTCGGCGACGACTGTGCATGCGCGGCACTGCTGCAAGCGATGGCTAGCGCTGCGAAGGAAGCCTGTATCTTGTATCTACGAATCCGGTCGATCACGATCACCCCCTTTTGATATAACGCCCGCTCGCCCGCCGACTTTTCTTTTTGTATAGTCAAATGCAGTGTGACGTTCCTTTTGTTGCCGTCAAGAGGGAAAATGAGGTGCTCATACGCATTAGCGTTTAACCGTGTTTTGGTGTATGAAGCCGGTGATCGGGAAATGGCAGCGCCTGCGGGCACCGAGGAGGTATTTTGAACGTAGCTGTTATCGCGCGTGCCACGCAGTGCCAGCCGGCGTGCAAACACCCCGAGGACGTACCGACGCTTGACGGCGAGGGACCGCTCTGGCTCCAGATTCGACGATCGATCGCGCTCGCCATTTTGAGTGGCGACTGGCCGGCTGGGACGCGCATTCCGTCCGAGATGGTGCTGACCGAGCATTACAACACCGCCCGGATGACCGTGAACAAGGCGATCCAGAGTCTCGCAAGCGAAGGACTGCTGCAACGGCGCACCAAGGTAGGCACCGTCGTTACAGAACTCGCTCGCGAGCGGCCCGTCATGGAAATATGGGATGCCGCCGACAGCATCCGTCGCGACGGGCGTCAATACGGCTACAAGCTGCTCGAATGCGAGATGGTCCGGGGTCCCTCACCCGCCCGGGAACTGATCGGCGTGGCGGACCGGGCTCCGCTCGTCCGAATGCTTTGCCTCCACTCGGCCGACGGACAGCCGTTCCAGCTGGAGGAACGGGTTGTCAACGTCGACGCAGCGCCGCAAATCGCCTGTCAGCCGCTCGAAACGGTAAGCCCTGGCCAATGGCTGCTCGCGCATGTTCCATGGACCAACGCCAAGCACAGCATCACCGCGCGCGCCGCCGATCCGGTGATCGCGGGTCACCTGGCGATCGATAGGGGCGAGGCGTGCCTCGTCGTCGAGCGGCGCACTTGGAACGTCGACGTTCCCGTCACCTTCGGCCGCTTTTGGCATCCAGGGGACGATCACAGCCTGGAGGGCAATTTCAAGCCGTCCTGGTAGGTCGCTGCGTCGATGCTAGACAAGCCCCGCATCGGAAGGTCAGCCCGACGTCGGCTTATCGTTCCCCTCCCGCGTCGCCAGCTTCGCAAGCCGACGGGGCAATTCCGCCGTGATAGCAAGCAGCTTGGGTCGCGGTGCCTTGCGCCAGCCTCGCGTCTCGGCAAGCGTCCGCCCGCAGGCGACGCACCAGCCCGTCCGTCCATCGAACTGGCAGACGTCCACGCAGGGACTCTTCATGTCTCTCCCTTCCTCATACGGCGGCCAGCCTCATCACGAGGTAGATGAAGGCCAAGCCAAGTGCCGTCGCGCCGGCCCGGGCCGCCCCGGTCTCCCCATCACGGCTTCCGGATCGTTTAAAACCCCACAACGCTGCTCGCTCGTTGCTCGCCTATAGGTCTCGCCTAAACCGAGTGAGTTTCTCAGAAATATCGATCAATTAGAACACTGCCGATTACATCTGTAGTACCGCGATATTGCGCCAATGACATTGCTCTACCTTCGGGAAAAGTGCAGCAGCCTTCTCCGTAGTAGCAATACGCCGCGCTGAGGTGACTCAGGTCTGGTATCGTGCCCATCATTTGTAACGCGGAATCATTAGCGAATCGTTCCGCCCTCTAGCTTTACATCAAGCGCAGCTATGTCTGCCGGGGGTTCGGGCAGGCTCGACCAAGGTAGTTCCCTGCCGAGCGTTCGGGCCCAGCGCGTCAGCCATTCATCTCCGTCGGGTCCCGCATAGTCGTCGGCAATTTTATAGGCCGGATCAGCCATAGCCTTGTCAAGCGTCACCGCGTGAAGGTCCTCCGCTCGCAAGAGGCTGGCGATTTGGTCGATGCTGTCCGCGTTCAACCGGCTCGCGTGAAGAAGGAACACAAAAGCGGGCGAGCGACCAAGCAGCCCGCGCGCCGCTTGCTGATACCATGGAATAATGCGGGCCGTGAACGCGAGATAGGCGTCCCTAATCCGTTTGGCCTCTTTGCGATCGTGACGCAGCACGGCATCGTCATAAGGGACCGCGAACAGCCAGTCCGAGTTCTCCATCGTCACTGGCGCGACACGGTAGCCGTGGTCCGCCAGCCAAGCCTCGAACTTTCGCCGGATTGTCAGGGTTGGTCCGGTTTCCAGATAGGGATGGCGATACCAGCGCGGCGATCTCCCGCGCTCCGCAAGCAGGAACCGGGTCACGGTCTCACCGCGCTGCACGTCGGCAATATAGGCGTCTACCGGCGTCGTGGTGAGCGATAGGTGCGAGTAGCTGTGATTGCCAAGGTCCATGCCGGCGTCCAGCCATGCCCTGAGAAGCTGAACGCGTTGGGATCGGTCGGCACCTTCCAGCTTACCTTCGTTGACGAAGCCCGTGGCCCGGAGATGGTGCCTGCGAAGCCCAGCGAGCAATCTTCGCGTCACCACCTCCGCATCGGCGGTCGAGGCGGTCCTGCCGAACACCGGGAGGTCATCGAAGGTGAGAGCCACATCCTGCGCACGCGCTGCCGGGCAAGCTGCCAGGAAAAGCGCCAGCGATAGCAAAACCCTCAATGTTCTGCCCCCCTAAACCCCACCGTGAATGCGTACGTCAGGGCTTATGCCCGTGCTCCTGCTATTCACCGAGCCGATCAACCTGCCATTCCCAACCATTCCTAAAATCCTTGCCGCAGAAGCCAAGGCGCGAGCGACGCTTTGGTATCGCTGCGCACGCGGGCATGTCTTCATGAGCTTGCCGAAGTCCTGCGCCCATCGCCAGCCGCTTTGCCAAGCCGGAGGGTGGCGGCGGCAGAACGTCACGATGGGGGGCGGTCTGGAGGACCAGGCCGCCCCTGCCCGTCTTAAAGGTCTTTGGTCAGCCCCACGAAGAAGCCGCGCCGCGCGCCATATTGCGGCGCGCCGACGCCCACCCCCGTTCCGTCGCGGATCTCGTAGACATGATCGGCTACGTTGATGACGTCGAACCGGATGCCGAGGCCCGGGTGCGCCAAATGATAGGAGGCGGTCAGGTTCACGGTCGCGTACGGCGTCAGCTTGCCACCGTTCGGTATCGTGCTGCCATCGGGAAGCGTGAGATCGGCGCGCAGACCCGATCCGTACAATGCATCGAAACCCAGCTTCAGGCCTTTTAGAGTGCCATCCTGCATCGTGTAGGAAAGGCCGCCCGAAGCCGTGTATGTCTGGTCGTGATCCAGGTAGATATAGTGGTTCTGGATGTAGGCCAGATCAACGGGATCGAAGCTGAACTCGCTCGACGTGATGTTCTCGCCCTTGGCCTTGGCATAGGCGAAATTCGCATAAGCGAGCAGTCCGTGCGCGCTGTAGCTGGTATTGGCCTCAATACCGTCGATCCGGCCGTGCAGGTAATTGAACGGGGTCAGGATAATCGGGGCACCGAACTGCCCCTCATCAATCAGGTTCTTGGAGCGGCGATGATAGGCATCGACGCCGATCGTAAAGGCGCCGCCGATCTTCTGCTGGATGCCGATGTCGTAATAATTCTGACGCTCCGCGAAGGGTGTCGTGTCGACTTGGTTCGCTGCTGCGGCGCTGGTGTTGTTGAACAGCGCGACCGTCGTGGCCGCCACCAGCTCGAATGGTGGCGGTGAGAAGTAGCGTGCATAGCCGAGGTGGATCGTCGTGCCGCCCTGCTGGTACACGATGTTCGCACGCGGGCTGAACTGCTGCTCACAGCGATAGCCGCAATAATGATCGAAGCGGCCGCCGAAGTTAAAGGTCAGTACGGGCAGTATCTTTAGCTCGTCCTGCAGATAGACGCTTTCGGTGACCTCGGTCTGCCCTCCGTTGTCGACGATATTCATCGGCTGTCCGCTCTGGTTGCCATCGTCATCCACCGGGAAAACTGCAGTGGTCGTTCTGCTGGTACCGCGATCCCGCGTCACGAGCGCCCCGCCGCGTAGCGTGTTCCAGCCGTTCAGCTTGTAAGAAGCATCAAGCTGTCCACCGAACGTGACGTCGGTTTTGTAGGCGTTCTGTGCCTGGCCCGTGAATAACAGGTCGCCGAGTCCATCAGGGCGGTAACGAAGCGTCGAGTAGCGGCCAAATACCGAGGCCTGGTATGTAAGCGCACCTTCGTCATGTAGGAAAGCCAGCTGTCCGAACGCCGTCTTTTCGATCTGACGCTCGTTCAAATTGTCCGATTGAAAGGCGGATTGGCCGTTCACGTTATAGGTGCCGTCTGGCTGCAGCCCCTGCGGATTGGGAATCTGGAAAGACTGGTTCGAGTAGCCGCCGACGAACGACACCCGGTTATTCTCGTCTATGATGTGATCGACGTAGCCGAAGCCCTGAAACTGGTCGGTCTTGTCGTGGATCGCACTACGAGTTGGATCGACATTCTCGATCCCAAGATTGTTATGGCGATAATCGCCGGAGAAGAAATAGTTCGTCGAACCGCTATGTCCGCCATATTCGATGCTCGGCTCGATCATGTCGTGGCTACCACCGTAGATCGACGCCGATCCGCCATTATTGAACAATCCGCTCTTCGTCGTGACGTCGATGACCCCTGCGGTGCGCAAGCCGTACTGCGCCGGCAATGCGCCGGTCAGTAGGCTGAACCGGTCGATAAGCCTCGGCGAAAGCGTCTGCCCAAATACAGCGATGCCTTCGGGAAGGATCGTGCCATTTATCCGGTACTGCAGGTTGTTGTGGTCGTCGCGGACGTGGAACTGTCCGAATCCGTCCTGCACGACCCCGGGAAGCTGCAAGATGATCTGGTTGAACTGCTGATTGTCGCCGCCTGGCAGCGCTTGGATCGTCTCGTTGGTGATCGTGTAGCTAGTCGCACCCAAGGAAGGCTGGATCGATGCGCGAGCGTCGTCCAAACGCTTGGCGGTCACGACGATATCCTTCCCGGGCGCCGCGGCCTGGGCATCGCTGAGATCGGTCGAGCCCGCAGTCGCCTGACCGGTCGACAGTGCGCTTGCCTGGGTCGCCCCGAGCATGAGTGCTGCAATCGACGCTGTAGCCATAATGGACGATGAGATACGCATCGAAATCCCTTTTGTTCTTGTCCAAATCTCCTTGCGGCGACGCCAGGCCCCGTGGCGATGCCGAATCTTCCCGATATTTCGGGAAAACTTTCCCGATCGAGCCTGAGGGGAAGCATCCCGACGCGGCTGTGATATGCCGGCCACATGTCGCTACGAGGAAGAGTAATCGGCCTGATTGGTCTGGTGCTGCTGGTGAGCGTCGCAATCTATGCGGTCACCGCGTGGAGCAGCGCACGGAACGAGCTGGCTGTTGAACTCGGTGCGGCACGAACGGGCGGACTGCAGACAGTGCGCTCTGCGTTTGAAGATCTGCCGCATTCGGATCATCCGGAGCGCGACTTGAGACAGCTTGTCGCAACCTTCGAGGGCAATCGGCATATCAAGGCTGCGGTGTTCGATTCCACTGCGCGGCTCCGTTTCACATCGCAAGCGGCCTCCCCTGACAAGGCTGCCCCGGATTGGTTCGCGGAGTTACTTAATCCGCGCCTTCCGCAAGCGGCGATCCAAGTCCCAGGCGGCAGCGGGGGAGTGCTGATCTTGAAGCCAGAGCCCGCGAGCGACATCGCATCACTCTGGTCCGCAGATGTCGGCGCAATTCAATTGTTCGCAGTCGCCGTTGGGTTGGGCCTGACCCTTATTTACCTGGTGATCGGGCGTGCGCTCGCACCGTTGGCGGATCTGTCGGAAGGGCTCGAGAGGATCGGCGGCGACGGCGAGCACGCCCCCGTTGCGGAGCAGGGTCCGCCCGAACTGCTTAAGCTTCAGCGTGGCTTCAACGCGATGGCCGAGCGGCTGGCCGACATCGATGCCCGTAACCGGACGCTAGAGGCGCAATTGTTGACCATTCAGGATGAGGAACGCGCAGAGATTGCGCGCGACCTTCACGATGAAATTGGACCTCACCTGTTTGCCGTAGCACTCGATGCCGAAATGATCGGCCGTAGTCTCGCCGCTGGCGAGACCCGCGCCATCCCGGAACAGATCGGTTCGATCAAGAGCGCGGTCAGCTACATGCAGCGCGAAGTCCGCGAATTGATCGCTCGATTGAGACCGACGCGTGCAGCAGAGCTCGGCCTGGAGGCGGCCTTGCGCGATGTGATAAAATTCTGGAGAACCCGTCAGCCTGAAATCGAATATGTCGGCGGTTTCGATGGTGCCGATACGTTCGTCCCCGACGCGTTACGCGATGTCATCTACCGGGTGGTTCAAGAAGCTGTCGCTAACGCGCTGAGGCACGCCAAGACCACTTCCTTGGCGATCTCGGTCGCCCAAGCTGCGGACAGCATAGCGGTTTTGATATCTAACCGCGGAGGCGCAAAGGCAATCGTTGACGAAGTTCCTGGGTTAGGACTTACCAGTATGCGTGAGCGGGTGCACGCCGCAGGGGGTCGGTTGCGCATCGATAAGGACATGATGGGGTGGACCGTTCACGTTCTATTTGAACGAGCTGGTAGGATCGGCTCGTGAATATCCTGATCGTCGACGACCACGCTATCGTGCGTGATGGACTGCGGCGGCTCCTTCGCGGCATCTTCGACGGTAAAATACTTGAGGCGGCCACCGGGCGCGAGGCGCTTGCCCTCGTGAGGACTCGGCAGGTGGACCTTGTGCTGCTCGATATGAACTTGCCCGAATTGGGCGGCCTGGAATTGCTCAGTCGGCTGGCGACTGTCGCGCCAAACCTTCCCGTGCTCGTTCTAAGCATGCACGCCGAGCCTTTATATGTGAACCGTGCGATGGAAGCAGGCGCGAGGGGGTACGTCAGCAAGAACATCGCTCCTAACGAGCTTGTCGCAGCGATCCGTCAGGTCGCGGCAAATGGACGCTACATCGAACGCGATCTCGCCCAGACGATGGTGCTCAATTCGGCGCCACCCGAAGCGTTCGAACAGCTTACGCCACGAGACCTTGAAATTATGCGTCTGCTTGCCCGTGGTCGAAGTCTAAGTGAGATCGCTGCTGCGCTCGGACTCGGCTACAAAACAATTGCGAATACGTGTACTCAAATAAAGTCGAAGCTGGGCGTCAACCGCACGGCCGACCTGGTCCGGCTAGCGCTTGAAGCAGGTGTATCCTAGCGCTTGACGTTTCAACAGCTCAGGAGCTCGACACCGGGTCCGCCCTGCGTTCGGCTAGTGTCAACCTTGGGCAACCCACAAGCCCAACGGTCGAACCGGCCGACGCCGTGGAAGGCCTGTACCTTTGCCTCATGATCCGGCGAGCGTCACAACCAAATACATGAAAGCCAACCCCAGCGCTGTCGCCCCAGCTCTCGCCAACCCTGTTTCGCCGTCACGGCTTCGCGGCAATAGCTCGCTTGCACCGATAAACAGAAAGCCGCCGGCGAATATGCCGAGCAGCACGGCCAGGGTCGATGCCGGGACGTTCACCATGCGCGCGACCATTATGCCGACCAGGGGCGCCAGCGCGTCAGCGGCAAGCCAGCGGCGCGCTACTCGTACGCTGCCGCCATCCGCGAGGCTAAGGGTAACCGTGTTAGCCCCGTCGAGGACATCGTGCGCCAGGACTGCGACGGCGACGATCACTCCCGCTGCTGACGACACCTGGAAAGCGAGACCGATGCCAAGACCATCCATCAGGCTGTGCATGGTCAGGCTAGCCGGTCCGAGATGCCTGCCATGCGCTTCCCGGCGCGCGAATAGCATGGCCGTGGACCGGTCGAGCAGGCAATAGCCAGCAAATCCGCAAGCCGCCGCCGTCGTCACGCTTAGGGCGGTTCCATTCGGCCTTACGAGATCGACCGCCTCAGGCAACAGATCAAGTAGCGCAACGCCGACGACAGCGCCGCTGCTGAAGCCGAACAGCAGTCCTCGCGCAGTGCTAAATCGTATCGCAAGCGTGCCCCCAATGAGTGTCGCGACTGCCGTTACAACCCCGATTAGAAGCGCAAACGGCAGATGCGTCATGGTCATGCCGCTGCCCGGTTCACCTCGATCGTGAGATGCGATAACGATGGAATATGGGCAAGCCGCTCGCGATAAAAGGCACCATCGCGGTCGGTGTTGGTCGCGACGGCGACGATCGCGCCGAGATGGCCCGGGCCGAGCCGCCAAAGGTGCAGATCGACCACCTGGTCGCCGCCGCCCTCGATCTCGCACCGGAGACGATCGGCGGTTCGCGCATTCGGCAGCATGTCGAGCAGGATCGCGCCGGTATCGCGCACCAAGCCATAGGACCAACTGGCGATGACGGCCGCTCCGATGAGGCCCGCGATCGGGTCCATCCACAGCCAGCCAAAGGTACGCGCCAGGATCAGCCCGACGATCACCAGCACCGATACCGCCGCGTCGGCGACGACGTGGATGACGGCGGCACGCATATTGTTGTCGCGGTGGTGCGCACCATGGTCGTGGTCATGCTCTTCGAACCTAATCTCCTGCACCTGCCCTGCGACATCGACGCGTGCGGCGAACGCGTGCGGTTCGGGGATTTCGTGGCGGCTCTCGAGATAACCGGCACGCGCTACCATCACAAAGCGCTGGCGTACGTCGCCGTCACGCACCGTTTCGATCGTTATCTCGCCTGGGAGCAGAGCCCCATCCTCGCTCGTGAGACGGAAGCGAGGGGGAACCCCGTCTTCATGGATCGACAGCAGCATCGCGCGACCGGCAAGCGTGATCCGCTGTGCTTCGTCCTCATGCTCTTCGTCATGATCGTCGTGTCCGTGGCTATGCCCGTGATCGTGACCGCCAGCACTCAGAAGCCATGCGCTGGCGACGTTGACGCCCAGGCCGAGTACCGCGATCGGGATCGCCTCGCCGAAGTGGATCGGCACCGGTGCCAGCAGGCGGGTGACGGACTCATAGCCGATCAGCAGCGCGATCATCGCTAGCACGATCGCACTGGTAAACCCGGCGAGGTCACCGAGCTTGCCGGTGCCGAACGTGAAACGCGGGTCGTTCGCGTATCGGCGCGAGAAGGTATAGGCCAAGGCCGCAAGCAGCAGCGCACCGGCATGGGTCGACATGTGCAGCCCATCGGCGACGAGCGCGATCGAGCCGAACATGATGCCGCCGACGATCTCGATGAGCATCATGATCCCGCAGAGTACGATCACGAACCAGGTCCGCCGCTCGTTGCGCTCGTGACCTTCGCCGAGAAACACATGGTCGTGCGGCGTGATGCCAGCGGTGATCGGAGAGTGGACTTCGCTCATTTCAGATAGGCCCTGACGACTTCGAGGAGTTCTTCGGTGGCAACGCGATCAAGCGCGCCGGGATGTACGTCGGGATCGACGAGGTGCGAGACGATGTGGTCTTCCACCACCTCCGCCATCAATCCCGCCATCGCGCCGCGAGCGCCGGCGATCTGGTGAAGTACCGAACCGCAGGAGGCATCACCCTCCAGCGCGCGCTCGATCGCCTCCACCTGCCCCTTCAGCCGACGGACGCGAGCGAGCAGCTTTTCTCGGTGATGTGCTATGTGCATTTATGCATATTGGCATACCCCCCTACCCTATACAATAGATATTAGCTTAGCTGTGAGCAGGCCAAGACATGTCTTGGCGCGCCTTGCCGGCCGCGCTCTATCTTCGCTGCGCTCCGACCGAGCCGCCTCCGGCGTCTCGTCCCATCCGGGACACGATCGCTCGCGCGCAGGCTGACGCCTGCGGATGACGACGCCGGCGTTGCCGGCGAGATCCGTTGCCTGGTCGGGGAAAGGGGCGCGCCGCCCCCTCTCCCCAGCAACGACAATCAGCCGGGCCGTGGCTCCCTCGCTGCGCTCAGTGCGCCCGCACCACCCCGTAGGATTCTCGCTGCCCCCCTCGCCCCCGGCTGTTCGCCACGAAGGCAGGGTTGATGGCGGGGCCATCGCCCTGCGGTCGATTGAGAAGGAAACAGTCATGTATCATCAGCTCGCCACCCGGTTCGGACGTCGCTCGCACGAGATCACGGGCCGCACCCCGCTCGACAACGACGCGCTGCGCGCCCACGTCCCTTCGATCTTCGCGGGCGAGGCGCACGACAGCCGTTCGGATCGCTACGTCTACGTCCCCACGATCGAGATCGTCGAGGGTTTGCGCCGGGAGGGTTGGCAGCCGTTTTTTGCGGTCCAGTCGGTGCCGCGCGACGGCAGCCGCCACGGTCACGCCAAGCATATGCTGCGCCTTCGCCGCGACGATCAGATCGGAAAGGCCGAGGCCGCCGAGGTGATTATCGTCAACAGTCATGACGGCACCAGCGCCTATCAGATGTTCGCTGGGATGCTGCGGTTCGTCTGCACCAACAGCATGATCGCGGGCGAGCGGTTCGAGGAGGTCCGCGTCAGCCACAAGGGCAAGATTCAGGACCAGATCATCGAGGGCGTTTTCACCGTCGCCGAGGACTTCCCTCGCCTGATCGACGCATCCGAGCAGATGAAGGATATTCGCCTGTCCGAACCCGAGCAGCGCGTGCTGGCGGAGGCGAGCCTTGTCGCCCGCTACGGCGAGGAGGACAGCCCCGTCCGCCCCGAACAGATCATCAATCCCCGTCGCCGCGAGGATGTCGGGCAAAGCCTGTGGACCACGTTCAACGTCATTCAGGAGAACGTGCTGCGCGGTGGACTTTCCGGACGCCGCCAGAATGCCAACGGCCAGATACGCCGCAGCACGACGCGGCCGATCAACGGTATCGATCAGGGCGTCGGCCTCAATCGCGCGCTGTGGACGCTGGCGGAGGGGATGCAGCGCATCAAAGCGGTCTGACCGATTGGGGCCGCCTATCATGGCGGCCCCCAGAAATTGCGGGCGGCCCTCGGCGGGGCCGCCCGATCCGTCGGTGATAGGAGATCGATCACCCATGCCGGGTGATTCAGACAAGTCGTTAGAGCAGCGCTGCCGCGCTTGATAGCATCGGCCATGTGCTTCCTCATCGAACTCGCGGCGATCGACGCCGCTTGCAACTGCCGGCGACGCTACCGCGTCGAAGCCGGCCAAGACCTGTTCGGCGCCTGGCTGGTGACGATCACGTTTGGCCGGCTCGGCGCACCGGGACGAACGATCGTCCACGTCGTCGATGATGAGCGCCAAGCGCGTCGTCTCGTCACGACTTGCCTGCGCGTTCGCGCGACCGCGCCCCGCCGCATCGGCGTCGCCTACCGCGAACGCGCGCGATCGGCGTCTCAATCCTGGTCGGATATTGCGTTCGACGCCGCGGTCCAGCCCGCGACGCTCAATCCCGCCTCGGCCTGATCCAGCCATTCGTCGATCGCGTCGCGCAACGTGCCGCTGATATTGACGAACGA
>CAHJWP010000002.1 GCA_903642255.1 Sphingomonadaceae bacterium | reverse complement strand
CGAAGTGCGATCCGGGGGCGGCGGTGGAGGAGGGGGAGGGGGAGGCGGAGGTGACGAGGCTGTTCCCGAAACCTGATAAGCTGATCGATTACCTGCCGCATCGTAAGTAATGGCCGTTGCATGTTGGCCAGGTCCCCCTGTGGTCTGTGCGGCAATGAGGCGTCCTAACGCGTCGTACTGATACACAACCGAGTCGGCATTAGCGGAGGCCGAAAACAGCAGGCCCGCTGCGCAACTCCCTGCGATTGCTGTCTTTTTCGACATGACACCTCTCTATCTGATGTATCGTGGTCTTCCGTTGAACCCGCGTCAAGCAGGGTATTTATCGGTAAGCGCTGTCAGAAAGAGCTTTGTCCTAGTTCTGAGGATCTAGAATATTAATTATTAACTAAACGCGACTTTTACCAAGGGAAGGCATCCGGCCATGACAGAAGATGAATTACATCCATTATCGATCGAATTCTTCAAGCTCCACGCCGCTGCGACCGTTATCTCGCCTGGAAACACGAAACGCCAATGGATGGACGAAACGGATTTGCGGTTCGCCTATCGCTGCACGCCGATCATTATCGCAAATGCCAGCGGGTGGGAGTTCGCCTGCCCATTTGGCTTCACGGTCGAATGGAATGGCGGAGCAGGGCGAGACGCGATCCAAATTCGGACGTCCGCTAAGCCTGGCGAGATCGAGACCTTCATGGGTTCACATTTCGGCCATGGGATTGTGACGTTTCATACTGGATGGCTAATCCGGACCGCGAAAGGCTGGGCTACCTGGGCACGGGGCGTCCCGAACGGTGTGAAAGACGGTATCATCGCGCTTGAAGGTGTTGTTGAAACAGATTGGCTGCCCTTCCCCTTCACGATGAACTGGAAGTTCACCCGACCTGGTGCCGTCCAGTTCGAAGCAGGAGAGGCGTTCTGCTTCGTGACGCCGATGTTGCATACCGTACTCGACGACGCTGTGCCGCTACTACGAGATCTCGATGACGATGCAGCGCTGGCGAAGGCCTATCATGCCTGGAACAGCTCGCGGACGGCGTTCAATGAGGGGTTGGCAAACGCGGATCCCGAGGCCCTAAGTGCCGGCTGGCAGAAGGATTATGTTCGTGCGACCCATCCTCGATCCAGTTCGCACGCTCATATCTCGAAGCGAGCTCTGCATGCTCCCAGGCGGGTCGCATGCGATGACGATTCAAGTGCTTCTTGAAGCGTGGCCGATGCGAATACCGGCAGCGCTGCTCGTGTCAGTGCCGTCGCGCATTGCTCACGCATCGCCGCCAGACTCCGACAGCGGATCAAACAGTAGATGACAGATTATCTGGCGTCGCTATCTTGGAGGACGGGAAGGGGAATGTTCGATGAAGCTTACGAAGCGCCTGGGACGTACGACCGGCGCGATTGCGTCGGTGATCACGAGCATTCCTGCCCGGGCGCAGGACAGCCTTGGTGATCCTGCCGGTTCCGGTGCGATCGTGTCCGCGGTCCGCTGGCTGGAAGGTACCTTGCTGGGCACGATCGCGACTGTCGTCGCGGTGATCGCGGTGGCGTCGGTCGGATTTCTGATGCTGACCGGGCGGATCAACTGGCGCTACGGCGCGACCGTGATTATCGGCTGCTTCATTATCTTCGGCGCGGCCAGTATCGTCGGCGGCATCCAGTCGACCGCTGGCGCTGGCTTCTAATCCGGTGAACGATGTGGAGCGGGATCATGTGTTCGTAGCCTTGACCCGCCCGCAGATGTTCGCGGGGGTCACCTACAGCTATTTCACCGCCAACGCGGTCATCGCGACCGAGCTGTTCCTGGTATTCAAATCGCTCTGGGTCGTGGTCGTCGCGCTCATCGTCCACCTCGCCGGCGTGGTGCTATGCGTGCGCGAGCCACGCTTCTTCGACCTGTGGCTGACCCGGGTCGGCAAGTGCCCGCGGGTGCGCAACCACAAGATCTGGCGATGCAACTCCTACCGGCCCTGACCGACGATCCAAGGATCGTTGCCAAAGAGGTGCCAGCGGGTCGGCACCTACCCTATGCCGCCCACGTCGACGCGCACACGATCGAGACCCGCGACGGCCTGCTGATGCAGACCATCCACTTACGCGGGCTGTTGTTCGAGACCGCGGACACCGACGAGCTCAACTATCGCAAGCGGCTCCGCGATGCGGTGCTGCAGGCGATCGGGTCGTCGCGCTTCGCGATCTACCACCATATCGTGCGCCGCCGCGTCGACATGGGCCAGGCGGCGACCTTCCCCGACGCCTTCTCGCAGCGGTTGGACGACGCTTGGCAGGCGCGACTGTCGGCGCGCGCGCTGTACGTCAACGACCTTTATCTCACAATCGTGCGGCGACCCTTGCAAGGCCGGGTCGGCGTGCTCGACCGTGTCCGCGATCTGTTCGGGCGCAGCGACGGAAAGCGCGCGGACGCTCAGGATTTGCGCCAACTCGACACCGCCCGCGACGCGCTGATCGCCGCGCTCGGCAGCTATGGCCCGCGACTGCTCGGCGTCTACGACACGCCGCAGGGGCCGTGTTCCGAACCGCTCGCGTTCCTGTCCGACCTGTTCAACGGCGAGCTGCGGCCGGTGCTGCTACCGATGCAGGACCTTGGAGCCTATCTCCCGTACCGACGGATCAGCTTCGGCCAGGAGACGATCGAACTGGCTCCCGCCGGTAGAACGCCGCGCAGCTTCACCGGCATCGTCTCGATCAAGGATTATCCCGGCCAGACCAGCGCCGGCATGTTCGACGAGCTGCTGCGGCTACCGTTCGAACTGGTGATGTCGCAATCCTTCGGGTTCGTCGACCGCCAGGCGGCGCTAGGCCGGATGAACCTGGCGCTCCGGCGGATGCGCTCGGCCGAGGACGAGGCGGTGAGCCTGCGCGCGAACTTGGCCCAGGCCAAGGACGAGGTCGCTGCGGGTCGTGCCGGGTTCGGCGAGCATCACATGACCATCGCGATTCGCGGCGACAGCCCGGCCGCGGTCGATGCCGGTGTTGCCGAGGTGCAGGCGACCCTTGCCGACCTCGGCGTCATCACCGTGCGCGAGGACATCGCGCTGGAGCCGGCGTTCTGGGCGCAGTTCCCGGGCAACTTCAAATATATCGCGCGGCGCGGCCTCGTCTCGACCGGCAACTTCGCTGCGCTCGCAAGCGGCCACAATTTCGCAAGCGGCCAAGCTGTGGGCAACCATTGGGGCGACGCGGTCACCCTGTTCGAGACGACCGCGGCCGGTCCCTATCACTTCAACTTCCATCAGGGCGATCTCGGCAACTTCACGGTCATCGGGCCGTCAGGCTCGGGCAAGACCGTGGTGCTCAATTTCCTGCTCGCCCAGGCCCGCAAGTTCGATCCGCGGATCGTCTTCTTCGACAAGGACCGCGGCGCCGAGCTGTTCATACGTGCGATCGGCGGCCGCTACGACGTACTGCGGCCCGGCACATCATCGGGGCTGAACCCGCTGCAGCTGCCGGACACCCCCGCCAACCGGCAGTTCCTGATCGACTGGATCACGTTGCTGGCCGGGACCGTCGACCTCGAAGACGTGGCACGGATCAAGGACGCGATCGATGCCAACTACGCGCAGCCACCCGAACACCGCCGTTTGCGCCATCTTGCCGAACTGTTCCGCGGCGATCGGCGACCGCACGCAGACGATCTATGGTCACGGCTCAGGCCCTGGTGGGGCGACGGCGAGCGCGCGTGGCTGTTCGATGCCGAACGCGACCTGACCGATCTGGACGCCCGCGCGGTCGGGTTCGATATGACCCAGATCCTGGATGACGCCACCGTTCGCACGCCGGCGATGATGTACCTGTTCCACCGGGTCGAGGAACGGCTGGATGGGACCCCTTCGATCATCGTGGTCGACGAAGGCTGGAAGGCGCTCGACGACGAGGTGTTCGTTCGCCGGATCAAGGACTGGGAGAAGACGATCCGCAAGCGCAACGGCATTGTCGGGTTCGCGACGCAGAGCGCGCAGGATGCACTGGAAAGCCGGATCGCGAGTGCGATCATCGAACAGGCCGCGACCCAGATCTTCATGGCGAACCCCAAGGCCCGCGCTGAGGATTATAGGGACGGGTTCGGGCTGACAGGCCACGAGTATGAACTGATCCGCTCGCTGCCCGACAGCGCGCATTGCTTCCTCATCAAGCATGGCAGCGAGAGCGTGGTCGCGCGGCTCAACCTGTCGGGCGAGCGCGATCTGCTGACCATCTTGTCAGGCCGCGAGCGCACCGTGCGGTTGCTCGACGAGATACGCCAGACGCACGGCGATGATCCCAGCGCCTGGCTCGAGCCTTTGCTGGAGCGCGCGTGATGGAACCGTGCCAGCTCGTACCCAACCCCGATGCTTTTGCGAGCGGGATGATCGCGTTCCTCGACTGCCAGGCGCAGAATATCGGCATGGGCGGCTACCGCGCGCTGGCTGTGCAAGGGTCGAGCGCGTCGCTGGTCCTGAGCGCGTTCCTGACCATCTTCGTCGCGCTGATCGGCTACCGGATGCTGTTCGGCGACACGCCGTCCTTGCGCGAGGCGGTGCTGTCGGTGGTCAAGATCGGCGTCGTGCTGGCGCTCGCGACCGGTTGGCCGGCCTATCAGGTCCTGATCTACGAAGTCGTGCTGCGGGCACCTGCCGAACTGGCAGCCGAGATCGGCGGCGCGTCTGGCCTGCCGGGGGCGACCGGCGGTCTCCCGGCAAGGCTCGACGGGGTTGACCGGGCGTTCGAGACGCTCGCGGTCTACGGGCCCGGCGTCCGGCTGAACGCAACCACGACCGAGCTTCAGCCCGACCGTTACGCGCCGCCGCCATTTCCCGGGTTCGACACCTTCGCAATCGGCACGTCGCGCGCGATCTTCCTCGCGAGCGCGATCGGCGGGTTTGCGCTGGTGCGGCTGGGTGCCGGGCTGCTGCTGGCGCTGGGACCGTTGTTCCTCGCGTTCCTGCTGTTCGACGCGACCCGCGGGCTGTTCGAGGGTTGGGCCCGCGCGCTGATCGCGACCGCGCTCGGTTCGCTCGTGACTGCGATCCTGCTCGGGGTCGAGCTGGCGCTGTTCGAGCCGTGGCTTTCCGATCTGATCGCGCGGCGGGCCGGCGGCGAGGCGATCTGGGGAGCGCCCGCGCCCCTGCTCGCGATTAGTAGCGTGTTCGCGATCGTGCTTGGGGGATTGTTGTTGATGGTGGGTCGGATCGGATTTGCGCTCAAGCTGTCGCAGCCGTGGCGCGTGACCCAGTCGGCGCGTAGTGGAACGGCCGTGCGGACGAGCGATACGGTCCGGTCGACCTCGACCTTTGGCGCCGCAACGCCGTCCGCCACCACCATCGAAGGTCGATCGCGCGCGCTGGCGGTCGCCGACAGCATCGCGTCGACGCAACGCCGCGAGGAGCAATCGACCACAACCAACGCCATTCTCGGTAGCGCCGCGGCAAGCGTTGCAGCTGGTAGCAGACCGACCATGCCGAACACCGACGGCCCGCCGCGGCTCGGCCAAAGCTATCGCCGCCGGACCGGCAGCCGCGTGTCGGCCAGTGCCGGGGCTAGGGACGCACGCGCATGAAGAAGCCCGAGAAGGAGGCGCTCGACGCCTATTATACCGAGAGCGGTAGTTGGGCGCATGATCGCCAGGACGCGCTGCGGACCTCGCGGCGGATCGCCTGGATCGTCGCCGGCATCGCGGTGCTGGTCGCGCTCTGCGAGGCCTTCGCGCTGGTCGCGCTCGCGCCGCTGAAGACGGTCGTACCCTATACACTGATGGTCGATCGTCAGACCGGCTATGTCCAGGCGCTCAAACCGCTCGATGCGCAGATGGTGTCGAGCGACAGTGCGCTCACCCAGTCGTTCCTGGTCCAGTATGTGATCGCGCGCGAAGGGTATGATTATGCGTCGCTGCAGAGCGACTACCGCAAGGTCGCGCTCTGGTCGACGGGGCCGGCGCGCGCCGCCTATGTCGCGGGGATGCAGGCTTCCAACCCCGACAGCCCGGTCGCGCGCTATCCGCGCTCGACCATGATCGATGTGGCGGTGAAGAGCGTGACCTCGATCGGTCCCAGCGTCGCGATGGTTCGCTACGAGACGCGGCGTGTCGATGCTGGTGGCCAAGGTCAGCCCGGTCAATCCTGGGTCGCAGTCATCCATTATGCCTATTCCGGGCAACCGATGAGCGTCGCCGACCGGTTCGTGAACCCGCTCGGGTTCCAAGTGCTACGCTACCGGACCAGCATGGAGGCCCTGTCCTCGCCCGTACCCCTGGCCACCCAGACACCCTCGGCCGTATCCCTCCAACCGACGGCACCCGCGGCACCGCTGCCCGGCAACGTGACGCGGTGAGGTCGGCGCATGCCATGCTGGGCGGTACCATGCTGCTGATATCGGGCAGTCTTACCGCACAGGTGCGCCCGCTACCGGGGATCGGCGATCCGCACATCCAGTCGATCGACTACCGCGCCGATCAGGTAGTCGAGATCGACAGTTCGCCGGGCTATCAGGTATCGATCGAGCTAGCGGCTGACGAGCAGATCCAGAGCGTCGTGCTTGGCGACAGCGCAGGCTGGCAGGTGACCGCCAACAAGGCGGGCAACCACCTGTTCGTGAAGCCGCTCCAGGCGGGGGTCGAGACCAACATGACCGTAGTGACCAACGTGCGGACCTACGCTTTCAACCTCGGGCCGTTCGCCGGACTGTCGGCGTCGATGCCCTATACGGTCCGGTTCAACTATCCGCGGGCCGCAAGCCCGTTCCAGCCGCGGCCCGTCCAACCGGTCATTCCGAAGGGTCGCGTTATTCGCTACGTCATCGGCGGCGAGCGGCCGCTTCGGCCCTCAACGATCCGCGACGACGGCATCCACACCTATATCAACTGGCCGGCAAGCGTAGACTTGCCTGCGGTCTATGTCATCGACCAAGAGGGCCGCGAGAGCCTCGCCGACGGCAATATGCGCGGCGGCGTCTATGTCCTCGACACGGTCGCGGACCATCTGGTGTTCCGGATCGACAAGCTCGTCGCCACCGCCGACCGCCGCCTGGTAAAGGTCAAGCATCGATGAGCAGCGTGCCGCCGAACAGCGATCCCCGGCTAGAGCCGGCTATGCGCGAACGCGACATCCGTCCGGTGGTCGATACGCCGCGGGGCGGACTGTCGAACCTTGCCATCATCGGCATCGCGCTCGTGCTGGCACTAATTTTGTTCAGCGTCCTCAACGCCAGGCGGCAGGCGGCAAGCGCACCCGCGGTGCAGGATCATGCGCGCGATATCGCTGTCCAGGCACCGCCGCCGTTATACCTGCCTCCACCGCCGCCCGAACAGCCCGCTCAGTCCTTCGCTCAGCAAGCACCGATCGCGCCATTGCCTGCACAGCCGCGACCACTCGGGTTCCAGCAAGCTACAGCGCCCCCGCCTGCGGTCGCTTATCAGGCGCCAGCACCGGCCCCTCAATCCCAAGCTGCAACGCCCGCGCGCAACGGTGGCGGTGCCGCGCTGGTGGTGGACAGCTCTCAGACCAATGCAGACACGAACAACGGTCGGAACGGCAACGACAACAACCCGCTCGCTGCGCCGACCTCCACCAGCCGCGTGCGCGCCGGGTCCCTCGCCAACCGGTCGACCACGGTCGCGCAAGGCACACTGATCCCGGCTGTCCTCGAGACCGCGTTCGACAGCACGCGGCCCGGGTTCGCCCGCGCGCTCGTCCAGCGCGACATCCGCGGGTTCGACGGCACGCAAGTGCTGATCCCGCGCGGCAGTCGCCTCATCGGCGAATACGCCGCCGACACTGCGCAGGGCCAGAACCGCGCGATGATCGCCTGGTCCAGGTTGATCCGCCCCGACGGAGTCACCATCGCGATCGGCTCGCCGGTCGCCGATCCGGTTGGTCGCGGGGGCGTGAAGGCCGACGTCAACAATCACTTCTTCGCGCGGTTCGCCGGCGCGATCCTTCAGTCGACACTCGATGTGGGCGTGAACCTAGCGTCCCGCAGCAGCGGATCGCCGACCATCGTCGCGCTGCCCGGCTCGGTCCAGGGCGCGAACCTCATCCAGACGCCGACCAATATCCGCCCGACCCTGCGGGTGGCTCAAGGCACCAGCGTCAGCGTTTTCGTCGCGCGCGATCTGGACTTCACTGACACGGATGGCGGCCGGTGAACGCGCCAGCGGGTATTTACCTCACAAGCTATCTGACACCGTTTGCCGAGGCACTCGCTCGCCCGGACATCACCGACATCTACGTCAACCGCCCCGGCGAGCTCTGGATTGAGACGCTAGGCGGCGCGATCGAGCGCTATGATGCACCCGCGCTCGACACTTCGACCTTGGCCCGTCTTGCCCGCCAGATCGCGGCACTGTCGCATCAGGGGATCAGCAGGGAACATCCGCTGCTTTCCGCGAGCCTCCCCGACGGCTCGCGCGTGCAAGTGGTCGCGCCGGCCGCCACCCGCGGCGACTGGGCGATCGCAATCCGCAAGCATGTATCTGCCGATCTCTCTCTCGGCGACTATGCAAAGGCTGGCGCGTTCCACGGTGCGCGCACCGGCAAGCTCGAGACCATCGACGAACCCGGTGAGACCATCGTCGACATGCTTGCACGCGGCGATATAGAGAGCGCGCTTCGCACCGCGGTAAGCACTCGGCGCAACATCCTGGTTTCTGGCGGTACGGCCACGGGCAAGACCACGTTCCTGAATGCGCTCATCCGTGAGATCCCAGCCGACGAACGGCTGATCACGATCGAGGACACGCCCGAACTGCGCGTCCCACACGCCAACACGGTCGCTCTGCTCGCCGTGCGTGGCAATCTCGGCGAAGCGCAAGTCAGCGCCGACGACCTCGTCTCCGCCTCGCTGCGCATGCGCCCCGATCGCATCATCCTCGGCGAACTGCGCGGGCGAGAGGCGTTCGCGTTCCTGCGTGCGGTCAATACCGGACATCCGGGCTCGATGACCACGGTCCACGCCGATAGCGCCGCTGGCGCAATCGAGCAGATCGTGCTGCTGGTACTTCAAGGCGGTACGCAACTGAACGCTGGCGACGTACGCGACTATGTTCGCCGTTCAATCGGGGTGTTCATTCAGCTCGGCCGACGCGGCGGACACCGGTTTGTATCGGAGGTTGTCTGTGATTGACCAGGGCACGCCGTATCCATCCGGTCTGCAGACCGCTCTGCTGTCGTCCGGACCGGTGCTATCCGATCCGACCGGTGGGGCCCCTCTGGTCGATGCCGCCCTTTGGATACAGCATGTGCTGCTCGGCTCAACCGCTACGATGGTAGCCATTCTTGCGATCGCGGCGATCGGGTTTCTGGCGCTGTCAGGCCAGATCGAACTGCGCCGCGGTGCCACCACCATCATCGGATGCTTCATCCTGTTCGGTGCGCCGTCGATCGCTGCTGCGTTCGTCCAGATGTTCGTCCGAGTAGATGATCGTCCGCCGTTGACTGCGGCAAAGGCTGACGCACCAACTCTGCCACCAGCCCCGCCGCCACCACCCAGAACCTATGATCCGTATGCGGGCGCTTCGGTAGAAAGAAGACGATAGACTGACTGAACAAGGAAGGACAGCAAGATGCACAGGGTATTGACGGTTCTTGGAATAGTAGCGTTGGCGGGTACTGCGCAGGCAAGCACGACGACTACGTTCATATACGACGCACTTGGCCGTGTTATAAATGTCGAAGCGCGCGGTACCGGCGGAACGGGCGTTTCAAACCAATATGCCTTCGACGCAGCCTCCAACCGAGCGGTCGTCAGGTCCAGTGGTCCATTCAAAGGCCCGGCTCTCGACCACGGCCAAGTGCTCCACAGAGGTGAAACTATACTATCCGCGGATGCACGTTTTAAATTGACTATGCAGTTTGACGGCGATCTGGTTCTCTATGACCAAAACAGTACGGCCATTTGGTATACCGGTACCACCACTGGCAATCTCGCAGCCATGCAGACGGACGGCAACTTCGTCGTCTATGATGTAAATAATAATCCTGTTTGGAATAGCGGCACACCGAACAGCGGCGGGTCATATCTCATTGTTCAAACCGATGGAAATCTCGTCATTTACCC
The DNA here is from genome assembly GCA_903642255.1 of Sphingomonadaceae bacterium. Lineage (GTDB taxonomy): Bacteria > Pseudomonadota > Alphaproteobacteria > Sphingomonadales > Sphingomonadaceae > Polymorphobacter_B. The sequence continues at coordinate 41,104 of CAHJWP010000002.1, read as the reverse complement.
TCAGCAGGGTCCGGTGGTCTGGGCAAGCGGAACGTGTTGTCGCTGACGTCGTCGGCGGATCCGGAACAACCATCCTCATGCCGTTCAAGTTACCGCGATAGCGCATGCGTTCAGGTAGTCGCGCAGTCCGCGTTATGCGGCGAATGCTCGATCGAAATTTGGAATACGTTCCCGCTGACTAGATGTTTGATCCCAGGCTGATGGTGCATCATTCACCGTCAACTGGAAGGAAGCGCTAAGGCGAAATCCTGATCCCTTTGCCATGCGCAAGAATGTTCGCGTCTATCGGCCCGATGAAAAGGCTGACATCCGTACCGGAGCATGACTTCACTTCGACGGAGTGGTCCTGCGTCGGCTTCGCTAAACCGACAATAAAACTGGGTTCCAAGAGGGGCAGATGACTGGGCATTACGCCCTAAACGTCGGCGGCTTCACTTGCCGCCGGGGACGTCATGACCATGCCAATCATCATCGCGAAGAGCTGTGATCGTTTGGTCACCTGCAAATGCCCCATTGCTCGACTCCGTTGTTGCGCTTTTTGTGAACGACAAATGGCCGCGAGGCAAATGAAATAGCGTCGACTTCAAGGTGTTCGCTGGCTACCCAATTAAAGCATACCTGTCTGAAAATAGCCCTTCATCGCTCTTTCTCCGAGGGGGCGGAGTCGACGAGATGCAAGTCACCAGCTGTCGGAGAATGCTATCGGTGCTGTCAGTCTAACGCGAACCGGACTTCACACGATGCGGTTCTGGCTCTGAGGGCAGGACCTAGTGGATAGAACCTGACGGGTTGAGTCCGGTTCGGGATTCCCGTTGGCTACGCCGCATGCAACATTGGGAGGATGCGCACCGGCATGTCGATAACCGTTTCACCATTGGACCAAAGCCGGCTCGAGACCCTGATCCGCGACCGGAACGCCGCCCGGAAGCATGTCTGGCAAGCCGAGATCGTGCTGCTCAGCATGGCCGGCGCCGGCACGGTCGAGATCATGCGGCGGACAAGCAAGTCGAAGACCTGCGTGTGGCGATGGCAGGAGCGCTTTGCCGAAGAGGGTATCGACGGCCTGTTGCGGGACAAGACGCGGCCGTCGCGCATCCGCATGGCGACCGGGTCGCCGCGCGGTATAGCGGGACGTTCAAGCCATCCAGCATGCCACCGCACGCACGGCCTGGAAGCGCGCCCGCGGCTTGCGAGGATGGCCATCTGTTGAACAGTGATACCGCCTTGAGGCGCGCAGTCGCCGATCGACGGTCTTTGGTAACGATTAACGTTCGAAGCCTATTCGCTTCGTCGCACAAACGGATCCTGGGCCATCATTGCTCGCAGCAAGTGCGCCATTTGCCGGTAGCTCACCGAGGTCAGCATGATATGGCTGCGGCGTCGATCGGCTGGATCGTCTTGCCGCGCCAGAACGCCCTTTGCGATCAGCGCGGTTATCCAGCGCAGGGCCGTTGTCGATGGAACGCAGGCGGCAATGCATAGGCTGCTGATCGAGGTCGGCCGCTGCTGCTGATGCGATATGAACAGGTCGAGCAGCATGTCCCAAGCCGGTTCGCCGGACAGGTTGCCGAACACCGCGTCACGTTGACGGCGTATCCGGTAGAGGTGTCTGGCATAAGCGATTTGTGCAGCGACGCTAAAGCTGTCGATCGTAGAGGACGGTCGCCGCAGCGTCGCCTGCACGTGTTCGGCGCGCAATCGAAGGGCGATGCTTAGTCGGGCGACGGCCTCTTCGATGACGGCGAGGTCGTCAATCAGGACCGTGCCAGCCGTCGGCTCCCGATGCTGCCGATCACGATGCTCGCCAGCATCGGGTATGCCCAGAAGCCCTGGGCAATCGCATAGGCCTGCAACACCCGACGCGGTTCGACCATGATGACCAGATGCGTCATCACCGCTATGAGCTGAAATGCGGTTGTCCATAAAGGCCAGAACCTGTTGCTGCGCTGCGCGAGCACGAAATAAGCCACCAGAACCCCGAGATCGACCGCGACCAATCCTTGTCGACTGTAACGCCAGTCGAACGCGGGCAAGCCCTCGACCAGCACCGTCAGTAGCGAGCCGACAAGAATAATCGCCGCCCCGTGCCGTTCGCTGCGCCCGCCGTGGCGGAAAGCGAACGTGCAACTTGCCGCCAAAGCAAGACCATAGAGAATTCTGAGCGCCAAAAAGATCCCCACGCCTTTTCCGGATCATTGCGCGACGATCCCGTCAAGGCTGCCGGTCAAGGCCGGGTAGCGATTCAGGCCGCTTGACGCGCGACGATTGCCAACGCGGCGCTGCCACTTGGCACCTGCTTGTCGCCGCCGCCGCCGACGGCAAACTCGCGCAGACCGATCAACGCCTTGGCATCGTGTAACGCAGAATGGGCGTTGACCAATTGTTGACGACTGTCGCTTTGCCGCTCGAAGGTCGCGGCAACGGCGGCGAAGGCGTCCTGCCCGACCATGGCGGCGGCGTTCAATTCAAGGCGGCTTTCAATCATGGTGATCGCCAGCCGGGCGGTGGCGAGCAAGGCCAGATCATTGCTGCGTTCGGCCTCGGTCAGCCGGTCGGCGACATGCTGAGCGATGGCGATGCGTTTCTTGAGCATAAGGTACCCCCTGCGCGTTACCGGGGACAACGCGGTATGAATGACGACGATGTTGGCGTTGGCGCTAAAAGCGCCGCCCGACTGCGTCGAGTTGGGCAATGATGCCGCTGACCAATCCACCCACCAGCAGCGCGGTGCTTGCTGCCAACAGCAAAATCCACACGCAACGCTGCCAGAAATTGAGCGTGTTGATCGGCCTCCCACTGGTCGCTATCGGCAGGGGCAGGCCGGTTTCCCGCACCGGCATGTTCCCCGCCCCGGACAATGCCGAGCGACGATCGGTCGAGACAATCGTCTGCGGATCATAAGACCGATCATATGATCCGCGCGCATCAATCGCGGCGACGATCGCGGCGGCTTCGGCGCGGGTCTGCACCCCCAACAGCCGCACCGCTTCGGCAATCCGCACATTGACGGTATGGTGCGAGCCGCCGTTGGTCTGGGCGATTTGTTTGGAGGTGAGGCCACCGTCCACCAGGCGCAAATAGCTGCGCTGCTCATTGGTCAGTAAGGCGGCACGATCCTCAACCATGCCACTACTTTAACGACGGTTATTTGCCAGCCGAAGTCTTATTCGCGCAATTGGCCAGTCAATGCCGGCTGCTTCTCGCCATTGGATTTTCGCCGATAGGGGCGAGCGCTGCGTTCATCGCCACACATGCGGCGCGGTCGCGGTCGAGAAGCTGAAGGATACGCAGCATGTGGTTCTTGGCCGCGACCGATCCGGCAAGGTCGCATAGCTGCTCCGCTTGCCTGGCAAGATCACAGGTAACGGCTAGCAACGCCAGCCGATCGATTGGCGAATCGTCGCGCGACGGGTGATCTTTGCCCTTAGTCATCGCGTCGGCTTGCAGCCGGTGCCTTTACAACCCGATGAACGGCGACGCGCCTGGTGCCGCGGCGCGAGAGACTGATCCATTATGAATGCAAATGCTGCGTGCAGAGCGGAGGCAGCTACAGTCCTAAGGCAGCATGACACTGTGACGCCGTTGTTCATCGCCGCCCGCATCCGCGCGCTGACGGCGGGAGGAAGTATCGAGGGCGTCGCCCGCTGGCAGGCGATAGCCGCCTGCGCGTCAGAGCTTATGGAATCACAGCCGATGCGCCGACGCGCCGCGTCCACATCAGCAGATTGCATCGCGGCCAGATTTGAGCCTACCCTGCCCGTAATGATGCCGAACACAAAGAACCCGCTCGCGCAATTCACGGCAACTCGCGAAACGGGGGCCGGCTTTGTTGCAACCCGCGAAGGTGGCCTTGCGCTTGTCACGCCGCTCACCGCCCGCGCCCGCTCTTGGCTCGGCGCGTATGTCGATACCGAGGCCAGTTGGGTCGGCAAGAGCCTTGTCGTCGAACCGCGTTATTTCCCAAGCCCCGCCGATGCCATCATCGCGGCGGGATTCCTGTTCGAGCGAGATGCATTTCCTAATTAGGCTCGTTCGATCGAAACCTACCAATCTGCAAATCGACTCGCAGCACAAGCGGACATGGCCTGGAAATCAACCGCGGGGGTCGATCGCGCCACGCTGTTGTGGCTGCGGCTTCATCGCCGCCCACACGAGCGCCGCCACCCAGCCGATCACCGACCAGCCGAGGAACAGGTTCAGCAGCATGATCGCCACCTTCTGATGGTGGCCGCGAATGTGCGCCACGACGGTGGGCAGGAAGTAGAGGCCGAGGCAGATCACGATGAACGAGGTCATGTCGTATTCCTTTCGTTGGTGATGGTTGAGAGTCAGTCGAACGTGGTTCCCCAGCCGGCGAGCGCGCGCACCGAGTGGTCCTGGAGGTTCTGGCTTGCGCCGAGGCGGAAGCGCGAGCGTCGGCCGCCCTTGCTGAAACCGGCGGTGAGCTGGACCTGGCGGCGACCGGCGAGGCTGGCGTCGCTGGTGGCGTAGGTCAGCGACTGCGACGCGAGATCGTAGCCGCTGCTGTAGCTGATCCGAGCCGAACCACTCTCGACGGTCAGCGGCTGGGCGACGCCGAAGCTCAGCAGGCCGCCGAGCACCGAACCGGTTGCCTGGATGCCCACTCGGCTGCCGATAATGGCGCTGCTGCCGGTGACGAGCGAGTCGTGGTCGATCTTCAGCCGCGTGTAGCCAATCGAGCCGTACCCTTCCATCGACCAGCCGAGCGCACTCCCGAAGCGCTGGTGCGCCTCGACCATCGCGGTACTAGCGCCGCGGCCGAGGTTCAGAGCACCGGCGTTGGTCGCCATGCCCATGACCGTGCCGGTTTCGTCGATGACCGACATTCGGAGGTCGATTTTGCCCTTGGTCCAGCCAAGCGTCACTGCGCTTGCCTGCGAGGCGTTGGAGCGGTTGAGCGCAACCGTCACCCCGAGGCGTCCGCCGCCAATGAAGTGGTCGACGCCGAAGCTGTTGGTCATCTGCGGCACATAGGCCAGGATGCCATCCGCGAACGGTGCGAGCCCCATGACGTCGTTCTGCAGCGAGTCGGCGCCGTTCCATGCGGCGTGGACACTGTAGCTGCCGACCCGCATCTCCATCTGGCCGCTGGTCATGCTGGACTGCACGATGCCCGGCGCCACCTCCTGGGTCGTGAAGCCGAACTGCCCGGTAATGAGGGGCGTGTTGATGCTGCTTTCGTTGCCCATCGCGTTGATCCGACGACGCAGCCAGTGACTCGTCTGAGCCTCAGGCTGGAGGACCATTCCGGCGAGCGACCCCTTGAAGTCGCGACCGTACTGGTCGAGCACCGTCACATCGCTGATCGCCATCTTGAGCGACGTAACGCTCATCGACGACGGCACCATCATGGCAGAGGCCGAGATGCTCTTGGGCGTCGACGTCACCGAGTTCGACAACGTCGGATTGACCGGCGACAGGGCAGCCTGGAAGTTGATCAGGCCGTGTCCGTACACCGGATCGACACCGGGTGCGCCGATGTCGGTAGCGGTGTTCAGGATGATGTCACCTGCCTGCCGACCGGTCAGCTGCGGCCACTTCGAGAGGATCGTCGCTGCGAGAGCGGTTACCACCGGCGCAGCCGAGCTGGTGCCGCTGAAGTTTCCGACCTGACCAGTGATCAGCGTCGTGGTGTTGGTGCCCGGGGCCGCAACGGTGCGGTCCATCATGCTGCCCGCCTGGCTGGAGTAGCTCGTCAGTCCAAACTGCGACGTCATGAGTGCGCCGTTGGTGGCAACGACGAAGATCACCGCGCTTCGGTTTGCGTCGGTGATGGCAGATGCGTCGTCCGGATTGGCAGCGCTCGAATTACCGGCTGAAATAACCAGCAGACCGCTGGTCTGGGTGGAATAAGCCGTGATGGCGTTGCCGTACGTCGTTTCACCGCGGCTATCGCTGCTATCGCTGCTACCGAGCGAGATGTTGATCACCTTAATGCCCTTGGCACCGGCATACGACAGCGCGTCCAGGATGTGGATCAGGGGACGCGTCCCCGTATCCTCGTTGTCGTCGTCGATGCGCATCATCGCGACCTTGGCATCAGGCGCGTAGCCCTCGGTGCCCTGGCCGTCGCGCAGGCCGACTATGATAGAGGTCACCGGGGTGCCGTGATCGCTGTTGGCATCGCCGATCACGTTGCGCTGCGTGGTGACGCCCGCCTTCGTGATCACGCCGAAGTCCTTCGACGTCGCAAGGTCCAGCTGACCGATCAGCGACGGGTTTGCCGGATCCGCGCCGTTGTCGATGACGCCGACGAGCACGCCCTGGCCGGTGTAGCCATGGTCGAGCGCGTAGAGCGCATTCACGAACTCGTTCGCGCCGTAGTTGCGTCGGAACTCGGCCGTGTCGTTTGCCGACCGCGTCGGCTGCTGCGTACTCGGCGTGATGGTGTAGCCGACCGGTGGCGCCAGCGGGGCGGAATACACCGGAGTGACCGGCGTGGGGGTCGGCGTTGGCGTAGGAGTTGGCGTCGGAGTCAGAGTAGGCACCGGGGTCGGCGTTGGCGTGGGAACGGGCGTCGGCGTAGGGGCCGGTGTAGGAGTGGGCGTTGGCGTTGGCGTTGGCGTTGGAACTGGGACTGGTATCGGCGTCGGCGTCGGCGTCGGCGTCGGCGTTGGTGTGGGTGTCGGAGTGGGCGTGGCCACGGCCGCCGGACCGCCGGTGGTTACCACCGTGCTGCCCGCGGAGCTGACGCCACCACCGCCGCAGGCGCTCAGCGCGAACGCGCCCGCCCCGCACAGCAAAAGGCATATTCTCGTTTTCGAGCGGCTTCCCATCGTACAACCCCCGTTGCCGATGCGCGCCGGACAGCCGGCGGCACCCCGTTGAACCACGGGGTGCCGGCCCTGAAGACCGGATGTTCGAAACCAGCACTGAAACTGGCGCTGACGCCTTTAGCCGGGTGGCCTGGACATACGCGTCCGCCACCCGGTCACAAAGAGCTTGCGACCGCGTTTGGTCTTGCGACCGGCTTTCAGTGCAGGGTTTCGACGCCCCGGTTCGCAGGACAATTTCCTACGAACCGTCATAGGCTATAGCGCAGAGGTTAACGGATCGCATCCATTTTTCAGGATGGGCCGCGTCGTCCAGCATATGTCGTGGAAAATATGAAGGCCGGGACGACCGACAGCGGATGATGGCCGGATCTGCGACATCGTCATGACCGTCGCCACCGCCATGATCGTTAACCCGACCGACCGTCTCGAACTGCAAGCACGTCCGCAGGCGCTCAGCCGTCTGTGTGCCCTGGATGGCTAGCGTGATCGGAACTTTGCGATCCTCTGGCGACCACTCGGCGAAGTGCCAGCAGCGTCGCCAACCCCATCATCGTCCACAAGGAGAACACGATACCATGCCGATCATTGATAACACGCGGCCGGGGCACGTCCCCGCGCTCATCCGCCAGGCGGGAGACCAAGCCCCCTCGGCGCGAAGCACCGCTCTCGGTCCGATCAAGATATTCGAACACCGCGACGAACGCCGCTACCAGCGCCATGCACGACACCAGGAGGCCACCGACGGCGGTAGCAATCTGAACATGCAGCGCACCACGCATGATCCCGTTGGCCTGGCAGGCGATTCGAAGCTGGGCGATCTCGGTGGGATTGCCCGTTGCACCGCCGTCCTCGGTGCCAGTGCCGTCACTGGCTGCGCTCTCGGGCTGGCTATAGACCGGCGCCTCAGAGTGCCCCGGTGGATACTGATCCTGATGATTGCAGCCGCCGTCCCCTCCTGCACGGTCACCTTGCTCATAACCGACGACGTAAAGGGCGGAAAACAGCGTACCGGCTACCATGAGCAACAAGGCACCGCCCAGCGCCCATCGGCGCAGTGAACGAAAGACGGCAAGGACCAAGAAGAGCGTCGTCAATGTGGCGCTGATTGCCAACATGTACTCGTGAGCGAGGACGAATTCAAAAATCTCGTGGCATGTGGCAACCATCGAACGCCAATGGAGCGCAGACATTAAAATTGCGTCGAAAACTAACCAGTATCGAACGACGCAGCCGCCAAGATCGTCCCGAACTGCCTGAGGACATTCCGCAAAACGATCGTCGAGGTAGCCTGACCGCGTCCCGCGCGAGGACCAGATGCAGCACATCGTCGCCCGGCTTTGACATTCGCCGGAAGACTGGTCGACTTTCGATCCATACAGCATCGTCGGCTTGACCAGGATGAACGGATCGTCATCATCTCGTCCGCGGCAGCGATCGCGGCGCGGGGGAGAGTGAGAATGATCGGTAGGGGTATAGGCCTTCTGGGCATCGTCTGTGCGTGCGCGACCCATCCAGCCATGGCGCAGTCCGCAGGATCGGTGCAGGCGACGCCCGCGACCGTCCTGGTCGTCCAGCGTCCCCAGGAGGTCGTCTCCGGTTCCGCCCTGCCGAGCAACAGCGAGATCTGGCTCAGTCTCGACCATGAACTGAATTCGAAAATCGTGAAGCAGGGCGACATCTTCGCCATGACCGTCTCACGCGACGTCATGCTCGGCAACTACATCGTCCTTCCTCGCGGCACACCGGCGCACGGACAGGTCAGCTATCGGACCGGCAAGGGCGCGTTCGGGAAGAGCGGCAAGCTCGAGTTCGACCTCGTCGACGTCCAGTTGCCGGGCCGGACCATCCCGATAGCCGGGCACTACCGGATCGAGGGACAGGGCAACACCGGCGCGACCGTCGGAGCACTGGTCGCAGTCGGCGTCTTCAGCGCCTTCGTGAAGGGACACAGCGCCTCGGCGACGCAGGGAAGCGAATGGAAGGGCGCGACGAAGGAGCCGCTGATCGTCAGCTTCAACGACAAGGCACAGGAGCATCTGGAGACCGTGTCGGCCAACGCCACCGTGCCCAAACCTGAGCCGGTTCCCTCCGGAGCGGCACCAGCCACCGTGGTGAAGGGCAAGTAAGATGCCATCCCAGATGGCATTCCTCGAGAACGGAAGTTGGGTCCACGTGCCGCTGATCCCTCCCGGAGTGCGCACCCCGGGACAGGCGCTTGGAGTTCGCGATGGACGGGCTTGGCCTGGCCCGCCACGATATCGACATGAAGGATACCGAATGCTTCGCCAACTGATCATCGCGACCGCCGCTCTAACGATCGCAACACCGGCGCTTGCCGCCCCGTGCCGGGACGCCAAGGGACATTTCATCACCTGCCCCAAGACGCCACCGAAGGCCACACGTTGCAGGGGTAGAAACGGCAAGTTCGCGAAGTGCGGCACGCCCGGCGCCAAGCCGATCTGACGTGCCACGCGGCTCCCATCACGACGAGACCGGCCTCCTGCTGGAGCAGGACGGTCAGCTCGGGCTCGATCGAGCCGATGGTGGAACCTGGCGACTCGACGCGGGATGGCGGATGCGCCGCCATCTCGGCCGCCGGGTGCGGGTCGTAGGCGTCAGGGACGGGTTCGATCTGCTGAGCGTGGAGCAGATGCGGATCGTCTGAGGAGGTGAAGCGCGGATCCTTCAGGGGTCCCCCGACCGAACGACTCCGGCCCCGATCCCGCCATCGGCTTCGACATAGGCGATTACCCGTTGAACAGTCTTGCTGCGCGGCTCCCGTCCGAGACGCAGTTGAAACACGAACTGGGGATCGCCCAGCGCCTCGATGCCGAAACGCGACGGCGACATTCGCTTTGCGCGCATATGTCGCTCGACCAGATTCAACAGCATGATGTCATCCTCGATTCGTTGATATCCTATCGTCTCCGCCATTTTCCTATTTGTCTAGGATGAAAAGGATGGTAGGATCTGGGATGTCGATGGTCGATCAGAGGGTGGCGCTGGAGCGTCTTATTACCGAGCGGGGCGCGGATTACACCAGCCTGTCCAGAATGATCGGCCGCAATCCCGCCTACATTCAACAATTCATAAAGCGTGGCTCGCCCAAGGAACTGAAGGAGAGAGATCGAAAGTTGCTCGCGGATTATTTCGGCGTGGATGAGCGCTCGCTCGGCGGAAGCGGCGCTCCTTTGCCCACCACCACCCAAGTCGCCCGCATACCCCGGCTCGACGTCGGCGCGTCGGCCGGGTTCGGCGCGCTCCACGACGAAGAACGCGTCGCGTCAGGAATATGCTTCGACAAGACCTGGCTTCGCCGCTTGTGCGCTGCACGGCCCGAGGACCTTTCGATCATTCGCGTGGAAGGCGACTCCATGTCCCCCACCCTCGTCGATGGCGACGAGATCATGGTCAACATCGGTGACGGCGCCAGCCGCCTACGCGACGGCATCTACGTCCTGCGACGCGACGATGCGCTCTTGGTCAAGCGCGTCGCCATCAATCCAGCGACGCACCACATAACGGTCAAGAGCGACAACGCCGCCTACCCCCTATGGCCTGATTGTCGGCCTGCCGATCTCACGATCATCGGCAGGGTCGTCTGGACGGGCCGCAAGGTGTCCTGATTAGGACGTTTCCTACGAAATGAGCCTTTCCCCATTTTATAGGATATTTCTTCCTATTCTTCGCATAGTTCCCTTTCTGTTCCCGCATCCCGCGGCAACTACCGAGACAGGAACTATCATGGCAAAGCTCCATATCTACAAGAAGACGGGCAAGCGCTGGTCGAAGGTCGCCAACGGCGACGGCACCATCGGCAATCTGGAATTCTTCACCGTGACGATCACCAGCGGTGCGTCGGCAATCTCGGCCGGCCACACCTATGACGTCCGCCAGGGTCAATCACCGACGGGCAAGCTGTGCAACTGCACGGCGATCAACGATAAAGTCGCGACGTTCCAAGTAAGCGACACCGGCTCGGCACCCGCTCGTCGTGGGGCCGTCACCGAGCAGGACCTCGAGGATTTCTATACCGCACTCGATGCCGTATCGAAGAACGTCCAGATCCTGATCGATGCGGAGGACCTGGAGACGCTGAAGGCGAACAACTATTCGCTGTGCTTCGCCAAGAAGGTTGGATCAGGCGAGGATCCCGGCTCCTACAACGTCGTCTGGCAGTCGCTCACGAATTACCTTCACAGCACCACATTCTCATGGACGCCGCAGTTCGCCTTGTTTGGCAGCAACGTATTCGACGCTGACGTCCAGGTAACAGCGGAGACGAACATCGTCGTTATCGAACTGGGGCAGCAGAGCGTACTCGATCCGAGCGGTAACTTGGATTCGCCCAGCACGGGCGGGCCCTCCACCGCCGTCACGATGGTCGACCAATATGGTCAGATCCATCCTGGCCTCAGCCAGATCTCGACGCTCAACGGCGTGAGCCAGGTCACGCCGCTCTATGTGGCCCAGGACGCCATCGTCCAGGGCGAGGCGACGCTGACGCCGATCGAGATGGTCCTGGTCTGGTTCGAACAGGACGTCGAGACGTCGACCATGTTCAGCGCGGCGCGCTCGCTGTCGGTGGAGATCGACCTGACAGAGACGAACAGCGCGGTTCGGCTGTATCAGGGCGAGAAATGGGTCACACCGTGATCCCGTGACCTCGTAATGGCGGCGCCGACCGGTCTCGATGACCGGTCGGCGCGGCTTTGTCAGCCTGCCGAGTGGCTGGCATCTGGACCAGCTAAAGATTTCCGCCGTTTGCGTTGAGCGCCGCTATGGTCGCTGCGAGCGTTTCCGTCACCCCGAGATTGAGGCTACCGACTGCTATGACGGCTTGGACCCCCGCGACATACTCGTCCGGCAGCGGTGCCCTGACCGACTTGGCAGCTGCACAGTTGATCCAGGCCGAGGAGCGGTTCGGGCGCGATAGGACGGCGAAACGGTTCGTGACACCTATTCGGGCAAGAAAGCCGTCAACGGTTTCGGCGATCTGAATGACACCGGCCGTGATACCGAAGACGCACGTGACCGCTAGTCCGGTATTGGGGTCGTGATCCAACACGAGGCTTACCGAGTCGGGCGTGAAGCTATACTGGAAACCGTCGATCGTCGTCAGATTGGCCATCTCGATCCTCGCTCGATGTGTCTGAACAACGCGTCGTATATCAAATGCACGCTGCTTTGATTCCAGCGGCTTGTAGGACGCGGCGTCAAACGGGACGCCAATGATCCGGATTCTTCTTATCGTTCAGATGCCGAACGCGCGCGACGTGCGGGCTATGGCCCTGGGCCTTCGCCCAGTCGATGGCCTCCTTCTGGGTGTTAGTGGTCTTCAGCACGTGGTCGGCGTGATCCTCGACCACATAGTCATCGATCCGCGTGCCTTCCGGACGGCCTTTCGGGCGGGCCTCAACATATACCTTCGCCACATCGATCTCCCGCTTTTTTCAAGGACACGCATGTTTGCATGTCGGACAAGACCACGCCAGCGACTTGGGAATATGTTGATCCGATATGGATCAATCTGTTCGGTGTGTCGTGCTGTGGCACTGACAAACCAAGATCGAACTCAACAAACTTGGGCACGGTCGGGAACGTTCCGCCTGCGTATCGCGCCGCCTAGCCGATCCCCTATCCGGCGAACGATGGCCGACAGGGACGAAGACGAACGTGACGATCGGATACGATCCTCCACTCGTCATCGCCGCGCGATCGACATACGATGCGTCATGGCGACGCTGACGCGAATCCGAAACTGGATAGACAGGAGCGCGAACGCAAACGCCAGCGACGCCGACGCCGAAGATCACGTGATCGGAGACGCACCCATCGCCCATGCTTCCGACGATCTACTCGGACGCTAAGATGGTCGGACGCATCGCGGAAATACTTTCCGCAGCAAACGCCGCTGATGGCCGCGTGATCGCGATCCGCGACGCCTGGGGGTTTGGAAAAAGCTCCCTCAAGAACATGGTTGCCGAGTGTATCGGCGATCGCTTCCCCGCCGTACGCATTCTCGACTTTAACCCGTGGCAATGGGGCGACGACCAGGCGATCATGCGGGCGCTGTTCACGCAGATGGCTGGCAAGCTGGGCGGAAGTCACTCCTCCGGCGCGCTTGCACGAGCCCGTGCCCTGCGCCGATACGGCGCTTTGCTAGTGGGCAGCGGGAAGGGCGCCGCCAATCTCGGTCACAACGCTACCGCGATGACCTCGCTAGTAGCGTCGTCGGCCTTAATCTCCGCGGTATTGGGGATCACGGTGCCGGGGATCAGACCCGTCACCGTATCGCTTGCCATTGTCATTCTTGGTACCCTGGCCCTGATCCTGGGCAGATCGTTGAACTGGATAGGACGAGATGCCGCGGCGGACGCGCTCGACGATGTCCGCGCAGACCTGCAATGTCGGCTCTCGAAGTCTTCCAACTCTACGCCCGTCATTGGCTTCGCACGACTGCGCCAATCCGGCTAATCTAGGTAAGTTTGGTAAAAAAACAGTCTATCAGCTGAACCCATTTTCGCCAACAATCACGTTGTCGACGCGGCGTAAAAGTGTGTCTTTCCATTGGAGAACTATAATGATGAACCAATTTTACTCGCGGTAGAAGTGACCTGCTTAGCCACCTCGGCAAATGCACAGATGGCACAGCCGGGTGCCATGTCGGGCGACCCTATGACCGCACCGACGATGGCCCCGGACTACGTGAAGGATGCGGGCGCGGGCGACATGTTCGAGATACAATCAAGCAAGCTCGTTCTCCAGTCGACGCAAGACCCTAAGGTTCGCGCATTCGCGAACAAGATGATCGCCGATCACATGAAGAGCACGGCCATGGTTAAGGCCGCGGCCCGCAAGGACCATGTCACTGTTCCTGCACCGATGTTGATGCCCATGCAGCAGCAGATGCTGACCGAGATCCGTTCAGCCAATGGTGCCGCGCGGGACGCGGTTTACATGAAAGATCAGGCGACGGCGCACCAGGCAGCGTTGATGGTCCAGCAGAGCTATGCGCAGGGTGGCGACAAGCCCGCGCTCATGGCGACGGCCGGTCAGATCGTTCCCGTCGTCCAAAGCCATATCGACATGCTCAACAGCACCGGATCTATGTCCGGAATGTAATTGCAGGGCTATCAGAACTGCGTCTGATTGGGGGCGGTGGCGCGAGCCACTGCCCCCGTCTTCGTTCAGCGACATGCCGCCCCCGCGGATTGGTGACACACTGGGCATTGCTACTGCGCGTGCGCAGTTGGCGGAGATCAATCGGTGTGGAATAACTGTTCGATGCTGACCAGCAACCGCGCCCCATGGACCGACACGGACGACGCCGCGCTGATCGCGCTAGAGCGGGCGAAGACACACCGCCGCGATGCCGCTGCGCAACTGGGTCGAACGCAGGCGGCGGCCGAGGCACGAATCATGCGACTGAAACGACGCGGCCTTGTGTAACCGCGCGCGATACCACGGCGAGCCGGAGACGTTGTGGGGGTCGGCGGCGAAGCTGTTCGCGGAACGACCGCGCGACAACCGGTTCGACCCCAAGGAACTACGACCGAAGGGCCGGGCCTATGTGATCCGCGAGCAGGACGGCGAGCGTGCCTGGGACGTGATGGAATGGGATGTGTTGTGCGGCCAGGCACCGTGGCCGATGACCAACGTCCGTAATCTAGGACTGAAGCAATGGCGCGCGCTGGCAACGACTCCAGAGAAGCGTTGTGTGGTGCCGTTGACCGAGTTCTGCGAATGGACACCCGACAAGCACGACCTGGGCGACGGGAAGCCCCCGCTGAAGGGCGAGATGTGGTTCCCGGTTATGGATCAGCCGAAGTTCGCCATCGCCGGGTTTTGGCAGCGGACGAAGACGGGCAACGGTTTCACGATGGCCACCTGCGATCCCAACGAACTGGTCGCGCTGATCCATCCGAAGGCGATGCTGACGATCCTGCACCCGGCCGACATCGATACTTGGCTGCGCGGATCCTATGAAGAGGTGGTGGCATTGCAGAAGCCGTATGACGCAGCTGCGATGACTGTGCGGGGGCCGGTGTTTCCGACACGGCAGCCAAAATAAACATGGCCGCCCCATCAAATGGCGGACGCCATTCTCCGCGTTGACGACGGCTATGGCGCGCTGTCGATAGATGCTCAGTCAGCGACCGCTTAGAAGGAAGGCCGTGCCTAACGGCAATAGTCTCCACCATCTCTTATTTGTTGGTGGCTGAAAATAGCAATAAAACGCAGTATCAACCGCCGTCAGAAGGTCTTCAAGGCTGCCGGTCAAGTCGGTAAGCCGTTCTATGTCAGCTGGCTCCGACTTTCTATTCATCGTTTCGAAATTGCCTCCAGTCGCCAGAGACCTCGCTTCGGCTACATAGGGTGCAACATCAACCTTAAGTCCCGCAGTTGCTACGGCTTGAGCTAACCGACCCATGCGCTTTAATTCGGATTTAAGTTTGACCGCAGCAGTGGGAGCCGACCTAGTGTCCGATGACAGCCAGTATTCAGAGGCTCGGTCTCGAACTTCGTCTAGACTGGTTCTTAATTCCTTTATCTGCTCACGCAATTCCTTGCGCAACTCTCGTCGGTCGGCTTGCTTAGCAACAACGAACCAACCGACAACAGTTGCTACGACAGGAACTGCGAACGAATACTCTATCCATCCGCTAGCCGCGCTCGACACAGCGCACGTTATTGCCAGTAACTTTCTATTTCAGCTACGAGGGAGGGATCGTTTGTGCGAAACTTAATACGTTTAGCCAAATCCACAGCCGCAAATCCGACGCGGACAAGTCCTCCGAACGCCTCCTCCAGAAATGAAGAGCCATAGCCACGAGTGCCGTCTAACTCTAGCGTCAGCTCGCCGTTCGTTTTCAGCGCTGGCACTAGATACTGATCCCGAAAGCGCTCTCCAGAGTTTGGACCATCGCTGATATAACGCCCCGCCGGCGCTCGTGAAAACTGCTTGGCGACGTTGATCATAGCGCGACTATCCCGTTCCATCGGCTGCCTCGACCTGGAAAGTCCATGAAATCATTGTCCCTTGGATGTCCGTCTTAAACTGCATATCGTGGGCCACGCCCGTTGCCGAATCGAAGCCCACGTAGGCTTTGCCGCTGCTAATTCCAACGCCTCCAGCGCTTGACGCCTGAGTCGCGTTCCATATTTGCGGTAATCCTCGCCCGCGATGCGTCTGGCCTGTGGACGACTGCCCCAGAACCAGGGCCATCTGAATGGCCGCAACCTGTGGCTCTACCCCGGTAAAGATCGCTCCGACCCGTTTCAAGATAGCTCGATCCCACGTGAGCGGAAGAGATCGCGGAATACCAATGCCTAGGTCGCAAACCGTAACCGTGAGCAGTCCGTCTCGCTCGTGTGTGAACATCCACCAGCGCTTCTCGCGAAAGGGCGCGCAGCCGTCTTGTCTGTCCGCTTGGTATGCGTGATGTCCGCTGTTGATAAGTGCTTCAGCCAGGCCAACTTGCATGCTCTGCATAAGGGCGGGTGCTACACGACCCTCGTGAGCTTCTAATACATCGCCCGGCTTTTCATCAACTCGAGTGCCAGTTGCATAGCGCCAATGTCGAACACTTTCATCATATTCGTCGTCTCCCTTAGATGGCGCCTGGCTTGATGCACCGATCCTGTGGAGCAGTCCGATTTGCTCGAGAACTTGCCTGACCACGCGCGTTTCGTGATCCAATGGTGGTGGCAAGCGGCACTGAACCACCTGACTTGAAGGAGCCATCCTAATTGCACGATCAAGTTCCGCAACTACGAGAAGCATGCCTTCGGCTTTGATCGTTCTGGTCCGGCTGAAGTCGAGAATTATATCGTGTTTGTCGCGGAGGAAAGTCTCTCGAATAGAACGACAAGCCGCTATCGTGACTTGCCTGTGGGAGGAATGTCGAAGGTTCAGTTCCCGTGGGAGATAGATTCGCACAAATCGCGGGGGGCGAGAGGCTCGCGCTGCCTTCCAAAATCTGCTGCCGCCTCGCCGCCGATGACGCTTTTCACGCTCTCGAACGCGGCGGCGTAGGCGTTTCGCAATCAAACGTCCGCTTAGCCGTGGTCTCATGCATCCTGCCCCTCGAACAGGCAGTAGCCGCGCGAATGCGTAAACACGAGTCGTCCAAGCGACCCGGTCGGCCGCAGGTTTCTCGCATTTAAAGAACCGCGCGCATTGGTGTGCTGACGGATATACCGTGTCGGACGGTTCCAATGGTTTCACGCTCGAACGACCGGCACCTCCGCAAGCCGCGTCGTCCATGCCGGCGACCGGCTATCTGACCGCGCCTTCCAATCCCGCCGAAATCCTTGGACCGCTGGCACCGCTGAGAACTTCCCAAACCGGTCGTTCACGACATCGAGCGCCGTCATCAACCGCTCGCGCCGATCGACATCGTCCTCGAACAGCGTCCGCGGTCGAAGCTCGGCCGCGACCAGGTCGTCGAGCATGATGCCCGCCTTGCTGAATTCTTATCCGTCGCGCCAGGACGGCTCACCCCCGCGTCGGGCGGCCGCCAGCAATTCGAGCGAGTCCGCGGTCATCGGATGCAGCCTGATCCGGCGCTGAGCGCCATACTGCGGTCGCTCCCGCTTGTGCTTGTTGGTGTGGAAGAAGATCGTGAGCTGCCCGGCTACCAGTCCATGCGATCGTAGCTTCTCACCGGCGCGCATCGCGTATTGGGCCATCGCGCCCATCATCGCTTCCTTGTCGCTGACGTAGCCGCCGAACGATCGGGGGACAGCCATGCCCTTTCGCTGCGGCTCGACTATCTCGACGGCGCTCGCCGGCACACCCTGAAGTTCGGCAACCAGACGTTCCAGAACGACGGTCCCGATACCGCGGGCCTGCTTCATAGGCATGTCGCGTAGCTGTCCGGCGGTCGATACGCCCAACGCCGCCAGCTTCCCGGCCGTTGCGTGTCCCACGCCCCACACATCTCCTACGGGAAAGCGGTCGAGCACCCAGTTCCGCAGCGCATCCTCACGCAGGTCGGCTACGCCATCGAACAACGGGTTCTTCTTAGCTGCCGCGTTCGCGAGCTTGGCCAGTGTCTTCGTCGGGCCGATCCCCACGCGCGTCGGTATCGTCGTCCATCGCCGGACCTGGTCCCACATTGCGTTGGCGTGGGCGACGAGATCGCGATCGGCGAACGGCGTCAGATCTAGGAAGCTCTCGTCGATGCTGTAGATTTCCACTTCGCTCGCAAAGTCCTCGACCGCGGCCAGCACACGGCGCTGCATGTCGCCATACAGGGTGTAGTTGCTGCTCATCACCCGCATGCCGTGCCTGTCCAACCGGTCGCGGATCAGGTGAATGGGATCGCCCATCTTCACGCCGAGCGCCTTGGCTTCCTGCGACCGGGCGATGGCGCACCCGTCATTGTTGCTGGCGACGACGACGGGGATGCCTACCAGTTTGGCGTCGAACGCGCGCGCTCGCAGCTGACGTAGTAATTATTGCAGTCGATGAGCGCGATCGCGCTCATGTCCGGTAGCGGCGGGCGAGAGCGACGACGACGCCCCATATCTCAACGTCCTCGTCGACGATGATGGCGGGCAACCCCTCGGCTTCCGGCACCAACCACATCCGATCCCCGCGACGACGAAGCCGCTTCATCGTCCGGTCGCCATGGACCAGAGCCACAACGATGTCGCCGGACCGTGCTTCGACCGCGCGACTGACGACGACCATATCGCCGTCGGCAACTCCGGCTCCAACCATGGAATGCCCCGACACCCGCATGACATAGCTCGCGGCGGGGTGGTCGATCAGCCAGGATGCCAGGTCGATTGGCTCCTCCATGTCGTCCTGGGCAGGAGAGGGGAAGCCAGCGGGTGTCATGGCCGTCAGGAGGCGAACCTCGGTCGGTACCATCTCGAACGTTACGTCATGGAGAATCAGTGCCATCGGTCCCATCCGGCTAGGGACGTCGGACATAGCGATAGGAGAACATATTGGGAACACCATTGCGCCGGTGACGATGACTGGCGACGTCCTCATTTCGCCTGATGCTTGAGCTTCGTTCCAAATCGGACACGAAAGGAATGCGATAAGGAGGAAAATACAGGGATTTTTTAGGAGATTATGCTCGCTTCCGAGCAAGCATTTGCCGCCAGATCGTCATTGTCGTGCCGTCAAGGCGTCCAATGTTGCGAAAGATAGACAGCCAGCGGTGGGAGCAGCGGCCCATAAACGGTGATGTGGTCGGATGCGATCGCCATGAACGTCGCATATGCCTTCGCAAAGCCAGACTGTTCAGTCGCATTCTTCATCGCTTCATTAGCCTGAAGTAGGCGGTCACGGTCGCACCGGTCGTTCACCCCTTCCTGCGTCGCGACAGCGATCTGATCGAAGATCGAGCCCCTGGACGCATTCGTCGAACTATCCTGTGAGCCTTGATTGATTCGCGCGTTTACGCCGGAGGCGTCGCCAGTGTTGAAGCTGCCGTTGAATGTGCCGATCGTGATATGTGCTTCCTTTGCCCGCTCCCTCTCTCTCGGAGTGAAGGAAAGACCGTCGCCGGTGATACCGGCGCGTGCGAGTTCAAGGGACCAGTCTAGCGCCATGTTGCGAACGTGATCGACAACCTTGCTGATCACACCTCGTGGAATGGTCGTTGATATTGCGTAGATTTCTAAGCTGAACATCTCGCGTACTTTATGAACGGTCTCAGATGCCATTGGCATGCTTAGGGTACCAGCATCGCCTATTAAGAGCCTTTCATAGCTTCCAACGGGTTCCAAGAGATAAACCGTCGACATAGTTGCTGACAAATCGCCATCGCTTATATGAAAGTCCGTCCATCTAGCCCACCGATCTTGGGCCCGAAGAGCTCCGCGACCGATACGATAAGCCGGTACGTCGCCTGACGGGTAGCCACTAAGTTCTGGTTCGACCCAAGACAGCGCGTCACTCAACGCCAGCTTCACTGCGGCGACCTTCACCTTCCGTAGCAGCGTTGCGACACTCACGGACTGGTCCATGGCGTCCTGCTGAAGCTGCTCGACTAATCCAACCATCACCTCGATCCATCCCGGATGCGAACGCGGGCCACGCCTAGATGCGACGCGGAGCAAACAAACCGGACGTGCGCACAGATCATAAAAGGCATTGGAAAGTTTCTTTGTAGGAACATATAGTGAACGGAAAAACGATGATTGATAGAACAACCATTCCGGGTCTCGATACCGTGCCCGCCCACCGGCGTGAAGAGGTGATACTGCGCATCACCGCTATCAGGAAATACATCGACAACCCCAAGGACTATCCCGCCTCTACGGCGGCTGATGAGATCGGCATCACGGCGGTGTCCTTCCGGCGTCTGGTTCGGGCTTGGAAGGAGAACGCCGATCCTCGACGTTTCACGGGCCGAGCCACACAGGAGACCGATCCGCCCCTGCCGCCGGAACAGGCGGCCGTCATTCGGCAGGCGATAGACGAGTTGCCCGGTGCGATTATGGAACGGATCGCCGAACGCGCCATGGAGATCGCACGCGAACTGACCGTGCGCATGCCCGGGCAGGCGGCGGTCATCAAGCACATCGCCATCGGAACCACGGGGCGGCTGCCGGATGTCCTGCCCGCCGCGGGCGCGGTACTCGTGATAGAGCATAGCGTCGTTGACGTCGGCGTCGTCAAGAACCACGGAGGTCGGGGCATGATGCCAATCGCCACGATCGTGACCCGCGTCGCCGAACCCGCGATCCTCGGCATCGAGATGTCCCTCGAACGACCCAGCGTCGCAAGCGTCGTCGCCGCCCTCGGCGAAGCGATCGCGAGGATGCGATCGTCCGGAGAAGAAAATGTAAGGCCCAGGATATACGCGCAGCTCCTGAAGGGCGCGGACTGGGATAGGCTGCTGGTCAGACTGCATTCGACCGGTTGCGACGTCGTCGTCCACAGGACGCAGGAGCCGTCGCCGCCCGTCGCCACGCTGCGGCTACTAGGCCGGAAGCCGGGCGGGATACGATTAAAGCCCAGGCTCTCGCGACGCCCTTTCATCGCGCGACCCGCCAACATCCCCAGAGGCGGGACGCCCGTCCTACGGGAGGAGGCTGCCGCCTTCCTCAGGGAGCGATGGATCAGCGGCGAGGAAGCGGGGGTCGACGTGCCCGAGGCGATCCTCAATAGACTGCGCGCCGCGTTCCCGGTGGAATGAATCGCGCACGCCGGATCTGATCCTAGATGTGCTCAGCCAGCTGGCCGAGGACGGTTCCGATGCTGCCCTCCTCGTTCAGCTGGAGACCACGTCGCTCGGCTTTTCGTAGGGCCTCGAGTATCGGACCATTGTGATTTGCCGCCTCGTACAGCAGCAGACTATCCGCATCCTCGGGGTTGACCGGAGAACGCGAAGCCATAACTCTCCAGGGGACGGGTTCCTGCCAACTGGTTGCGCGTGGCATCAGTGAGATGCGGCCGAGACGTTTGCCCAGCGCCGAAACGGCTCTTGTTCCGAACCGGCGACTTCCGGACGAGACTACCTCCCAGCGAGCGGATCCCGGATCCGGGACGACGGGCGCGGATATATTCCCCTTCACCCACGCGACCTGCACGGTCTGCGCGTCGGCGGCAGTGTCGATCCGTTCGACCCGCAGCATGTCGCGAGCTCTTCGGACCGCTTCCCACTGCAGTTCGCGTTCGGCCATCTTCGGCCCCGCCGCGACACCAAGCAGCAGTCCGGCGGACTTTTCTATTACCAGCGCCGCGACAGCGAGTTCATCGCCGTCGTAAATGGTGAGGGGCAGGTCGATCGCGCACAAGTCGATTACGATCCCGGTACCATAATGCTCCAATAGATACTCCGGATCGGTGACCGACCCGCGCCGGGCGGCACGCACAAGTCGAAGCGCGGTGTTGTACGATACGGCGTTCTTGCTTCGTCGCACCGTCTCGATCGCCATATGATGCGCCGAGACATAGCTGGGGGTCTGCGCCACCACTGCTTTGGCGACCGGAACGGCATCGACCGATCCGCCTAAGTTTATTGCCTCCCGCCGCTCTACCATCGCGTACGGCGTCAGTTCGAATAGCGAGGTGTGCGCGCTCCAGGTACGCCGAGCCGCATGGAATGCGGTCCTGCCGAGGCCCGCGGCGACCGCGCCTTCGCCGGGCGTGAGTTCACCGCTACCGGTGCGGAGGATAGCGTCGAGCCTTCTGAGAACGACGGCGGCCTGGTCAGACGGAAGTGCGTCAACATGGGCCCGCTCTGCGGCCGGCACCCCACCCGGATACGCGCGAGCGAGAACGTCCTCTCGATCGATGCCGTTCAGCAAGACACGCGCTCACGCCGAATCATGCGACTTGATTCATCTGAAGATTCTTCCATATCGTCCGGAACTAGGCTGCTACGATGGAGCAATGTGATGTTTGGGGCGAATGTGAACTCCTACTGTGCAGTCGCTAATGATGGGTCTGTGCGAATGGTGCTGACTGAACCGGGCATCATCGTAACGTACGACACCGCTACACAAAAGCACGCCGGTTATGGAAGTGCCTGTGGTCTCGCGTTCGTGTCCCAGTTCATCGAGGCCGTCAGACTATCCCCATCCATCACGGCGGTGGACACGAGCTGGTTTGAAATCCAGACGCCTCTCGAAGATCGCGTGTGGTCGCACGTGCCGACGTGTCTCGTCGTCTGCGGCGGGCAATCCACCATCGTTGATCTCGTCGAAGACGATAATTTCATACGCTACGCGATGAACGCCCACGCGGCACGCCTCCTTGGCATGTCCCATCTCACCATCACAGTTTCTACGCCTGACATCGGCGCAGCGCTCCCGTTGGTCGGTATCGCAGCCGCGACCATGGTCACGAACCAATTGAAGTCAACCGTCGCCGAGTGTCTCGGATTTGTTCGCGATCCTAGACGCGCGCCTGACGATCGCCGGATCGCCATAACGATGCGCCCGACCGCGGGCGGCAGCCAGTAATGCTGCGTGACGTCGGGACACCCGTCGCGTCGGATGACGGCGATGAATCCGGTGACGAACAGTTCGCCGGCACAAATGTGACCATTGACGCAACGATGGTGCCGCACCTGGCGGATGGATTGGACAAGGACCGTCGTCCGCCCATCGGTTGGAATCCGACGCGCCGTCCCCCGCGTCATCCGGTTAAGCCCGTACCGAAGCGTCTGCTCGAGGATCCGTCGATCGATCGGTCGATCGATCCAGCGCGCTGGACGCTGGTTAGTATCCGCGCCGCCGACGATCTCGGCCACGTCAGAACGAGCATGAACTACAGTCAGTCGTTCGGTACCTCCGCGGGGTTCTTCGCGAAAACGCATCGCACGCAGTTCCTCGACGGCCCGAACGAACCGGCGGTCGCCGACCGGCTGGAAATGAGTACCACCTGTCTCAACTTCCAGATGCAGCCGATAGACATGACGTTTCGTCGAGATGACGGGCGTCTCATTCACAAATATCCCGACATCTGCATTGAGTTTGAGGACAACAGCGTCCGTTTTGGTGAGATAAAGTCCGACGAAACCTGGTTCGATGCGCCAGCCATAAAGCGTCCCCTTGATCGGATCGATCTTGCCCTGGGTTCGATCGGCATCCCGCGCCTATTGCGCATCAAGGGCATGCCCTACCGCCAGGAGGACGCGCTCGCCGCTCATGCGATCGCGATGAATGCGCGCCTGACGCCGGTCAATCCCGCGGAGGCCGCCGCCGTGCGCGCCATGATCACGGCATCGGGAGGCTGTGCGCGCTACGCTGATGCCGTGGCGGTAATCGGTGCCGTACGGGCCGACGCTGTCGACAAGCTCTATGCGATGCTGATGCGGCGCGTCGTGTCCTTCAGCCTAACGAGAGAGCCCCACGGCGCCACGCCCGTGACTGCGCCGCGTCCGGCCGAGGCCTTCGCGTTGCGAGCATTGCTCTCAAAGTTCGTCGAAAAGGTCGCCGCATGAAAATGGTGCCCGTAATCCCGCACGGGACGGTCTTCAATCATCTCGGGACGCGGATCGTCTTCGTCGAATGGATCGACGACTTCGTCGCCAGGTTCGTCGTTGAGGGAACGCAAGACGAGTACTTCGTGACGGACGACAGTGTCCGCGTCCGGCCCACATTCCTATGGCTGGCGCGCAACTTCGCCAACGGCGACGTGTACGAGGAAACCGCCGCCGAGGCGGCGCTTGGCGAATGGCGGGCCCGGTTTCTCAAGATGGACCGGGCCACTTGCCTGATCCAGGAACCCCGCTCGGTCCTGAAGTACGACCTCGCCATCGCCGCACTCGCCGCTGGCAAGCCGCGCAACGCCGCGACGCTCGAAGCATTCGCCGCGGAGCGAATACCGGACGGGTTCGGTCCGATCTGCGGCCGCTCGCTCATCCGCTGGATGTCCAATCTCGAGGACCATGGGGCCCGGATCGGCGCGATGCGGAATCGCAGCGGCCGCCAATCCGGGAGTTCCCCACTCCCGTGCATCGCCGACAGGCTCGTCCACCAGTCCATGGCGCTCTTCTGGTCGGTCGAGGCGCTGCAGAAGATGGACGCGAACGCCCTCGTCACGACGGCATGGCACGGCCTGAAGGCCCAGGGCGTCGAGGACATCGGCGACAAGGCGCCGACCAAGACGACCGTCATCAACCGGATCAACGCGAACGAATGCAAGCAGACGTGGGAAACGAAGTTCGGCAAGGAGCAGGCGGATCGTCATTTCGTCGGATCGGGCGAGATGAGCAGAGGGCGACGCCCTTTCGACCTGGTCTTCATCGACGGCACGGAATTCCGCCAGGTATGCCGGTTCTCGGATGATGCAGAAATCGTCTGCGCCAAGATGAAGGTGGTGCAGCTGATCGATTCCTTCTCGCTCTTCGCGTTCCCAGCCCCGCCATTCGCCGGTCCGTATAGAAGCGAAATGGGCATGCTGGCACTCATGAACGCGCTGACGCCGCCGTTACTCGACGACGAGACACTCAAGTCCAACCCCGCGCTCGTTATGTGTTCGGGCCGGATAGGACGCCTCCGCGGGGACAACGAAAAAGCCATCCTTCCGCCAACTGCGATCAGCAACCTGACTACGGTCATTGGCAAGGTGGAGTTGGCGAAGAAGTATGGCCCGAACGAGAAGTCGGACGTCGAGGCCTATTTCGGGTGGGTGAAGGGCAGGATGGAAGGAGAACCAGGGACGGTGCTATCGCCTCGTAGCCGGCGCCGTTCGTTCAGGCGCGATCCTATGACCGAAGCGACGATGTCCCGGGACAGCATCTCCTGGAGGTACGAGCAGCTCCGTCTGGAATGGAACGATACCGGTCATGACGCCCTCGGCGGACGCACACCCAATGACGTGATGCTGGAACATGCAGCCATCAATCGGATCCGGTTCAACGATCCGAAAGAGGTACGCCGAAACCTGGCGCGCACCGTGAGAGGCGTGCTCACCACCGACGGCGCCTTCTTCGACGGGATCCGATATCGTTGGAATCGCACGGGCGTCACGAACACGCTTTCAGAGAACCTGGCAGCCCAGGCGTTCACGAAGCGCCTGACCGGCACCGCCCGTTGCGATGTCTGGATGAAGGTTTACGACTGGAACCTCGACATGATCGAGATCCTGGATGAGGCGAACAACGACTTCGTCCCGATGTGGTCCACCGATCCGGACTATACGACACATCTTACGCGATACGAACACAACTTCCACGTGCAGGCCCAGCGCGCCGGCGCCACGGGCGCACCGACGGACGAGGAGAACGCCCTTGTCCGAGGCACTCGACTGCAACGCGCATGGGAGGACCTGCACAACAAACCATTCCAAATCGCGAAGAAGGCGGCGGCCGTCATCGAGGCCGGACGCATCCGCGTGCGTGGAGGACATGTCCGAGAAACTTCCGACATGACCGACTTCGCCGCTTTCAGGATCGAGGAGGCGGTGGTGAGCCAGGGACGAGATCGCGACGGCATCCCCAAAGGTCCGCTGCAATCGCATGCTGAGAAGGACGTCGACAAAGTGGTTCGCGGGCCCATCACCCCTATCGGAGACTGGACGGGTCAGCATCCGCAGGTCGTATCGGGCGCGCACGAACCCGAAGACGAACATGGATCGGGGGCGGGTCATTCCGGCTCGGAGGAAGCAGACGATGCGGACGATGGCATCGACTGGGGTGAAGAAGGCGATGACGATGCCGAATGAAACAACGCCTTCCGAGCCGCTCGACCCCTACGGTGTGCAACCGAAGCACATATTGGGAGATGCCGTGCCGGACTGGTCGAACCAAGACCGGCTCGCACGCGCAGAACGGCTCGAAGAGTTCTTCAAGACGAACTGGATCGAACACGAGCCGCAGGAGAAACTTGTCAAACAGCTCGTAAGCTACTTAAACGGAGTTCAGAAGCTGCGGGGCAGGAGCATGAACGGCCGCCGCCTATCCGAATACAGCAACGCCGGCAAGTCGCGCATGATCGAACGGCTGCTCGAAGTAATGAGGAAGCTGCGTGCCGAGCAGGGGTTGGCTCCAAATCCGTACGAACTGCTCTGCGTCGAACTCGACAAGACGACGACGGTTTACGCTTTTTTCCGGCAAATTCTTCGCTTGATGGGTGATGACCACTGGAACGACAAGAGGGAAACATTGGACGATCTTGAAGAGCGGATCAACAAACTAGGAAAAGCGCTCAACGTAAAAGGTATCATATGCGATGAGGTGCAGCACCTTGATCGCAAGACCACCGATGCAAAGGAAGTCACTGACCGTTTCAAAACGTTCCTCAACCGAGGGATCTTGCCATTGATACTCGTGGGCGACGAAGATGCCGATAAATTGTTCGATAAGAACGATAAGTTCGCGACGCGGCTCAGCACCCCGCTGAAGCTCAAGCCTCTCGACTACGCCGGGAGCATAGCGGACGCGAAGATACTGATGAAATTTTGCGTTCAACTTGACGCCGATCTCGTCAATGCAGGCTTGCTCGATCGCCCGAGCGGTCTGGGCAAGCGAGGACTGCGGACGCCCCTGGCGCATGTGAGCGGAGGACACGTCGGGCGGGTCTGCCGCGTCGTGGAAGAGGCAGCCCGCAATGCAATCCTGCGCGGATCCCCCGTAGTCGAGGCGCATGATCTGAGCGTCGCAACGCGCGAGTTCGCGATTGGACTGAAATGGATCCACCGGGATCCCTTCTCGAGAAGGGGAACGCCATGACCGGACACCCGGTCCCGGAATCTATGTCCATCGCAGAAGCCGATGGTGAGGAGATGGGCCGTTCCGGTATTAAGCGTCTGCGGCTCTCCTACGTCCCGGTCGCGGGCGGCAGCGCGATCGGTGCATTCGCGGAAGCCTGCGACGCAAGTGGCGTCACGCACCTCGATGTCGCCGCCAAGGGCGCCGATCTCCCGACCAGGTACATCGGCAACCTCCAGATCGGCGACGACCGACAATTCGCGACAATGGCCCGCGTCATGCGGTGCAGCGCTACAGCGGTGGCGACGGTCGGATACCGTGCGCACCCGGACCGCCATAACAAGATCCTCCTGGGCGACCTCGTGGTCTCCCGCGGCGCCATCGATCTCACGGTCCGCAGGATCGGTCCCCGCTCCCTAGCCAGCCACGACTATCACCGAGGCGCCTGGCTTAACCGCATGCTCCCATACTGCCCCGAAAGCCTCGAACTGCTCGTGCAATCCTGTCCGATATGCGGTCCGCTCGGATGGATGTACGCGCGGGGCATGATGAACTGCGACAAATGCGGAAGGCCGGTGCCACCGTCCCCGGAACCAATGCTCCCGGCACGGATGGTGGAGCCCTATCGCGACTTCGCACGACTCGTATCGTCGAATGGCGTCACCGCACGACAAGTCGTCTCGGGACTGCCCGACGCTCTCCGCGGGTTTTCGCGATCCACACTCGTCGGTATGGCGTTGCGCATCGGCATGAGGTGCCGGGATGTCTGGATTTATAACGGCGGCAAGAACGGCCTGTTCGAACACGACTCGACGACGATAACGGACGTCGTATGCCGCGGGATGGAAATGCTGTCCGATTGGCCGAACGGCCTGCGAGCCTATGTGGAAGCTCGCGAGACGGAGATCGCTGGCGAACGGAAGGCGTATCAGCAACTGATCGCAGATGTCCGCTGGGTGGCCGCGGGCGCCTCGTCGGACGAAGAGGGCAGGAACGTGATCGCGACAGCGTTTCCCAAATTGAACTCGGGCATCGCAGATGCACTTTCCACGGGTCAGCGTTACTATCTGGCGAAGAGCGTGAACGACATATTGTGGACCTGCGGTGCGAAGCTGAAGGCGTTGCGCGACGGCAAGGTCATCGGGTTCGACGAGATTCCAAGTGGTCAACGGACACGCGCTCGGTACGATGCCGATGACGTAGACCGTTTGCGAGCGAGGCTCGCAGATTGCGATGCCGACGGAACGATCGCCGTCCGATTCGACATTCCGGTCTACGCGGTAGGTCAGCTAGCCATCCGCGGCGTGCTCGATGTCATCGACGATCCCGGCGTGATCATCCTGCGGGGCCCTCAAGTCGGCAAGGCGAGCGCGGACAGACTGGCGAGGTCGCTGACCGAGAACCGTATCGAAGGTGATATCCCGGGAAACTGGATGCCCCTACGGCGAGCCATGGCGCAATTCCAGGGAGAGAAACCGTGGGGACGCGTCATCCATGCGCTCAGTGATGGCGAGATTCCATTTCGGGTGAAGGGTCCTGTTCCTACCGGCCGGACCATCCATGTCGATCCGCTTTCGCTCGCCGCCTGGGGCGAACCCCCGACCGACCTGAAGGCAGATCCACTCAATACCGATCTCATCGCCCTACGCGACACTTCGGATGTTCTCGGCTGCGATGCCCAGGAGGGAAACGCAGCGGCGGTTTCCGCAGGCTTGCCGGTCATGAAAACCCGACGGGGCAAGGGCGTAGATCGCATCAGCCTGCGGAAGCTATCGACGCAGATCATCTTCACGAAGGAGCTAGCACTTCTCTCCACGACGAGTGGTCGGCGATGGGATCACATACTGGGGGCTGCAGGCGTACCGCGCCTGCATGGCGGCTGGTGCCGCGCCGCGGTCGACAGGAAGGGTGTGCACTTGCTGCTTTCGCGCTGATCGAGATGTAGCTCGAAGGGGATATCCCGGGGGATTTCTCCGGCACGAAAAGTTGTGACAATGTTATCGTGCCGGAGTGATCTTACACCCTTCCAACCCCTCCCCGGCGAAGGCGGGGCCCAGTTGCCGGGGTCGATGCGCCAGAGAGCGCCCGCCGTCGCGTAAAGCGCGCTGCCGGGCCCCGGCCTTCGCCGGGGAGGGGTAAAGGCGAGGCGTTCTTCTGCTCCTCTCATACCCGACCTTAACCGCGGAACGGCTATTGCCGCGTGATGAGTGAGGATGCACGATCTACGGTGGCGAAGGACGCAGGCGTCGCCGCGCTGCTGGCGGGGGCGCTGGGCGCGGTCTGGACCCTGCGGGGGTGGCCGGCGCTGTCCATGTTGCACCTGCCCGATACCGACGACGTCATGCGCTTGCAGCAGGTCCGCGACTGGATCGACGGACAGGCGTTTCGCGATGTCGCGCAGCACCGGCTCGGCACGGGCCTGGAGATGCACTGGTCGCGGCTTGCCGATCTGGTGCCGGCGGCGGGGATCGTCGGACTGACACCGTTGTTCGGCCGGCATGCGGCGGAACTGGCGACGGTGATCGTCTGGCCGCTGCTGCTGTTCGCCGCCGCATTGTCGCTGGTCGCACGGATCGCGCGGGCGCTGACCGCACCCGCATCCACCGCGACGCTGGTCGCCGCGATCGCGTATCCGACGACGACGGTCTTCCTGCCGGGGCGGATCGATCACCATGGATTGCAGGTCGTGTTCCTGCTCGGCGCGGTACTGGCGCTGCTCGGCAGCCCGACGCGCGCGCGGGGCGCGGCGATAGGGCTGGCGGCGGCGGCGAGCATGGCGGTCGGGCTGGAGACCGCGCCGCTGTTCCTCGCGATCGGCGGGGTCGTGGTGGCGGCGTGGATCGCCGACGCGCCCGGGGCGCGTAACCGGCTGATCGGGCTGGCGATCGGTGCCGGTGCCGGGCTGTGCGCGGCGCGCGGTGTGTTCGCCAGCGACGCGTTCGCCTATCCGGCCTGCGACGGTTTCACGCTCGATGCCTGGCGCGCGGGCATGATCGGCAGTGCCGGGATGCTGGTCCTGGCGGGCCTGCCACGCGCCGCGATCCCGACGCGGTTGGTCGCAGCCGGACTCGTCGGCGGCGCGACCGTGCTCGCGGCGATCGTCGTCGTGCCGCGGTGCCTGTCGCCCTATGGCGCGGTCGATCCGGCGCTCGCACGGATCTGGCTCGCGCATGTCGCGGAGGCGCAGTCGCTGTTCGCCGCCGATCCGGGCGTCGCGATCGGTTATGTCGGGCTGTCGGTGACGGGGATCGCCGCGACGCTGTCGCAGGTGCGTACGAAGGCACCGGGATGGACCGCGCTGCTGGTCGTCCAGATCGCCGCGTTCGCGATTACGACGGTTCAATTGCGCGGTGCCTATGCCGGCGCGATGCTGGCCGCGCCCTCGCTGGCGGTGACGATCGCGGCGGCGCGCCGCGCGGGCGGATTGCGGCTGGCGGCGGCGTGGCTGGTTTCGGCGGGGATGCTCTACCCGATCGCCGCGCAGGCCCTCCCGGTCCGCCGCGCCGTCCCGCCGCGCGCCGCACCACGTGGCGATTGTGCGAGCGCGGCGTTGCTGTCGCGGCTCGCCGCGCTGCCGCCTGGTACCGTGATGGCACCGATCGACGCGGGTGCCTATGCGATCGGCGCGACACGGCACCGGCTGATCGCCGCACCCTATCACCGGAACGGTCCGGGCAATCTGGCGATGTTCGCCTTCTACGGCGGCGGCCCGGTGCGGGCGATGGCGATCGCCCGACATTGGCACGTCGACTATGTCGTCGCCTGCGCGGACATGCCCGCCGGTGCGATGGCCTCCGCGATCGCCCACGGGCCGGTCCCGGGCGTTGCGACCATCGCTGCTTTGCCCGATGGCGCGCGTCTGCTGCGCGTGCGTTAGCGACGAACCGAGCGCCGCGTGCGACGTGCCGCTTGCCCGGCGCGGCCCGCGCGCGCTAGGCAAAGGCGATGCCGCCGACCCCTTCCAGCCCGAGATGGTGGCAGACGCGCCTGTTCGTCGCGCTGGCGGCGCTTGTCTCGACGATCCCGCTGCTGTGGCCGACGATCCCGCCGCTGGTCGATCTGCCTGGGCATATCGGCCGTTACCGCGTGCAACTGGACGGAACGCAATATCCCTGGATCGCGACCTGGTATGATTTCCACTGGTCGCTGATCGGCAATCTGGGGATCGATCTGCTCGTCATTCCGCTCGCCGGCGTCTTCGGGCTCGAATTCGCGGTCAAGCTGATCGTGATCGCGATTCCCGTGCTGATCGTGACCGGGTTCCTGTGGATCGCGCGCGAGGTGCATGGCCGCATCCCGGCGACCGCGTTGTTCGCGCTGCCGATCGCATATTGCTACCCGGTCCAGTTCGGTTTCGTGAATTTCGCACTGGCGATGGGGCTGGCGCTCAACCTGTTCGCGCTGTGGCTTCGGCTCGGGCGGCTCGGGCGCACCGGTTTTCGCGCGGGCTTGTTCGTGCCGCTGTCGTGCCTGTTATGGCTCTGCCATACCTTCGGCTGGGGCGTGCTGGGCGTGCTCGCCTTTTCTGCGGAGCTGATCCGGTGCCACGACCGGATGCCCGGGCGCGGGGTGCAGCATTGGATCATGGCATGGGTCCGCGCCGGGGTCGGTTGCCTGCCGCTCGCGCTGCCGCTGGCGCTGATGATCTTCTGGCGCTCGGGCGATCATGTCACCGGGGTCACGGGGGACTGGTTCGACTGGCGTTTGAAATTCGGCTGGCTCGCGATGGTCCTGCGCGACCGCTGGCTGGCGTTCGATTTCGCGTCGGCGATGATCCTGTACCTCATCCTCGTGCGCGGGCTTCGCGACCGGACGATCGGATATTCCCGCAATCTGGCGCTGTCGGCGCTTTGCCTGTTCGCGGTGTTCTTCCTGCTGCCGCGCGTCGTGTTCGGTTCGGCTTATGCCGATATGCGGCTTGCCCCGTTCGCGATCGGAATTGCGATCGTGGCGCTTCGGCCGCGGCCGGGCGTGTCGATCCGCGGCGCGAAGATACTCGCGGTGGTCGGACTGGCGTTCTTCCTCGTGCGGCTGGGCGGCACCACCATCAGCTATATGATCTATTCGCGCAGTTACGACCGGACGCTCGCCGCGCTCGATCATGTCCCCCGGGGCGCGCGGCTCGTGTCGTTCGTCGGGCGGCGGTGCCGCGACGACTGGGCCTATACCCGGCTGGAGCATGTCCCCGCGATCGCGCTGGAGCGGCGGCTGGCGTTCACCAACGACCAATGGTCGATGCCCGGCGCGCAATTGCTGACGACGCGCTACGCCGCCGCCGGCCGGTTCGCGCATGATCCGTCGCAAGTGGTGACCGACCGCAAATGTCACGGCGAATGGTGGCGGCCGGTCGACAAGGCGCTGACCCTTTTTCCGCGCCCGGCATTCGACTATGTCTGGATGATCGAGCCGCCGCGGTACGATCCGCGTCTGGCCTGGGGCATGGTGCCGGTCTGGGCCAATCGAGAAAGCATCCTCTACCGCATCGACCACGGGGTTCAGCCGCCGCGCTTGAACGGGGTCAGCCCCTCCAGATAATCGCGGTCCGCCGCCACCGCCTCGCGCTCGCGGACCAGGAAATCCGCGATCGCCCGGCGGAAGCCCTTGTCCGGGATATAATGCGCCGACCAGGTCGGCACCGGCGAATAACCGCGCGCCAGCTTGTGTTCGCCCTGCGCGCCCGCCTCGACGGTCGTCAGCCCGCGCGCGATGGCGGCGTCGATCGCCTGGTAATAGCAGAGTTCGAAATGGAGGAACGGCACCTCCTCGGTCGTGCCCCAATAGCGGCCGTACAGCGTATCGTCGCCGATGACGTTCAGCGCACCCGCGATGGCCTTGCCGTCGCGCTCCGCCAAGATCAGCAGGATCCGGTCCGCCATCGTCTCGCCGATCCGCAGGAAGAAGGGGCGGGTGAGATAGGGCTGTCCCCATTTGCGCGCGCCGGTGTCCTGGTAGAAGGTCCAGAACGCCGCCCAGTCCGCCGCGGTAATCGCGGGTCCGGTGACGTGGCGGATCGTCAGCCCCTCGACCGCGGCGGCGCGTTCCTTGCGGATCGCTTTCCGCTTGCGGCTGGACAGGACGGCCAGAAAATCGTCGAACCCGGCATAGCCCTGGTTGCGCCAGTGGAACTGCGTCCCCTGCCGGATCAGCCAGCCCGCCGCCTCGAACAGCGGGACTTGGCCGGGCGTGACGAAGGTCGCGTGCGCGGACGACAATTCGCTTCGATCCGTTACCGCCTCGATCGCGCCGATCAGCGCGGGCGCGAGATGCGCGTCGCGCAGCAGCAGGCGGGGGCCGGGGACGGGGGAGAAGGGCGCGGCGATCTGCAGCTTCGGGTAATAGCGCCCCCCTGCGCGTTCCCATGCATCTGCCCAGGCGTGATCGAAGACATATTCGCCCTGGCTGTGGCTCTTGGCATAAGCCGGGGCGATCGCGGCCGGCGTGCCGTCCGCAGCGTCGATGACTATCGGCAGCGGCTGCCAGCCCGACCGGCCGCCGACGCTACCCGATTCCTCCAACGCGGTGAGGAAGGCGTGGCCGACGAACGGGTTGGCCGTCCCGGCGCACGCATCCCAGTCCGCCGCCGAAAGCTGCGATACGCCGTCGGCGAGGCGGGCGGTGACGGGCGTGGTCATGCTGTGCCTAGATGGGCGTGGGCGGGGGGAGGCTCAAGATGAAGGGCGAGACTTTGCGGATCGCTACCCCGTCACCCCGGGCTTGTCCCGGGGTCCAGAGCCGCGAGGGCGTCGCTCTTTGCCCTGGATGCCGGGACGAGCCCGGCATGACGGAATAGGGGCTCAACCCAGCGCGGACGCCGAAACCTGTACGATCGCATCGATCTCCACCGCGGCACCCAGCGGCAAGGTCGGCACGCCGACCGCGGAGCGCGCATGCTTGCCGACATCGCCGAACAACGCGACCATCAGGTCCGACGCGCCGTTCGCGACCCTTGGCTGATCGGTGAAATCGGCGGCGGAGTTCACGAACACGCCGAGCTTCACGATCCGTTCGACGCGTGCCAGGTCGCCGAGATATTTCTTCAGCTGCGCGACGATCATCAGCCCGCACGCCCGCGCCGCCGCCTGTCCGTCCTCCAGCGATACGCCGTCGCCCAGCCGCCCGGTGACGAGCGTACCGTCGACGAACGGCAACTGCCCCGACAGATGGAGCAACCCGCCCGCCTCGACCACGGGGACATAGGCGGCGACGGGCGCGGCCGCCTTGGGAAGCGAGAGGCCCAGTTCGGCGAGCTTGCGGTCGATTCGGTCGGTCATGGTGTGGTCCTCATCATGTCGGGTTCTCGTCAAGCGTCGGCGGGCATACCCGCGGCGAAGCGTGCCGCGATCCAATGTTCCGCATCCTGCCAATCGTCGATCCGCGCATGCGCTGCGGGGGCCGGCGGCATCGTGGCGGCGAGCGCCGGTTCGGCGATCATGTGAAGCCGGTGCACCCCCGGCGCGGCCTTCGCGACCGATGCGTGATGCACCGCCAGATCGTCGACGAACACGGTCACCGGATCGCCATGTTCGGCGACCAGCCTCGCCACCGGATCACCCTTGCCGCCCTGGTTGCAATCGACCCGGTGGTCGATCCCGAATGCGGCGAGCTGTTCGATCCGCGGCTGCCGGCATTCGTCCTGCAGATTGGTGAGAACGACGATGTCGGCGATCTCGGCGAGGCGACCGAGCGCCTCGCGCGCATGCGGCACCAGCGTCTGGCGGCTCATCTCGGCCGGGAAGAACTCGCCGAGCATCCCCCACATCTCCGCCTGGGTCGGCCGCGGCCCGCCGTCGCGCCTCGTCATCGCGTTCGCGAAATCGCCGGTCGCCACCGCGAAATCGATGTCCTTCGCCTCGCCCAGCCAGTTGCCGAAATGGCGGGCCATGTGAAGCAGCACCTCGTCGCAATCGGTGATGAGCAACGGCCGGCTCATGCCTCCAGCCTCGCGCGTGCCGCCACCAGCGCGGCGGGTTTCACGCCAAGTTCGGCGGCGCATTCGATGAGGTCGGGCTCATGCGCCTCCAGGAAACCGAGCGCGGCGGCGATGACCGCGGGGTCGCCGGCACGCGCCCGCAGGTCATGGGGTTCCAGCCCCGTCACCGCCAGCAGCCGCATCGCCCGATCGGGGACGACCAACGTCCAGACCAGCGCACGCAGGCCGAGCGCAGTCGCGTCCTCTTCGCCCGATCGCTCTTCATTTGTGTCGCGCGCGTCCATTGCCTATCGTCGGGCCTCCGGTTGGGATCGAGGGATGCGTTGCGCGTGGCAAAAAGGGTGCTCGTTGTCGAGGACAACGAACTGAACCTGAAGCTGTTCTGCGATCTCCTGCGTGCGCACGAGTTCGCGGTGGAGCCGGTCCGCGACGGTCGCGAGGCGGTGGCGCGCGCGCGCGACTTCCTGCCCGATCTCGTCATCATGGATATCCAGATGCCGCATGTGACCGGCTACGACCTGATCCTGGAGATGAAGGCGGACGAAGCGCTGGCGACCATCCCGGTCATGGCGGTGACCGCCTATGCTGGCCGCGACGACGAGGACCGGATCCGCGCGGCGGGGGCGGACGCGTATGTATCGAAGCCGATCAGCCTGGTGCGGTTCATGGACGCTGTCGGGGCGTTGGTGTAACCTTCGTCACCCCGGCCTCGTGCCGGGGTCCAGGGCCGAGAGGACCTCCCGCGGGGCTCTGGATGCCGGGACGAGCCCGGCATGACGACCGGCTCCACGACGAAAACGCCGCAAGCGTTACCGCCTGCGGCCCGATTCCCGGCCGGCACCGGGATGATCCAAGGGCAGCTTACGCCGCCCGTCCGCTCACTTGATCTTGGCTTCCTTGAACTCGACATGCTTGCGCACGACGGGGTCATATTTGCTGAACGACAGCTTCTCCGTCTTCGTCCGCGGGTTCTTCTTGGTAACGTAGAAGAAACCGGTATCGGCGGTCGAGACGAGCTTGATCTTGACGGTGGTCGGCTTGGCCATGAGCCCAAAATCCTGCGGGTAAAAGCTAAGGGCATGCGACGACGGCCGCCGCCCGATCAGCCGCGGCGCATGACGCATGACGCCCCCCAAGTCAACCGCAGCGATAGGTTCACGCGATCTTTACCGCTGCGAGCGCAGCGTGCGAGCGATGGTGAAGGGGGGAGCGCGGAACATGGCGTCGATGATGGGGTCCGGCGGCGACATCGCCGCGATCAAGGCCGAACTCGCCGCGCGGATCGCCGCGATCGATGTCCGCGCGCCCTATGCCCGGGCGTGCGAACTGGCCCCCGATGTCGACGCCATCCGCGTCATCGCGCACCGCAACGGCCTCCACCCCGCGGTCACCGTCGCGCATTTCCTCGATTCGGCGCTGTCGCGCGGCGAGCATGGCGCACTGGTCCATGGCTGGCTGTCGATGCTGAGCGACGCGGTACGCAGCGACCGGCAGGATCTGACGGCGTGCGATATCTTCGCCGCCGCCTGCTCGGTCCGGCTCGCCGGCTGACGGTCGCATGGACGCGCTGATGGCGGCGATCGTTGCCGCGGCGCTCGGGCAGCTCGGCGACAAGACCGCGTGGCTCGTCGCGATCCTCGCCGATCGCTACCGCGCGCCCGGTCGCGTCATCGCCGCCGCCGCGGTCGCGCTCCTCGCGGCGAGCGGTATCGCGGCGGCGGGCGGGGCGTTCATCGCGCCGCGGATCACGCCGGAGGCGAAGCAATTGTTTCTCGGGATGGCGCTGGTGCTGCAAGGCGGGGGCGCGTTCTTTCCGGTGAAGATGCCCGAGCGGCTGTCAGGGTGGCGGCTGGGGGCGGTGCCGACGACGCTTGTCGGGCTCTTCATCCTCGCATTCGGCGACGGCGTGCAGTTCATCGTCGTGACGCTTGCCGCACGGACCCCGTTTCCCGTTCTCGCCGCCATCGGTGCGACGATCGGATCGCTCGCGGTCGTCGTGCCGGCGGCGATCCTCGGCGAGGCGGCTTGGGCGCGCGTGCCGTGGCGATGGGTGCGCGTGGGCGCGGGTGCGCTGTTCCTGCCGGCCGGCGCGGCGATCGGCCTGACGGCGGTGGGGCTGCTATAGCGAACCGGCGCGTCCGCTTGTACGTTGGCGGTGGGCGAAATCTTCGTCGGACGGGAGCCATACGGCAATGCACGCCTTTGCCGCGCTGATCGATTCGCTGGTCTACACGCGGTCGCGAAACGCGAAGCTGAAGCTGATCGGCGATTACCTGATCGCGACGCCCGATCCGGATCGCGGCTGGGCGATGGCGGCGCTGACCGGCGATCTCGACTTGCCCGGCGTCAAGCCGGCCGCGATTCGCGCACTGATCGAAGCGCGCACCGACCCCGTGCTGT
Organism: Sphingomonadaceae bacterium; assembly: GCA_903642255.1. GTDB lineage: Bacteria > Pseudomonadota > Alphaproteobacteria > Sphingomonadales > Sphingomonadaceae > Polymorphobacter_B. The sequence goes on along the minus strand of CAHJWP010000002.1, from coordinate 3,845 downwards.
TCCGCATGAGCCGCGACTATGTCGGCGACACCGCGGAGACGGTCGCGCTGCTATGGCCGGCACCACCCGTGCCGCTCGATCCGGAACCGCTGTCGGTCGCCGCGGTCGTCGACCGGCTGATGACCCTGTCGCGATCCGACGCGCCGGGCGCGCTCGCGGCGATGCTCGACCGGTGCGATGCGGAGGAGCGCTACGCGCTGCTGAAGATGGCGACGGGCGGCTTGCGGATCGGCGTCTCCGCGCGCCTCGCCAAGACCGCGCTGGCGAGTGCGTTCGGGATCGCGGTCGATGCGGTCGAGGAGGTCTGGCACGGGTTGACCCCGCCCTACACCTCGCTCTTCGCCTGGGCGGAGGGGCGAAGCGCGCAGCCGACCGCGGCCGACGTGCCGGTGTTCCGCCCCTTCATGCTCGCGCACCCGCTGGAGGACCTGCGCGTCGATCTCGCCGACTATGCCGCCGAATGGAAATGGGACGGCATTCGCGTCCAGATCGTCCATGTCGCGGGCGTCACGCGGCTCTACAGCCGGACCGGCGACGACGTGACGGGCAGTTTTCCCGACGTCGCCGCGGCGTTTGCGACGCCAGGCGTGGTCGACGGCGAATTGCTGGTGAAGGGCGAGTTCCAGCGCGGGGAGGCGGCAAGCTTCAACGCGCTGCAGCAGCGGCTGGGTCGCAAGACCGTATCGGCGAAGATGCTCGCGGCGTATCCCGCCTTCGTCCGCTTGTACGACATCCTGTTCGATGGGCAGGAGGATTGCCGCGCGCTGCCCTGGAACGAGCGGCGCGGGCGGCTGGAGGCGTTTGCGGATGCGCTCGATCCCGATCGGTTCGATCTCAGCCAGGTGATCGAGGCGGCGGATTTCAGCGACCTCGAGGCGATCCGCGCCGGCGCGCGCGATGCCGCGATCGAGGGGGTGATGCTCAAACGCCGCGACTCGGCCTATGTCACCGGTCGGCGCGCCGGGCTGTGGTACAAATGGAAACGCGATCCGCTGACCGCCGACTGCGTCATGATGTACGCGCAACGCGGCAACGGCCGCCGGTCGAGCTGGTACAGCGATTACAGCTTCGGCTGCTGGACCGCGCCGCCCGAGGACGGCGGCGAGCTGCTGCCGGTCGGCAAGGCGTATTCGGGGATCACCGACGAAGAGCTGAAGATGCTCGATTCGTTCGTGCGCAACCACACCACCGCGCGCTTCGGCCCGGTGCGCGAGGTCGAGAAGACGCTGGTGCTGGAGATCGCGTTCGACTCGATCCATGCGTCGAAGCGGCACAAATCCGGCGTCGCGATGCGCTTCCCGCGGATTGCGCGGATCCGGACCGACAAGCCCGCGGCGGAGGCGGACCTGATCGATACGCTGCGGCGGATGGCGACTTGAGGGGCGGTCGGAGCGTCGGCAACGTGGTTCATGCCGACCATCAAACATTCCGCGGACAGCACGAGGCGTCGCGGTTGCAGACATCAATCGAAGGCGGCATTTAGAGCGCTGGGGGGCATATTATGCGACGCGATTCGGCAAGACTCGTATTAACGATAGGGTTGATAGCGGCGACATTGGCACCCGTATGGGCAAAGGTTGTGCTCACGCCTGGTGCGAAGCCGACCGCGATCGAGCCGGGCCGCGAGCCCTTCACCTTCGCGCATCCACCAACAATCCGCACCACATTCGGTCGCGATCAGCCGTTCCTCGATGGCGAGATCGCTTATGGCTACACGGGGCGTGTCGTTACGCCAATCCAGCGCGGCAGCGATATCGTCGCGCCGGCGGGCAGCCCTGCCTACGGCGTGCCGATGCAAGGGTCCGAAAGCAACAGGATGTCCGGCAAGGTCGAGATATTTCCGAGGGAACTCGTCTGGTGTGCGGTCACGCATAAAGCAGGCTCCGCTAAACTGGGGTCGGTTTGCTTGTTCAACGAAGGGTTGGGCTTCGGCGGATATGACAGCCTGTTGACGACAGGCGTCAATTTCCTCGATCGAGACCCGTATGGCGGCGGAGAGATCGTGCCCGCGCCGTTTGATCTCGGGGCACCCGTGCACGTGCGCTATTACGTACAGAATCTCGGCAAGATCGCGCGGATCAAGGGGCAGGTTTGGATTGGCGATCAAGTAGTAAACCAATGGGGCTACATCTTCGGCGACATTGGCCGCGGCAGCCAGCCAGCCGAACGATTATTCTCGGTTGGCGGCGGCGTGATCGGCATTACACCCGACCCTGCAGACCATGGCCACTATACGTTGCGGATCATATCGCCGCTGACGCCCGACGGACGCGTTCATCTGGGCGAGAAGCGTAACGACTCAAGGGTAAAGGAAATGCAATAAGAGAAGCACGAGCGACGACGCCGACATCGGTTCCCACGTACGCCCAGTTATATACGCCCAGTTATAACCGGATCGCCGGGCTACTGTTACGACACCTACCGCAACCGCACCTGGAACAGCGTCTTCCAGTTCTTCCCCGTCACGAACAGCCGGTCGCCCTTCGCGTCGTAGGCGATGCCGTTCAGCACCGCGTCCCTGCCGCTCGCGCCGACCGCGTCGCGTAGCGGGCGCAGGTCGATCAGCGCCTTGATGTGGCCGGTGGCCGGGTCGATCCGGGCGATCGTCGCGGTTTCCCAGATGTTCGCCAGGATCTCGCCCTTCACCCATTCGACCTCGTTCAGGTTCACGACCGGCGTGCCGTCCGCCAGCGTCGCCGTGATCGTCCGCTTCTCCGCGAAGCTCGCGGGGTCGCGGAAGCGCAGCACCGCGCTGCCGTCGGATTGCACGAAGCCCTCGGGCGTCTCCGCCAGGCCCCAGCCCTCGCCGGGGTAGCGGAAGCTGCCGGTCTTCTTCAGCGTGGCGCGGGTCCAGCGGAAGCCTATGCCCGTTCGCCAGGTCATGCTGACGATCTCGCCATGCCAGGGCGCGATGCCTTCGCCGAACAGCGACGGCGGCAGGACGGTGCGCGCCAGCACCTTGCCGTCGGTCAGGCGGACGCGGCGGATGTCGGACTGACCCTCCATCCCCGTGCTTTCGTAAAGGAACCCCTCCGACCAGAAGAGCCCTTCGGTGAACGCGGCGCGGTCGTGCGGGTAGCGGGCGACGATGGTCGCGTTCTGCATCGGCGTGCCGTGGATCAGCGTCGCGCCGGGTGCCGATGCGGTCTGGGGCGTAGCGGCCGGCGCGATGCCGGCGAGCGACAGGATCAGGACGGCGGACATGACGAGGCCCGACCCGCGTCGCCGCGAGCCGGGCCTGTCCGTCACTGCCGACCGCCGGGGCGGCCGCATATCGATCAGCCTGCCGCCTGCAGGTTCACCGCGGCATATTTGCCGCGACGATCGACCTCGAGTTCGAATTCCAGCTTGTCGCCTTCGTTCAGCGTCGACATGCCAGCGCGCTCGACGGCGGAGATGTGGACGAACGCATCGGGCTGTCCGTCGTCGCGCTGGATAAAGCCGAAGCCCTTCATCGCGTTGAAGAACTTGACCGTCCCCGTCGCCTTCTCGCCGGTCAGCTGGCGCTGCGCGCCGCCGCCTGCAGGAGCGCCGCCGCCACCACGCGCGCCACCGGGTGCCGCCGCATCGCGCTCGCGCGGCGGACCGCGGTCGGTGACGGGCATCGGCTCGCCATCGATCTTGAGGTCGGTCGCCGAGATGCGGCCGCCACGATCGACGAGCGTGAAGCCGAGCGGCTGACCCTCGGCCAGACCGGTCAGGCCGGCCTGCTCGACCGCGGAGATGTGGATGAACACGTCCTCGCCGCCGTCATCGCGGACGACGAAGCCGAAACCCTTCTGGCCGTTGAAGAATTTGACGACACCGGTGCCTTCGCCGACGACCTGGGGAGGCATGCCGCGACC
>CAHJWP010000001.1 GCA_903642255.1 Sphingomonadaceae bacterium | reverse complement strand
CACCGCGTCGGCACGCGCGTCCAGGACGCGGCGCTGGCGCGCGCCGCGGCGCGCGGCATGACACTCTCGCCCGAGCAACGAACGGCGTTTAGCCATGTCACACAGGCTAACGGACTCGGTGTGGTCATCGGCTATGCCGGGACGGGAAAGTCGGCGATGCTCGGGGTGGCGCGCGAGGCGTGGGAGAGCGCCGGCTATCTGGTGCAGGGCATCGCCCTGTCGGGTATCGCCGCCGAGAACCTCGCCAGTGGTTCGGGCATCGCGTCGCGCACCATTGCCAGCCTCGAACACAGCTGGGCGCAGGATCGCGACCGGTTGACCGAGCGCGACGTCCTCGTCGTTGACGAGGCGGGGATGATCGGCAGTCGTCAGATGGAGCGCGTCCTCTCCGAAGCCCGCGACCGCGGCGCCAAGGTCGTGCTCGTCGGCGACGCGAAGCAGCTCCAGGCGATCGAGGCGGGCGCGGCGTTCCGCAGCGTCGCCGAACGCCACGGGGCGGCCGAGATCACCGACATCCGCCGCCAGCGCGACGACTGGCAGCGCGACGCGACGCGCCAGCTGGCGACCGGGCGGACGGCACAGGCGATCAATGCGTACACCGAACACGGTAACGTCCACGCCGCGCCGACCCGCGACGACGCGCGGACCGCGCTGGTCGGGCGCTGGGACCGCGACCGGCAGGCCTCTCCCGACGCCACCCGGCTGATCCTCACTCACACCAACGACGAGGTCCGCGCCCTCAACCTCGCCGCCCGCGAGCGGCGGCGCGAGGCGGGCGAGCTGGGTAAGGACGTGCGCATCCAGACCGAGCGCGGCAGCCGCGACTTCGCGGCCGGCGACCGGGTCATGTTCCTTGCCAACGAGCGCAGCCTCGGCGTGAAGAACGGCACCCTCGGCACGGTCGAGCAGGTGACCAGCGCGCGCATGGAAGTCCGGCTCGACGACGGTCGGTCGGCAGCGTTCGACGTCAAGGATTACGCTGCCCTCGACCACGGCTATGCCGCGACCGTCCACAAGGCGCAGGGCGTGACGGTTGACCGGGTCCATGTGCTGGCGACGCCCGGGCTCGACAGTCATGCGGCGTACGTCGCGCTGTCGCGCCACCGCGACCGGGTCGATCTTCACTACGGCCACGACGACTTTGCCGACCAGCGCCAGTTGGTCCGCGCTCTGTCGCGCGACCGCGGCAAGGACATGGCGTCGGATTATGCCGAGCAGCAGGCGTCCGAACGCAGCAGCGCGGCGGAGCCGGCGCGGCAAGCCGGCCGGTTCGCCGGGCTCCGGCTGACGCCGGCGGGGTCCGCCGTCGACGTCACCAAAGCCCCGCTCGACAAGGCGGTCGAACGGTTTGCGCGCGCAACAGCAGACATCGGCCGGATGCAGGTGCAGGGGCTGTCGGCGCTGCCGCATCAGCGGCAGGCGCTCGACGCGGCATCGAAGGGGCTCGACGCGATGCAATCTGAGGCGGCGCGCGACCTGCGGGCCGCGTTCGCGAGCACGCCGGCCCTTGTCGTCGATGCCGCCAAGGGACGGACGACTGCCGCCATCCGCGCCATGATGCTCGAAGCCGAGCTGCGCATCGACACCGGCCGCCGTGCCGACCGGTTCGTCGCCGACTGGCAGCGGCAGGCGAAGCAGTATGAGGCCTACGACAGGAACCGCGACTACGACGCCGCCGACAAGGTGAGCGAGGCCATGACAGGAATGGCGAAAAGCCTCGAGCGCGACCCGCAGCTCGAGTCGCTGCTGCGCAATCGGGTCAACGAGCTCGGGATTGGCACCTCGAGCGGGGCATCGTTGTCTCATGAGCTCCAGCAGGGACGCACCCGCTCGCGTGGCTACGACCTGTCGCTGTAGGTTGAGCCGATGGCTCAGAACCTTACCAGCGACACCGATCCCGACGCCACCGCGCAGGCGTTCGACGAGCTGCGCGGCGAGGTGAGCCTGACCCGCCGCGCGATCGAGGGGCTGACCGCCGCCCGCGAGCGGGTGCCGGATTACAGCGTCACGCTGGGAAGGATGACCGCGGCGCTCGACGCCGCGGTCGGCGCGCTGGCGCGTATCGAGGCGAGTCCGGCGGTGCGGCTGTCGCCGGCCGCGCTGACCGCCGAGATCGTCGAGGCCGGGGCCGCGGCACGTGCCGAGGATGCAAAGCTGATCCACGAGACGCGCGACGCGATGCAGCGCGTGATCGGGCGGGTCGATGGCATTGTCGAGCGCGGTCAGGCGGCTGACCGTCAGGTGCGGCAGCGGGTGTGGAGCGCCGCCGGCGGCGCGCTGGCGGGGATGCTAGTCTGGGCAGTGCTGCCGGGGATGGTCGCGCGGGCGCTGCCGGCGAGCTGGCATGTGCCGGAATGGATGGCGGCAAGAACGCTGAGGATCGATCAGCAGAAGGTAGACCGGCGCATTGATGGAGCGTCATATCGGGAATGAGCGGCTCCCGATCCTCATGCCTGGTGGATCACTGCCGGTCCGCTTTTGGGAAGTGCGGTTTGACATCGGCCGTTCGTTCAACCGAACGACGACGGCAACTGCGCGCTCTCTTTTCCGCCATTCAGCGACAAGAGCGCAGATCCTGGAAGCTGCCGTACATTTGTGTTCGGGATTTGATCAGCGGATGACCGCGTGTGGGAACTTCGCTGCCGTTCCAACTTCGTCGCAGCTTCCGACCCGATCCAAGCCAAGGAGAGCGTCTTACTTACTTTTGGAGCGCTTTCGCTTCGCTAAGGTTCTGGGTCTCTTTGTCCAGCAAAACAGGCTGCCGTCCGGGTTCCTCAAGCAGAAGAGTCGTACGGCCTGTGTCGGCGAAGGCCTCAATGAGGCCTCCCTGGGGTAGGGTGAAACCTGGATAATTGTCTTTCACCGCGTCCCTTGCCCAGCCTGCCATCACCTTTCCGTGGCTCGCATCATGCGCAGTTCCATCGCGGTTGAGTGCGTAAAGCTTCGAGTCATTCTGGTAGAAGTGCAAGTGGTCCTGACCAGGGGGTACATGTGCGGTGTGGTAGAAAACCTCGCGGCCCTTTCCCAGATCCACATACTTACAATCCTCAACAAGCAAGTGGGCCAAGATAAACCTGGCCACCGTATCGTCTGATTTAAAGTGAAAGAAGACAAACTTCTCCTGTGTCGGAGGAAGCACTCCCTCAATGATGTCGATCAGTTCCCGAACGCGCTTTGCCATATCTGCCCTCTTGTGCGGAATATCGGCGCTATAATCCTGCGCACGGAACGGTGGAAGATGCCAGCAGCCAATGATCGCAGTAAGCATAGTCCGTTGGCTGGCGACGACCATGAAGCAGACTGAGGCGCTCCAGCCGTGGAGTAGCCACCGTTAGCTGCGTTATTGAACGCCACCGGGTGGTGTAAAGCGCTCGTCCAACCGCACGAAAAGGGCGGCTCCGAAGAGCCGCCCTTCCTTAGTTTGGGCAGCGCCATTAGTCGACATCGGCTGGGACAGCCTGATAGACGGAGCCAGTCGAGTAGGGGGAGTTCTTGACCACCACCTCAACGCCGCCTTTGCGCCAGACGATATTGAAGCAGTCGAGAATCTGACGGAGATAGCGACCGGAGAGTTGCTTGACCCTCGGCTCGAAGATCTTCTCGCCCAAGACATGCCTAAGAAGGCGATGGGCCGCGACGATGGGTGGGCGAGACGGAGCGGCGACGTAACCGCCGATCACCGTCATCACGAACGCCTCACTTATCATGACCTGTTCGAGAGAGAGGCCACCCTTGTAGGTTGCCCCCGCGATAGCGCTGAAGCTACCTGCATCGAGTTGGAAAGATTTGTCAGGGGTGAGTTGCGGGTGGGGGACGCTGATCGACATGAGGTTGCCGTAAACGAGCGTGCCGCGCTTCTCGGTAGTGACGTTCACAAACGTTCTCCTAGCGGAGGTGATGCTCTCCGAAGAAAGCTGCCGGCACAGCACCGAAATCCCGTATATACGGACGTTCGGTTTTTCGGGTCAAGCTCTAATTTAGAGCAGCTTTTCAAGTGATTTGTCACCTCACTGACACACTCGACCGCAGCGAATCGGGTTGGGAGCCGGGTCGCGGATGGCCCTTCGCAGGCCGTGCTTTTCCGCTCATTGTTCCGATCGAACGTAACTCGAGTTCCGCATTCGCGGCTCTGCGATTGACACGTCCCCTTCGTGGCCACGTGCTACTGTTGATGGCGGCCAATGCGCCTCGGGCTTCATTTCGAAGTATAAGGCTGGTTCATCAGCCTCGTTTTTGAAGCGGGCCGGCATGATTCGGCCCTGATCCAGCCATTTTGCGGATGTCGTAACGATGACCTCTCATCGGCCGCTTGTCGAAAGGCATCTTTTGGCAAACAGGTGCGCCAAAGGTGTCATTTTCTTCAGCTTATAAGCCCAGGCGCGACTCACAAGCAAGTTCCACGCTGCGGCCTTACTTCTTGAAGTCACCGCTAGTCCTATTTATATTTAGGCGCGGTCCGGCCGGCTACTGCCTACAGCGTTGGAAAAACGATACGAGAAGTCGGCCTCGTCTGCGGCCCGCATGTCGACCTCGCGCTCAAACGCTTGAAGCATAGTAACTGCCTGATTTCCTCCGTTTCGGAAGGAAAGACAGCACGGCCTGTTGACCCGGAGACTTTTCAGTTCGATCGTGATTTGGGGGAAATGCAAGGGCTGGGGGCGCCGCCGCGGCGGTGAGCGGGGTATGTTGATTGAGTGCGAAAGTCTCGATGGAGTACTCTATCAGCTCTATACGGCAATCAAGGCCGACGGCTACTGGCACGGCGGCGGGACGCGCGGGAAGTCCAAGGAACTGCTGGGGGTCTCGCTCAAGATCAAGAAACCACGGGCGCGGCTGAGTCGTTCGGAGAACAGGGGCAAGCCCTTTAGCGCCCTGGGTGAATTGCTCTGGTATCTTTCGGGTTCGGAGAGCCTGGCCTTCATAAGAGATTATGTGCCCGCCTATGAAGAAGACGCCGTCAACGGCATCCTCGAGGGCGCCTACGGTCCGCGACTGCTGGCGATGCGTGGGCAGATCAACCAGCTAGACAGCATCTACGCGTTGCTGATGAAGAAGCCGGGGTCACGCCGGGCAGTCATTCAACTTTTCAATGCCGAGGACATCGCAACCGATCACGTAGAGATCCCCTGCACGACAACGCTGCAGTTCCACCTCCGGCAGGGGTTTCTACACATGTCCGTGACGATGCGATCCAACGATGCTTACTGGGGCCTGCCCCATGACGTGTTCTGCTTCACGATGCTGCAGGAGATGATGGCGCAGCGGCTCGGTGTTCTTCTCGGCGAATACCATCAATATGTCGGAAGCATGCACGTGTACGAGGACTATCTGGGCGGGTTGGACGCCTACATCGCGGAAGGATTCCAGCAGACCAGCGAGATGCCGCCGATGCCTTCGGGTGATCCTTTCCAGGTCGTCGAACAGCTTATTGCGATCGAGACGGGGCTGCGCGCCGGCAAGGAGTTGGACGCCTCGGCGGTGACGAACGATCCATATTGGGCTGACCTCGTGCGGCTTCTCCAGGTCTTCTGGGCCAAGGAGCAGGTGCAGCTGCGGCCCGGACGGCTGGAGGCGCTTCGAGCGGAGCTGGCTACATCCTTCTACAAACCCTATGTCGATGCACGCCTCTTTCTCGCGCGCCGCGCCGCCGACAAGGCCAGAGCGGCAAACACCGACGAGGGAGGCAAAGATGTGGCCATCTAAGGAGGGTGAACGGGCGCGCATCGTCGCGGCGCTTGTCGCCGCAAGGGCTTCACTCGGTCTGAAGGGCCTGCCCGACGATACCACAATCGAGGCGCTGTCGATGCAGTTCGTCGCGAGCCTTCGACGCGAGGAGTATTACCGTCTCGTCCAGGCGAAGCCAGTCGGCGCGGACCGCGCCAATCCGAGCAGCCCCGCGTTCGACCCCGAGCGCGCGGTCGCTCATCACATGCAGCAGGGGAACGTCGACGAAGCCGGTTGGCTCATCTTCCTGATGACGAACTTCGGTCGCCCCGTCTCCGGTTGGCGGCGTCTGAAGGACGTCTACGGTCGCCTCGGCGCGGGCACTTGGGATTGGGCATCGGTCATCGCCGATCCCAACGCCTTCTACGACTGGATCGCGGCCAATTGGCAAGACGTGGGCGGAATCTTCGGCAACCACCGCAAGTATGAGAGCATGGACCCAGCCAAGAACCGGCCGATGAGGCGGACGGTGGCCGACTATCTAGGATGGATCGGACCTGCAGGGCACGCCGTGTTTTTCGCGAACGAGGTCCACGCCGCCGGCAACGACCCTCACGTCATCTTTGATCACCTCTACCGCAGCCTGAAGATTCGCTCCTTCGGCAGGTTGGCGAAGTTCGACTATCTCTCGCTCGTCTCGCGATACGGTCTCGCGCCGATCGAGGCGGGTTCGGCATATCTGGACGGCGCCACCGGACCGGGTCGCGGCGCGCGCCTCCTGATCGACGGGGACCCCACGAGCGGGAACGGGAATGACGCCATTCAAGCCCGGCTTGACGAAGTCGACTCGAGCCTCGCCGTCGGCATGGCCGTCATGGAGGATGCACTCTGCAACTGGCAGAAGTCGCCTCGGCGCTTCGTCCACTACGTCGGATAAACCTTATCTTTCCCGCCGTCCGGCAACGGGAGAGCCTATTACACGAATGGCCGGAGCTGTTCCCACTTCCAGCGCCGCTTCAGAAAGTCGAGCTGCTTGTGGTGAATCATCCGTCGGTGCTGCATCTGCCCGACGGTCAGACCCGGCGCTACGTCGCCGGCAACACTGAAGCGGATCACGTCGTCCTTCGTGGGCAAAAGGCGGGCGAAATCGCCCTCACGATGCTCTGGGACGATGAGGCGCGCTGCGAATTCATTGGCTTCGCGCTCGCTGTCGTCGTCGTCCTCCATGTCGACGTCGAGGAAAGTTCTCGCGCCATGGAGGATCAGGTGCGCAAGCTCATGGAACAGCGTGAACCAGAACTTGTCATCGGACAGGCCGCGGAAACTGAGGAGCACCATCGCCTTGTCTGGCGCAACCATCCTGCTCGCGCCAGAAGCGCGACAGCCGTCCGGTGCCCGCTTCGTCACGACGGCCACACCCGCCTCGGCGCACAGCGCACGCAGCTTAGGCAGGAACAGTTCAGGATGCCTGATCTTCGACAGTGCGCAAATGGCCTTTAGCCGGTCGTGCAGATTCCCGGGACTCCAAGGCCGCGTGTCCACGACATCGGCCCCAAGCTCCCCATTACGGAGCCACATGAGCACCGCACCGTCGTCGGAGGTGAACGCATCCGTAGTGCGAAAGAGCGTCTCCGAGCAGATACGGCCATAGCGCGCCTGCCAGGCCGACATCGTGCCGACGTTGTAGAAAGCAAGGCGCCGCCGAACCTCGTTGCGCCGCCGCTCCTCGCTCAGCCCGCCCCTGGGCTTTGGCCCAGGCACGTGCAGCGTCAGCCAGGCGGCACTCTCGTCAAGATCACCCATAGCGCGGGACAACGCGCGCTCGAGCATCTCGCGATAGTTCGCCTGCCGTTTCAGCCAGAACGCGGTCGTGCCGCCCAAAGAAGCCGAAAGCGTCGAAGCATGGCGATCGTCGAGATCTAGCGAACCGTCGAGAAGACCCCGAAGCGTCTCCATTCCGCCGTCGAGGCGGTCGCCAACAAACTGCGCCGGCACTCCCCTGCGCGCCATGAGCGCACGGAGGGAATCACCAGGCTTTGAGAACCAGTCGGGAGTGAACTCCTGTCCGTCCGTCAACTCACCCTCGATATCGCCATAATCTTCAACCTAGTAACGCTCGCCCAAACGATCCGCCCCATGGCATCTCGCGAATGACATGTCCCGACCACAACCACGTCCGCACAATAGTCTGCACCAATCGCAACCGAAAGTGAATCATCTCCGGCGATTTTTATGTCGTCGCCGAAGAGGTCGAGCAGTTCGCCCACGGTCTCCAGCGAGCGCGCGTCCGAGAGGAAGGTCACTAGGCCTACTGCGGCAACGCTCCCATAGGCCTGCTCAGCTAGACCGAGATCCGCACAAATGTCGTGTAGAGGCTGACCCTCGAACGTGACGTTTATCAAGAAGCGACGCTCCGCCGAAGAGCGGAAGGCGTCGCATTAGCCGAGAAATTTCGACTGGCTTGGCCTGCGATCATTGGGGCAGAGGCGAACCGTGCGGCTTCGAACGCTGCTTGGCCCGGATGGCTTTGATACGGTCCCAATTGCGCGCGAGCTCCGCGTCGCCCGCCTCGTCCATGTTTAGATCGGTTGCACTGCAGAGGCTTGCCAGCGTCACCAAGACGCCGCCGACCTCCTGCGCGGGATCGCCCCGCGGCCGGCCGAAAACGTAATCAACCAACGTGAGCGCATCCGCGCGTGAGCATCCATTTGATTGCGCGAGTTCCAGCGCCTCCTCGAGGAAGCGGTGGTTACGCTCCCCGCGGTTCGACCGAATCTCCGGCGGAAAGCAGGCCTCCAGCCATTCCTCCACGCGGCGCTGATAAGAATTTAATTCGGATGTCACGAAAGCCCCGCCGCGATCCCGGCAAGCCTCTTCCGGGTTGGCTAGCATACAGCGCCCTACGGCGAACCGAAAGCAGTCTCGATCAGCGAACACTTGTCTCCGGAGCGGCGTACTGCGTCGACCCTCAGCCGCTTCATCGACGCGAAAGTAAACATCCTGCACGTCAACTGGCCCGAGGTTTGGCAGAAAAGGCTTGGCGTCGAGGATGACCGGAAATCGGGCGCGCAGCTGCCGCTAAAGCTGCGATTAACGAATGTCGGGTCTTGGGAGGCGCCGCCGACAGTCCGAAGGTCCAATTGTGGGTCGCGCTGCCGAGCGAAGTTTTCTCGCGAGTGGAGGAGAGTGGCCGGGTGCGATGCCACATTGGTCAGCCCGCCGAGGAGCCTGCCGCCTTGACACGCAATCCGCTCCGTTCCTATGTTGTTCCGTTGGCTCTAGCCGGTAGCCTGGCAGGCGGGATGACCGTCGGGACCAAGCGCACCTGTTACGGCGAGGCGACGGCGCAGGCCGGGACCTCGATTGTGCGGCACGGGCCGAAAGGAACCGCTGCAGAGTACAGCACCCACTCGTCCGAGGAGTTTACTCTAGCTGCAACCTTTACCGTTTCTGGGACCTGTCAGGCGGCTAGTGGCATTATTCTGAAGGGCGGGCGGGAGCCGGGCGCAAGTTTGCCACCGCGGTTGCCTAAGCGTGCAAAAAGGCTAGGCTTTCGCAGCGGAGGTGAAGATGCGTCAGACATGCAAAAACGTGCCAACTCGGCACGGGCCGGTTGGGGAGCCTTGCGCCTCCTAATCGGACTGGCTCTAGCCGGTAGCATGGCAGGCGGGATGACCGTCGGGACCAAGCGCACCTGCTACGGCGAGGCGACGGCGCAGGCCGGGACCTCGATTGTGCGGCACGGGCCGAAAGGAACCGCTGCGGAGTACAGCACCCCGTCGGACGGGTAAGGCGAACTGACGGGACCCAAAAGACTGCCTTCTAATCTGATCAAAGCCGTGCGGAAGCTAGACAACCTGGAACGCTCCTGGCGGGTCATCCAGCAAAACGGTCGTGCTTCGAAATCGGAATCTGTCAGGCTTGACCTGGAGCGCTTTGCGGAGGATGCGCCGCGCAACCTGCGTTCGCTTAAGGGTCAACTCGGTTGCGGCAGCTTCCAGTTCGAGAAGGCCAAAGGCATCCCTATCCCCAAGCTTGACGGCAGAGGTAAGCCGACCGGCAAAATTCGACCCATCGTTCTCGCCCCCGTCGAGAGTAGGATCGTTCAGCGCGCTATCCTCAACGTCCTCGTCGAGATCGACGCGCTAAAGCCCTATGTTAAGACGCCCTATAGCTTTGGCGGCATCCGGAGCGCTCGCCGACGCGACAAACAGAGTCGGCACGACGAGGTCTCTGCCGTTCCTGCAGCGATCAGAGCAGTATTGGACGAAATAGGCCGCGAGGCGCGTTTCATAGCCAGTGCCGATATCCGGGCCTTCTTCACGCGCATATCAAAAGAGCATGTGCTTGGCGTAATCGCTGGTGTTATTGGGGATGACGCCGAGTTCCTAAGCTTCCTCCGCAGCGCACTTACTGTAGAACTCGAAAACCTGGCTTTGCTGAAAGATAAAGCAGCCGACTTTCCGACTGAAGAGATTGGCGTGGCGCAGGGCAACTCGCTCTCTCCGTTGATGGGCAACATAGCGCTTGCCGAATTTGATAGAGCCATGAACGAAGGTGATTGCCGGTGCATCCGCTACATCGATGACTTTATCATTATGGCACCTTCTGCGAAGGCCGCTACGGCGCGGCTCGGAAAAGCAGTGAAGTTGCTTGCTATGCTGCAGATGGAGCTATCACCGGAGAAAAGCTCAAAAGGTGGAACGCCGATCACGGATGGTTTCGACTTCTTGGGCATCACTATCTGTCCGGGTTTGATTCGGCCGAGTATTAAGGCGCAAAACCGCTTCGTAGAGTCCATTACCAAAGCATTCTCTGAATCACAGATGGCGATGATCGGGCTGAAAGCGGGAAATCCGCTAGAGCGTGAAAAGTCGCTGATGGCCACGCTGCGGCGCGTCGACGGTATGATCGATGGCTGGGGCAAGCACTACTGGTTTTGTAACGATGGCCAGACTTTCGCGAACGTCGATCAGCAGATAGGCCAGCAAATTGCGGGTTTCCTAGGCTGCTATCGGAACGTTCGCGCGGCGGTGCCGATTTCAATACATCTGCCGCTCCTCGGACTATCGCAGTTGGCCACGATCGAACGGCAGCCGTTTACTTACCCTAAGAAACCAGAGCATGCCTAGCTGATCGGATGTCTATGTGAAGTCGGAGCGTGGGTGCTTGATCGACATCGCCTTCAATCAGCCCGCCGACGATGGAGGGTCAAACGTGTGCCGAACGGCCGCAAATTGTTCGTCGCACCATCGCCCAAATTAAGCAATTAGGTAGGAATCTATTTGAGTTTAGCTCTTTTTCTTCGACGCTGCGCTTTGGGCTTCTCCCCATACATCTTCCGCCGATCAGCCGTCGCTCGGTTATCCAAAAGCAACCAGGTCCACGCGAGATGAACAGGCGTCCGAAATTGGTAAGCTCGGCAGGGCCGCTGAATAACTGACTGTGGGTCAAGCCGCCGCATAGCTATCGTGAGGAAATGCCCACGGCAGGCGTAAGGAAGACCACGCAGCATACCGGTCCTCGGCAACTGATCGCATTTCGCCCAGCTTAGATTCGGCGTCGTCGCGGCACCGATGCCGCCTCACGGGCCGCCTCGCGGCCAATAGCGTCGCGCCGTAGACCGTTGAGTAAGTCGGACCAAGCTTGCATCATGCGGACGCGCTCATCCCAATATTCGCCACGCGCATAGATGCGTCGAACACTGTTTCCGTCGACATGGCCGAGCTGGCGTTCGATGGCGTCTGGCGTCCAGTCTCCGGACTCGTTGAGCAGCGTACTGGCCATCGACCGAAAACCGTGCGCCGTCATCCGGCCACCGCCGTAGCCGAGCCGCTGCAGCGCCAGGTTGAGCGTGTTCTCGCACATCGGTCGATCACGCTTGCCTTGACACGGAAACAGATAGCGGTGGCGGCCGCTGATCGGTCGGATATCGGCGATGATCTCCAGCGCCTGTGTCGACAGCGGGACATGGAGCGGCCGGCGCATCTTCGTCTTATCCGCCGGAATCGCCCAGATCCGTTCGTCGAAGTCGAACTCGGCCCATTCGGCGTGACGTAGCTCGCCGGGGCGGACGAACAGGTGGGGCGCCAGACGAAGCGCAACCTGAGTCACGCCATATCCGGCGAAGCCGTCGATCGCCAGCATTAGGTCGCCGACCTCGATGGGCGTCGTCACCGCGCCAAGGTGCTTGACCTTGGGCGGTGTCAGGGTGCCGCGGAGATCGGCGCAGACGTCACGGTCTGCCTGCCCTTGGGCAACGGCGAATCGGAAGATCCGGCCGCACGTGCTGCGCAGGCGGCGCGCCGTTTCATACATGCCCTTGAGTTCGACGGCGTGGAGAACGCGGTAAACCTCGCTCGGCGTGATCTGGCTGATCGGCCGGTTGCCGAGTTTGGGATAGGCGAACTCGAGCAGCCAGCGCTGCTTGCGCAGCGTGATCGCGGCGAGACCATCGCGCGTCGCCTTCTCGAACCAAGCTTCGGCGACGCTGCGGAAGGTCGCGGCGGCGCGCATGGCTGCTTCCGCTTCCTCGTGCGCCACGACCAGGGGATCTCGCCCCGCGGCGACGATCTTGCGGACCGCGTCGCGCTTGTCGCGCGCCTCGGCCAGGCCGACGTCGGGGTAGACGCCGAGCGCCATCGTCCGCTGCTTGAGGGCCCAGCGGTAGGCCAGCCGCCAGTAGCGTTGGCCGGAAGGCTGGACGAACAGGTACAGGCCGCCGGAGTCGCCGAGTTTATACGCCCGCGGGCCCGGCCTGGCCCCTTTCACGGCGACGGCGCTGAGAGGCATTTGTTGGTATCTCCCACTTTTCGACCTCGAAAAGTACCAACAAAAATACCAACAAATCTGCGGGATGGAGTGGTATCTCGCCGGACCTTCTGAGCCAGATTATGGCAGAAGACCATTGTTTTTACAAGGTTTTTAGGAGACGGTGGGACCCCCTGGGAAAGGGGTCACTGGTGCCCTGGGGTGGCGGCTTGGCATCCTTCGAGTGCAGCGCGACGATCAGCGCGCCGCCAAGTCCGAGCGCGACTACGGCACCGCCCCCGACCAACACCTTGCGCGACACCCGCGTGACCCGCGGCGGTTCGGGCCGCAGGCGCATCTCGCGGGCGATTTCCGCTTCCGACATCGGCGGCGGGTCGTCCTCAACGCCATTCAGCCGCTCGTCGACCGCGGTCACGACCGCGCTCCACCAGTTCGCATGATCCGCACCTTCTGCGGATGCTTCGCGCCAAGCCGCAGTTCGGCAACCGCGAACAGCCGATCGACGATCAGGCGGTGGCCCTGAACCCGGTAGTTGACCAGCTCGGCGGTCTTGTTGTCGGCACTCAGGACGAACAGGGGCGGCATCTCGCCCTGCGCGATCGAGGCGGCGAACTCGATATAGACATGGGTGCCGTCGTCGAACGCGCGGAGCGGCTTCCACGGCGCGTCGCCCTTGATCGTGTAGGCGAAGCTGAGCGCGTCGATATCGATGCCGGCGGCGACCGGTGCTGCCGCGCGCGCCTGTTCGGCGCTGCGCCGCAGGGCGATCAGTTCGTCGACCGGATAGCGCCACGATACCGACGCCATCCACGCGCTCGGATTGGCGCGCAGCTCAAGGTGATAGGTCCGCCGGTCGGTGTTGATGACCATATTGGTGACGAGGTCGGGGCGGGTCGGCTTGACGAGTATGTGGACACGGCGGGTCGAGCCGACGCCGCTCTCGGTATCGCCGATGATCCAGCGGGTGGTGTCGCCGGCGGCGACCGGGCCCGAGCCCACCAGCGTCTCGCCCTCCTGCAGGGTGATGTCGCTGACCTTCCCCGGCGAGGCATAGACCTGGAACAGGTCGCCGTCGGCAAAGGCATATTGCTGGATGGCATTGAGGTAGCCGAACCGGCTCGGCTGGACGCGTGCCGCCGCGTTGGCGGCGACGACGCGGGCCAGCGGCGCGGCGATATCGGTTGCGGCTGCGGTATCGCGGATTGTGGCCCGCCCGAGCATTGGCGCTGACGGCAGCGTCTCGGGCGTTGCCGCGGCACCGGCGGGTGCCGGCGGCTGCGATAGGCTCGCCGGCGGAAGCGGATCCGCAAGCCCGATCTGCGGGCCGACCGCGAATGGCCCCGCGGCGGCAGAGGTGCTGACCATAAATCCGGAAAGCAGCAGAGCCGCAACGGCGGATTGGCGTGAACGTGCAATTGTCATGAGCCAAGCTCCCGGGACCAGTTGATGGCGTGGACGTAGATGCCGAGCGGGTTCTTCCGCAGCGTCTCGGCATCGTGCGGCGGCTGGAGGACGACGGTCAGGATCGCGGTCCAGCGTTCGGTCGCGGCAAGCTGGCCGTTGTCGTAGCGCCGCTCGGTCCAGGCGATGCGGAAGCTGTCGGGACTGGCGCGGATGACACTGGAGACGTCGACTGCGACGGCCTCCTTCCCGACCCGCGCGAACGGGTCGTTGACCCGGGCGTAGTCGTTGAGCGCCGCCGCCCCGCGGTCGGTGGCGAAGTCGTAAGCCGCGAGCCAGTCCTGGCGCAGCACGATGGGATCGGCCGGAACGCCGCGGACATGCTCGATGAACTGGCTGAGGTGCCACGCGATCTCAGGATCGGTCGCGGTGCGTGCCGTATCGGCGGGGCCGATCGCTTGAGCTCGACCGGTACGATCGACCTGGACGATCCAAGGAACGACGCTGCCCTGCTGCGAGGTCCAGACGAGTGCCGCCGACAGGCCGGCGACGAGGGCGAGTTCACCCAACGCCATCAGCCGCCAGTTGCGCGCCTGGACGCGCGCCGAGCCGATGCGGTCGTCCCATGCCTGGCCAGCGCGCTGGTACGGAGTCTCAGGCTCTGGAGTGCGCCCGTAGCGGACACCGCTGCGCTTGAACCAGCTCATCATTCCTTCTCCGCAACGCTGACCGAAGATCCCGAGCCGCCCCCGTCACCCGTTCGGATGGCGTGCGTCGCCAGGCCGACGCCATGGCTGACCGCTTGGCTGCGCCGCAGGTTCTGCGCCCATGGCGGCGGGGTACCGTTGGCTGGGCCCGCGCTGCCTGCCGGGCTCGCGGCAGCGCTCGCACCCTGTGGCGCGAACCCGGTTTCGGCACCGCGACCGCCGGCATCGAACGAACTCTTGATCGACGCCGCAGCGCGACGCAGCGGGCTGACCGCCGCGGCGACACCGGCGCGCGCGACGCCGCCAGCGCCGCTGGCCACCGCGCCCATCCCGTTGCTCCCGGCCGCGCCGCCGCGGTAACTGGTGGTTGCAGCACCGGCGGCATAGGCCCCGCCGCGCGCAAGTCCGCTCGCGCCACCGGCCGTAAGGCCCCCAGCAAGTCGCGCCGCGCCAACCGTCGCAAACGCCGCACCACCAGCAGCGAGACCGGCACCAACCGCTGCGCCCGCACCGAGCTGCGGCCCACCGGCGACGAGGCCGTTGGCGATGCCGGGACCGAAGATGCCGAGCGCGAGCAGCGAAAGGGCGGCAAGGACGATGCCGAGCGCATCCTCGATCGTCGGTTGGACACCCGCACCGCCGCCGAACCCGGCGGTGAACTGGGCGAACAGCGTCGAGCCGATGCCAACGATGACCGCCAGTACGAGCACCTTGATGCCCGAACTGACGACATTTCCGAGGACGCGCTCGGCCATGAACGCGGTCTTGCCCCAGAGCCCGAACGGCACCAGCACGAACCCGGCCAGCGTCGTCAGCTTGAACTCGATCAGCGCGACGAACAGCTGGATGGCGAGGATGAAGAAGCTGAGGACGACGATGCCCCAGGCGACGAGGAGCACGGCGATCTGAATGAAGTTCTCGAAGAAGCTGACATAGCCCATCAGCCCAGAAATCGAATCGAGGATTGGCCGCCCGGCGTCGATGCCGACCTGGGCGATACGCCCGGGCCGCAGGAAGTCGGCAAGGGTCAGCGACGTCCCCGAGGCCTTGAGCCCCAGCCCGGCGAAGCTCTCGAAGACGATGCGCGCCAGCGTATTCCAGTTGCCGATCAGATAGGCAAACGCGCCGACGAACAGCGTCTTCTTGACCAGCCGGGCGATAATGTCGTCGCCCTCGCCCCACGCCCAGAACAGAGCGGCGAGAGTCACGTCGATGACGATCAGGGTCGTCGCCAGATAGGCCATTTCGGGGCGCAGCAGCCCGAACCCGCTGTCGATGTAGCGGGTGAAGACATCGAGAAACTGGTCGATGACGCCGGTGTTGTTCACGGCCGTCGTCCGAAGAAGCGTTGTCGCTGCTCCGCCCACGCGCGCTTGCAGGCGACATCGTCCGCCTGCTCGGGCTTCAGATGACGGCACCGTCCGAGCTCGACATCAGCGGGCTTCACCGATAGCGCTGCCGCAACCGATGGCACCGGCAAACCCAAAGGTCCGGCACCGACCGTCGCCGCGATGACGGCGACCGCAGCCAGAGCCAGCGCGCTGACGTGCAGCGCCGCCTGCGTCGAAGGCCGGCGCGGCGACATCAGTTGTGGAACATCGTGATCGCGGTCGGCTGATAACCCGACCCTGGAACGAGAAACCGGCGCAGCTGCTCGCGGGCCTGGTCGGCGGCGCTCGCGCGCTGCGCGGCGTCGAGCGCCTGCGCCCGACCTTCCGCCGCGACGGCTGCCGTCAGGTCGGCGAGCTGTTGCGCCTGCAACGCGAGGAGCTGATTGCCGGCTTGGGTCGCCTGTAATGCGCCGACCGCGCCCTGGCTCGAGCCGACCAGTGCGCCAAGCTGGGTGCGGTTGGTATCGAGGTTGCCGACGACGCCGGCCTGGACCTTGAGCGCGTCCTCGAGTGCGGCGACCGAAGTCTGCCAGCGCGACTGGGCGTTGCCGAACAGTTGGGTCCCCGTCTGGCCCTGCTGCGCCGCGCCGTAGCGACCGCTGCGGAACGCGGCATCGATGTCGGTTACCTGATAGGCGAGCTGCTGCGCCTGCTGGAGCAGCGCCTGGGTCCGCTGAACCGAGCCCTGCAGCTGCGCCAATGCCGAATATGGCAGGCTGGCGAGGTTGCGCGCCTGGCCGATCAGCATCTGCGCCTCGTTCTGCAGCTGGCTGACCTGATTGACGATCTGCTGGAGCGACCGCGCCGCCTGCAGCACGTTCGAGGCATAGTTGCTCGGGTCGAACACGATGAACGCGGCCGCCGGCCGCGGCACCACCAGCGAGATCGCCGAAATCAGCGGCATTGCCGCGAGCAACAGTGCGATGCGACGGCGGGTCATGGCAAAATCTCCAGATTGGCGGTGGCGGAAACACTGGCGGACGGCAGCAGCTCGGCTGCCCAGCCGAGGCCGCGGTAGCGAAGCCACGCGGCTGCGAACGCTTGCCCGCCATGCTCGGCGAGCAGCCGCTCAATTGCGATCTGGTCGGCGCGCGACGAGGTGGCGGTGAATGCCAGCGCGACATTGCTGAGGCCCAGCTCGAACAGCCGGTTGCCTCGCCGGCTTTGACAGTAATAGTCGCGCTTCGGCGTCGCCCGTGCGACGATCTCGAGCTGGCGGTCGTTCAGCCCGAACCGCCGGTAGATCGCGGCGATCTGCGGCTCGAGCGCGCGCTCGTTGGGCAGGAACAGCCGGGTCGGGCAGCTCTCGATGATCGCCGGGGCGATCGCCGAGCCGTCGATGTCGGCGAGACTCTGGGTGGCGAACACGACGGACGCGTTCTTCTTGCGCAGCGTCTTCAGCCACTCGCGCAGCTGCCGCCCGAACTCGGCGTCGTCCAACGCCAGCCAGCCTTCGTCGACGATTATCATCGTCGGGGCACCGGTTAGTCGGTCGCCGATGCGGTGGAACAGGTAGGCGAGGACGGCGGCGGCGGCCGCGGTGCCGACTAGCCCCTCGGTCTCGAACGCCTGGACGCTGCCGGTGCCGAGCGCTTCGTGGTCGCCGTCGAGCAGACGGCCCCACGGCCCATCGAGCGTATACGGCTGCAGCGCCTGCTTGAGCGCCGACGACTGAAGCAGCACGGTCAGGCCGGTCAACGTGCGCTCGGACACCGGTGCCGACGCGAGGCTGGCGAGCGCCGACCACAGCAGTTCCTTGATCTCCGGACCGACCGCGACGCCCTCGCGGGACAATAGCCCGGCGAGCCACTCCGCCGCCCAGGCGCGCTCGCCGGGCTCGTCAATCCGCGCCAGCGGCTGCAGCGATGGTGCGGCGTTTGCCGCGCCCTCGTTCCCGGCGAGGCCGCCGCCGAGATCGTGCCAGTCGCCCACCATCGCCAGCGTCGCGGCGCGGATGCTGCCGCCGAAGTCGAACGCGAAGACCTGCGCGCCTGCGTAGCGGCGGAACTGCAGCGCCATGAATGCCAGCAGCACCGACTTGCCGGCTCCGGTCGGACCAACGACCAGTGTATGGCCAACATCGCCAACATGGTTCGAGAACCGGAACGGGGTCGAACCCTCGGTGCGGGCGAAGAACAGCGGCGGACCGCCAAGATGCTCGTTGGCCTCCGGCCCAGCCCAAACCGCTGACAGCGGGATCATATGCGCGAGGTTGAGCGTCGAGATCGGCGGCTGGCGGACATTGGCGTAGGCGTGGCCGGGTAGCGACCCGAGCCAAGCTTCGAGCGCGTTGAGGGTTTCGGGGATGCAGGTGAAGTCGCGGCCCTGGACGATCTTTTCGACCGCCTTCAACCGCGCGTCGGCGATGCGCGCGTCGCGGTGCGAGACGGTAATCGTCGCGGTGACATAGGCCCAGCCGGCGACGTCGGCCCCGAGCAGCTGCAGTGCCTCATCGGCGTCGGCGGCCTTGTTGCTGGCGTCGTTGTCAACGAGCACGCTTGCCTCGTTGGTAAGCACCTCCTTGAGAATCGCCGCGACCGACTTGCGTTTGGCGAACCACTGGCGGCGGATGCGGCCGAGCAGCCTGGCGGCATCGGCCTTGTCGAGGCAGACCGCCCGGGTCGACCAGCGATAGGCGAACGGCAGGCGGTTGAGCTCGTCGAGGATGCCGGGCTCGGTCGCGCCGGGCAGGCCGGTGATGCTCAGCGTCCGCAGACGCTGGTTGCCCAGCATCGGTGCGAGGCCGCCGGTCAGCGCTTCGTCGGCGAGCAGCGCATCGAGGTGCATCGGTGTCGCCGGCACCGCGACGCGCTGGCGGCGGCTCGAGATCGTCGAATGGAGATAGGTCAGGGTCTCGGCGTCGGACAGCCACGCCGCTTCGGGGACGAACCCGTCGAGGAGGTCGAGAACGCGGTCGGTACGATCAACGAAGCTCTTCAGCCGCTCGCGCCAGTCGTCGTCGCGACTTCCGCGCGCGCCGCCTTCGTACAGCCACCCCTCGGCTCGCGCCGCGCTATCGGGCGGGGGCAGCCAGGCCAACGTCAGGAAATAGCCGCTCTCAAAATGCGCCCCCTCTTCTTCGAATTGCGCCCGGCGCTCGCGGTCGACCAGCGCCGAGACCGGATCGAGAAACTCGCTCAGCGGATAATGACCGGCGGCGGTTCGCTGCGCCTCGACATACACTGCCCAGCCCGAACCGAGCCGGCGCAGAGCAGCGTTAAGCCGCGCAGTCACAGCGACCAGTTCGGTCGGGGTCGCCGAGTCGAGGTCGGGACCGCGGAACCGCGCCGAGCGCTGGAAGCTGCCGTCCTTGTTGAGGACGACGCCGTCGGCGACCAGCGCCGCCCACGGCAGGAAGTCGGCGAGGCGGTTCGGCTGCGCGCGATACTCGGCGAGGTTGAACATCGCTCAGACGCCGAAATGCGCCGGGTAGCGCAGGTGACGACGGACAACGTCGACGAACTGGGCGTCGCGCCGTGCCGCCCATACGCCGGCGAGATGACCGATCAGCCAGAACCCCAGCCCGACGAACCATAGCCGCAGGCCGAGCCCGAGGGCTGCCGCCAGCGTGCCGTTGGCAATAGCGAGCCCACGAGGGGCACCGCCGAGCAGCATGTGCTCAGTCAGCGACCGATGGACGGCGACGCTAAACCCGGGCGTGGCGTCATTCATACAAGCGCGCCGCCGCCGAAGCTGAAGAAGCTGAGGAAGAATGAGCTCGCGGCAAAGGCGATCGACAGGCCGAAGACGATCTGGATCAGCTTGCGCGAGCCGCCGCTAGTGTCGCCGAACGCCAGGGTGAGGCCGGTGACGATGATGATGATCACCGCGATGATCTTGGCCACCGGCCCTTGAATCGAGTCGAGGATCGACTGGAGCGGGGCTTCCCACGGCATGTTCGAACCGGCGGCACTGGCAGGTGCTGCAGTCAGCGCAGCAGCCATTGCGAGCGCCGCGCCGGACAAGCGCGCGCGGGTACGGGCAGACAAGGTCATGACGGGTCTCCTGCGGGGTGAAGGGCGTAGTCACCGGACGGGGTGAGCCCGGTGACGCGGGCGAGCTCGACGAGGCGGCGCTCGCTGCCGTGGCCGGCAAGCACGGCGATCAGGTCGATGGTCTCGGCGATCAGCGCGCGCGGCACCGTGACCACCGCCTCCTGGGCCAACTGCTCGAGCCGCCGCAGCGCGCCGATCGCCGAGCCGGCGTGGATGGTGGCGATGCCGCCGGGGTGGCCGGTGCCCCACGCCTTGATCAGGTCGAGCGCCTCGGCCCCCCGGACCTCGCCAATCGGAATGCGGTCAGGACGCAGGCGGAGCGCCGAGCGGACCAGCTCCACCATCGTCGCGACGCCGTCCTTGGTG
This sequence comes from Sphingomonadaceae bacterium, assembly GCA_903642255.1. GTDB lineage: Bacteria > Pseudomonadota > Alphaproteobacteria > Sphingomonadales > Sphingomonadaceae > Polymorphobacter_B. The sequence continues at coordinate 60,660 of CAHJWP010000001.1, read as the reverse complement.
CGCAGTGCGACGAGGTTGGGGGTCAGGCACTGTAGCTCGCGCGTGTCTTCGATGAGGATGATGCGGTCTTGGCTTTTGGCGACCTCGGCTAGCAGCGCGTTGGTCAGCGTCGTCTTGCCGGTCGAGGTGCCGCCAGCGACGAGAATGTTGCGCCGCTGGGCGACAGCATCGCGGAGCAGGCATGCTTGGGCCGTCGTCATCACCGAGGTGGCGGCGTAGTCGTCGAGGGTAAACACCGCGACGGCGGGCTTGCGGATGGCGAAGCAGGGGGCGGCGACAACGGGCGGAAGCAGGCCCTCGAAGCGCTCGCCGGTCTCGGGCAGCTCGGCCGAGACGCGTGGCGATCCGGCGTGCACCTCGGCGCCGACGTGATGGGCAACGAGGCGGACGATCCGCTCGCCGTCGGCCGGCGAGAAGTGCTCGCCCGTATCGGCAAGCCCGACGCCGAGGCGGTCGACCCAAAGGCAACCATCGGGGTTGAGCATAACTTCGACGATGGACGAGTCTGCGAGCAGGCCGGCGATCGTCGGACCCAGCGCGGTGCGCAGCATGCGGGCACCGCGGGCGAAGGTCTCTGAATGGAGCGGCCGGACGGTCATTTGCATCCCCGAGGACGATGGGGATGAGCAAAGAAGCGCCTATCAGTGCCGAATCAACATCGCATTTCGGCAGGCGTAGAATGGCGAATGAAAGCAGGCGGACTTCGGTCTTTAGATTCGTAAGACCTGCCCCTTTTCTCTTCCGCAGTCTCGTGACTGCTGTCAGTAACGGGCGCTGCAGGCGGTCCTGTGGCGGCAGGCCTTGTAAACGTGCTACCTCCTCGAGCACGCTGGTCAGCTGCATCATCCATCAAGGTTCATGAACGAGTTATAAACCTCAGCCTACCACGTCGTTGACAAATTAGAATGTTCAGCAATCCGCTATAAATGTGGTTCTCGCAGATGATTAGACTCAGCCGTCATATGTTGATTTATGGCAGGCCGTAGTGTAGCAACGGAGTTTCACACAGTATTCGCACAAATACTTTGTAATGATGAATTTTTACCTAAACTAACTTACTTATTAGTAAGCTGCTGCCCGGTTCAAGCTCCTCTACCGCCGCTCTTATAGCGGTTGCCAGCAAATTAGGTATGATCTGCTGATCCTTTGCTCTGCGAACGATCCGTAAATTAAGCGGCCGGAGCTTATCAATAATTGGAATGAACACTATCGACCCTTGAGCACGCTCATCATTTACGTTGATCTGATTTAAAAATGAAATTCCCTGTCCCGAAGCGACAAATCCTCTAATCATTTCAATAGAATTGCTTTCCATCTCGGGATACAATGCCATACTGAGCCGCTCAAAACCGGTATTAATAACGCCGCGAACCATCATGGTTTCATCCGGTAAAACCATCGGAAAACCGACGCAATCGCTAATCCTGACTGAGGCACGCTTAGCAAGCGGATGATCCTTGGGGACAATTGCACCGACGTAACAATCGATTGCGGCGACAACTGCCAGGTTGGGATCGTCAGGTAAAAGGAATGACAAGCCCAGATCACATTCCCCGGAGGTGACAGCCGCCGCAATCTTGTCCCCGTCATATCGGCGGAAGACTAATTTGATCATCGGATAGCGCTCGCGGAAATCCGAGCACACGCGAATGATTAGCGATGAAGCCAAGCCACCAACAAGGGCGACTGTCACGGTGCCGCGACGAATCCCTTTCAAGTCCTCGATCTGCCCGACGGCGCGGCCGAGATCCTTCAACGTTCGCCGCACATGATCTACCAAGATCTCGCCCACAGGCGTCAGCCGAAGCCGACGATGAAGCCGGTGGAAAATCGGGCTGCCCAACTCAGCTTCTAGCGCCAATATCTGACGATTGATCGAAGAGGAGGCAATGTTTAACTTGACCGATGCCTTGCGTATCGATCCAGCCCGGGCGACCTCGTCGACGTATCTCAAGAGCTGTGAATGCAGCAAACGCAAAGAGGCCTCCCGAACCAGCTTGGCGGCATTGGCATGTAGCATGGAAATGAGCTTCGTCGAGACACATTCTCGTGCTAGAATGGCATCCCACCAATGCTATCGTCGTCGGAATGGGCTGATCCTCATCTTCTTGAAATAAGAGAACGAACGTTGGCTATACCGTTGATCGACATCTCAGGGTTCGATGCAAACGACTCTGATCAAAAGGCGAAAGTGGTGTCGGAGTGGCGCGACGCGCTCGATGCCATCGGTTTCGTTACCGTTCATGGTCACGGAATATCTGAAGCATTGGCGACTAATCTACACCGTCAAGCATGTCAGTTTTTTGAACAACCCATTGACGTCAAACTTAAGCATACGATAATGGATCCGAAGTATCGCGGCACGATGGGCTACATTGCCCCAATGCAAGAGAATGTCGGCCGGGCTGCTGGCGGTTCAGGCGTTCCTGACATTGTAGAGTCGCTCAGCTTTTCGGATCTTGCAGGTAATGCTGGCACCACCTTGCCGGGCTTAACAACACAGCAAGGGATGCAAGAAGAGCTTGTGGAGTCGATCTGTGCTTATGCCGATGCTGCCTATTCGCTAGGTCAGCGGCTGATGCGGCTTAGTGCTGCAGCGCTCGGGCTTTCCGAGGATTTCTTCGAAGAGCTTTATACCCCCATGCAGCATAAATTGCGCCTCGCCTATTATCCAGAACAGGTCGTACCGCCAGAACCTGGGCAACTGCGCAACGCCCCCCACACCGATTTTGCCGGCTTTACTATCCTTTTGCAGGATAACGCTCCCGGCGGATTGCAGGTTTTGATGGCCAACGGGAAATGGATCGACGTCCCCGGTGTACCAGGCACGCTCGTGATCAACACAGGTGATCTGCTGCAGCGATGGACGAATGACCGCTGGGTTTCCAACGTACATCGCGTAGTCAATCCGCCCGCCGATGCCGGCGGGTCGAGCCGTCGGCTGTCGATCGTCTTCTTCACCGGTCCCCGCGAAGATGCCGAAATCAAGTGTCTGCCAGGTTGTACCTCCGCCGCGAGGTCAGCTCGATATGCGCCGATCTTAGCGCGGGATCATATTCGCGAGAAAGTGCTTCGCACTTATGGCTCGTAACGGCGGCCCGGCTGTCAAAGATCTCGCTTAAACAGGTCGTCCAATTCAGTAAAGCTGGGAACACGTGCCGAGCACGGCCGTCCGTCGCGGACAACGATCCGATCTGATTGGGGGCGCGCCAGTAGTTCGCTGTAGGTCCGCGCTGAGAATACGATGAAGTCGGCCGGATGGCCGGGGGCAATCTGGCGCGCCGGAAGGCCCATCAGACCCCGAGGTACAGCCGTCACGCTGAGCGGCCAGTTTCCGATAGGCGCGTCGAGATGGCCGATAAGCGTCGCATCACGGTATGCTTGCAACATATCGTGATCGCCGTACGGGTGAAGCGGGTCACGCACATTATCGCCGCCGACCGCAATGGGGATGCCCCGAGCTCGCATTTCATGGACCAGCGTGATCCCGCGCCAGCGGGGAGTACGACCTTCCCTACGGTCTTGAAGCTGAAGATTCAGCACTGGTAAGGTCACGACCGCAAGGCCCGCCTGGGCGACTATGTCCAAGGTCCGATCGACCAAATCATAGTCCTGAACGGCGATACTGCAGCAGTGGCCGACCACAACTTGTCCCGCAAATCGCCTTCGTAGCGCGGTTCGCGCAATGACTCCGAGAGCTGTCGCGGCGGGATCGCCCGTTTCATCGACATGGAAATCGAGGTCGAGGCCCCGCTCTTCGGCAAGTGAGAATAGGCTGTCGATGGTGTCGTCGAGTTCAGGCACCTGTCGGGTGGACGCGCCCAAGATGCCACCGAAATGCGCGACGCGGTCCGCGACCGCGCAGGACAACGTTGGATCGGCAAGCGCGCCGATCTGGACGAGCGAGACCGCCTGAAGGTCGACGCGGCCCGTCCAGCGATCACGCAACTCTTCGAATGCATCCCAGCTTGCCAGTGCCGACGCATGATCGGAGTCTATATGGGTGCGCACGGCCGAGCAGCCGTGTGCAAACGCGCAGCGCAGCCCGAAGTCCATGCGTTTTAGGGTGTCGGCGCTAGTCCAATGCTGCCTGTCCGATGCGACAGCGTCGAGCGCAGAAACGAAGGTTCCGTCGTTAGGAGGCGCCCGGTCGACGGTCTGCCCTTTGTCGAGGTGGCAGTGCACGTCGGTGAAGCAAGGCCATATCATCGCACGCGCGACGTCGATGCCGGCGCAGTCCGCCGTCATCCCCCAACCGGTGTTCGGCGGCAAGACCGCGACGATCTTTCCGGCCGCTACGCCGATATCGCAGCATGCGATTTCGCACACCTGTTGCACGGTGGTGTCAGCGAGGAAGATTGCCGGAACGGAGCAGTTCCTCAGGACGAACGCACCGGATTCTAATTGGTCGCGGATCGTCATGCTTCCTACCTATGTTCAGACACGGTGCCCGCAATCGACCGTGAATATCTCTAAGCCGTCGTGATACCGAGCCAAGACACAAAAAGTGATCGATCCGATGCGATTATGCTGCTGTCAAAGCTTGGTTTCGTATGGGACGCTCGCTAGCTTGACGGTCGGAGCAGCGTCGCAGTGGCAACCAGAAACCAGGCTTGGGGCGGGGCCGGTGTCATCCTTGGGTGTGCATTTGGTAACCTGGTGAGCGTTACGCCAGTGATCAATGGTACTTTCGGTATCTTTCTCGTTCCAGTTACTCATGCGCTTGGTTGGTCGAGAACGGATTTTTCGGTGGTGTTGCTCGTAATGGCGATTGTGGGGGTGGTTGGATACCCCGTCGCCGGACGGCTCGCGGATCGTTATGGCGTCCGTCCTGTGGCCTTGATCGGCAATGCATCATTCGCCCTGTGCGTGGCCGGATTGGCGTTCTCAAACGGCAATCGCTACCTCGTGTATGGACTCTACGCGCTTGTCGGCCTCGCCGGAACCCTCTCCAGTTGCGTGCTGCTCATGAAGCCCATCTCGCTATGGTTTACGCGTCACCAGGGCTTGTTGTTCGCGCTCACCGGAGCCTTCGGGATCAATATAGGAATCGCCGTCCTGCCGTTCCTGGTCAAGGCGATCACGGCTAATTACGGCTGGCGTGCAGCCTATGCAGGCTTGGGGGCCTTCACCTTTGCGGTCGGTTGCCCCGCGATGATACTATTGAGAGACCCTCCTCGTGCGGCGGCCGGTTTGATCCTGTCCGACGCGACGACCACTGGTCTCACTGTACGAGAAGCTCGGCGGCGGCCTGAATTCTGGCTGCTCATGTTCAGCGTTGCGCTTGGCGCGGGTTCGCTCAGTGCAATGCTGACGCATATGATCCCGATGCTGACCGACCGCGGCATCGCCTTGACTTTCGCAACGTCGGTGTTCGCGACGACGGCCCTGTGTAATGCCAGCTGGCAGATCGTCATTGGAGCGATGCTTGACCGGACCCGCTCGCCCCGATTCGCTGGCGCATTCCTCATTACGGCTATCGCGGGGCTTGCGCTTATCGGGTCAGCCACCGGTCCGGCGTGGCTGATCGGTGGCGCGGCGCTGGTCGGAATCGGCAGCGGCACCGAGTACGGGCTGTTACCCTGCGTGATACAGCGCTATTTTGGCGTCAGAGCCTTCAGCGCTATCTATGGCTCGATCTTCGGCGTCTCCATTTTGGTGTCGGGCTTCACGCCGATACTCATGGGCCTGACGTTTGATATGCGAGGCAATTATGCTCTCGCGCTGGTGTTGATCGCCGTCGCCCTGCTCTGCAGCGCCATCCTGATTTTCCTTCTACCGGTGTACCGGCCTGTCCTGGTCGCTTCTGAGGAGATCGATCCATCGGGCGGCACCAAACCCTTCATAGCAAGCGGGCTAGCGGCCCGGTCAGCACACTGAGCCGTATTTGTGGCGAATGTTATGCCGTGCGAAACCGTCGGCCGTAAGCTAATCGGCAGCCTCGCCCATAAATCGAGCGCCTGCCGAGGATGGGTAATTGCTGCATTGGGGAAGTGAAGCAGGGCGCATGGCCAGCATTCTCGTCATCGGCAGTGCAAATGTTGATTACACTTTGGTCGTGCCGCGGCTGCCCGGAGCAGGTGAGACAATCAATGCAGACAAATTCGAACGATATTTAGGGGGCAAAGGCCTCAACCAGGCGGTCGCCGCGGCCCGCGCTGGCGGGTCGGTCGACTTGGTTGCGCGGATTGGAAACGACGATCTCGGCGAGGCCCTTTTGGCTGCGCTAGTAGCTGAGGGAATCGGGGTCGAGGATGTCGCTGTGAGCTCCACGCCGTCCGGGGTCGCCGTGGTTTTGACGGCGGTGGGTGGCGACAATATGATCATCGTAGTGCCTGGTGCCAATGCAACGCTGCATCCTTCAGCGCTCGACGCGAAGCAGTTCGCCGGCAAGCGCATCGTCCTGTGTCAGCTTGAAATCCCTACGACGACGGTCTTACGTGCAGCAGAGCTGGCTCGCGCGGCCGGCGCGACGTTCGTCCTCGACCCCGCACCCGCCACGTTGTTACCGCGCGAATTACTCGCCCAGGTCGGATGGCTAACGCCGAACGAGACCGAGGCGCGGTTCCTACTTAATCAGCCGCACGGCGCAATCGACCCGCTCGCATCAGCTTTCCAAATCCAGGCCATGGGTGTCGATAACGTCGTCATGAAACTGGGCGCGCGCGGATCGTTGCTGCTCGCCAAGAATGCAGAGCCCGTTTTCATACCCGCCATTCGGGTCCAGGCGATCGACACAACGGCGGCGGGGGACTCGTTCAATGGTGCGTTTGCCGTTGCGCTTATAGAGGGCGCCAGTCCCCTCGCTGCGGCGCGATTTGCATCGGCGGCCGCGGCTGTTGCTGTGACCCGGATTGGCGCGTGTGACGCTATGCCGTTTCGCGGCGAGATTGACCGATCGAAAGATGCGGCGGCGCACACCCATCCTGCGGTGCGTAAGGACGCCTGATATGCGCTACATCATCGATTGCGACCCTGGTCATGACGATGCTGTCGCCATTCTTCTGGCGGCGAGAGCCTTGACGATATCGGGCGTCACCACGGTCTACGGCAACGCCCCGGTCGAGCTGACTACGCGCAACGCCTTAGGTTTCCTTGACATGGCTGGCTTGGACATTCCAGTTTTCCGAGGCTCTGGAACACCGCTGCAACGATCGAGAATCGATGCCAATGTTCATGGTCGATCGGGCCTCGATGGTGCGCAATTACCAGCATCGTCGCGCCAGCCGGAAATCACGAGCGCGATCGACTTCATCGCCGAACAGGCGTCGCTTCCCGGCGGGGTTTCAATTATTGCCACAGGCCCGCTCACCAATCTGGCCAGGGCCTTGTCAGCCTATTCCCATATCGAGTCGGGGATCGCCTCGCTCTCGGTCATGGGCGGCTCAGCCGGACCAGGCAACACGACGCCGATGGCCGAATTTAACGCGTGCAGCGATCCTGAAGCGCTCGACATCGTTTTGGCGTCGGCCATTCCGATGTACATGGTCGGCTATGACATAACCTCCCGCACGGGCTTTACAGAAAGCCAGATCGACTGCCTCGAAACCAGCGGGCACCGGGTGGCGAGTTTCATCGGGAAGGTCATGCGCTTCTATCGCGCGCGTCAGTTGGCGGTCACGGGACTCGATATTGCGCCCCAGCACGACGCGTGCGCGGTTCTGCCCTACCTGCAACCGTCCCTTGCGACCTACACGGATTATCGCGCCGCGGTCGAACTCGCCGGGTCGCTTACCACCGGCATGGTCGTCTTCGATCGAAGGCCGGGCGAGATGCAGCGCAGCCGTCCGTCGCCCTTTGCGGGCCGCCGCCCCGTCAAGCTCTGTACGGCGCTCAAGAACTCGGAAGTGATTAACATGATCCTGAGTGCGATCATCGACTATCCTTGAACTCGGCCCGGCATTCGAACGGAACGCTCTCGCCGCGCTTCCTTAGAAGCTGTAATGTACTGTCGCGATTACCTGGCGAGGCGGAACATATTCCTGGGTCACCACACCACGCCCGTTCGCGTCCGACGCTATGGAGAATGCGTCGATGAAGCGCGAATTGATGCCGGCTTTATTGGTCAGGTTAGTGGCGACTATGCCTACCTCCCAGGCGCCGTGGTTCGGGACAAAACGAATGCCTGTATTGAGCAATAGATAGTCGGGCACGCGATCGATCGGCTCGTTGAAGACGCGCGCTTCATATGACCCGCGGTAGACAAGGCCAAAGTTTGCCAGCAGCTTAGAACCGGAATCGAAAGCAACGGTTTTGTAGAGCGTTGCGCTGCCTGTCACGGAAGGCAGTTTCGGAACAGCATTCCCATAAGCGCTCTTTGAGGCAGCAGCGCGAGCTGCGATCGTCTGTGGAGCAAAAGCACCGAAGCCTTGGGCTTGCAGCGCAAGCTGAGCCAAGTTTCCTTCATAGCCGTCTAGCAGCAGTTGGTTTGATAGGATTTTGCTGCCCTCGAGACCGACGACGCCGTTCAGGCGAAAATCGGCCGGCAGGATGATCGATGTCTCGGCTTCGAAGCCATAAATTTCGGACTTGTCGACGTTACCAACACCGCCTTGGAAAGGCACTGGGTCATCGAGCTGAAGCTGTAAGTTTTTGTAATCGTAGTAATAGGCAGCGAGGTTGAGCTGGATGGCATCGTCGGCGAACCGATTCTTAGATCCCAGCTCATAGGCCGTTACCCGCTCGGGCTTGAACAATACCGGCACCACAATCGGGTCTTGCGACAGGTTGCTGCCCCCCGGCTTGAAGCCACGGGATACTGTCGCGTAGAGTAGATTCTGCTGAGACAGATCGCCTTCGAGTGAGACTTTTCCGGTTAATGCCCGGCTACGAATTGCGGCACTAGTCGGCGGACCGTAGGCATTGAAGTAATTGCTGATAAGCGCTGAGACGGTGTCTTGCGTGTAACGGGCACCTGCAGTCAGACGGAGTGCGTCGCTGAATTTATACGTTGCCTGGCCGTAACCCGACCAAGACTCCCGGCTTTGTGTCGAATTAGTTTGGAAGGCAATGTCGTAGATCGAGATACCAGGCTGGAGCACCTGGCACTCGGTCGGCAGTGTCGCACCCGGATTCTGCGAAAACTCGAGAACGCACAATTTGCTGCGCTGTTTCAGATAGAACCCGCCGACCGTCCATTGGAGCCGGCCGTCTCCATTCGAAGAGAGGTTCAACTCTTCAGTATAAGCATGAAAGTTCCGGTCAGCGAATGGATTGAGGTCGTGCGGATTCGAGAGCGCTGCGGTCAACCGATCACGGTCGAAGGAATGATGGTTTATCAAGTGCTGGAAACTCGTTGTATCCTTGAGGGTGACGCCACCCAGATCCCATTCCGCCCGCGCGCTGTAAATCTGGCTGGCGACATAAAACCTTCCCGGGTAGTCCTGGGTCAGCTGACGCGGATCGGGATTAGGATCAAAGATGCTCTTCTGGGCCCGATCGTTCTCATCAAGATTGTCGTCCTCAAACCCTAAAATCAGCTTGAAGTTGCTGGTTGGCTGCCACAACGCGAATACCCGGCCTTCCACGGTGCTCTCATTGTCGAGACCATAGCCGTTTGGATAACCGGGTACTGCCGTGGCCGTGGCAAAGCCGTCGTGGCGAATGCCCAGAATAGCCCCGCGTACGGCAATCGTCGAACTGATCGGCACGTTCAAGGCGGCTTCGCCACGAAAATAGTTGTAGTTGCCACCGCTGAGGTCGACGTAGCCCGATGTTTCGTCGAGCTTGGGTTGGCGGGAGATCACGTTGATCGTGCCCCCTGTTGAGTTTTGGCCAAAGACCGTGCCTTGGGGACCACGCAGCACATCGACCCGTTCGACGTCCAGAAAATCGGCATTCAACGCTACTGGGCTGGCGATATAGACGCCGTCGATATGGTAAGCGACTCCGGGCTGGGCGCCGTCATTCTGGTTTGCCTCATTGCCGATACCACGTATGCTGACGACTCTGTTGACACCCTCGGTTCGCGCAACCGTCAGACCTGGAACATAACCGTTCAGATCAACGGAGCTCAAAATATTAGCAACCTTGAGCGTATCTGCACTCAGCGCGGTGATGGCGAGGGGCGCTTTCTGCAGGTTCACCTCCCGCTTGTCGGCGACGACGACAATGTCCTCTAGCTGGGCGGACTCTAAACCGGACGCCCGGGAAGGCGCGCCCTGCGGCTCGGTCTGCACAAGCTGGGCGCTTATCGGTGTAGCCGACAGAGCTGCCGATAGCGATGTCGCTGTGAGTAGTGCGAAACGGACTTTTCGATTAGACAGTTTCGTCATGACGCGCCCCTTGCTGTCGTTCAGCCACTCTCCCCGAGGCAGTCACTCTTGCGGTGCCGCTACTATCACAAAGAGGCTAGGATCCGGCCGCGAGCTCCTAAAGCATATTAATGTGACCGCTGCGCTGCTATTAAGCGATCAATAAACACTTGCACCGCATGGTAGGGCGGCGTCTTATTTTGGCAGCGCCCAGCCCACTTTTTGATGCTTCAATCGGAAGCTTTATCATGCTGTTTGCGACGTGCGCTGCGCTGATGGAACGTAAATGTGCTAGTCACCAAACAGTCTCTCCTTCGGCGCTTCTGGTATCCCGTCATGCCGGTTGCCCACCTGACCGATGGGCCAAAGCCGTTTCGACTGCTAGGTGTCGATATCGTACTCTGGATGACGGCCGATGGCACCCCCGCCGCAATCGCTGACCGTTGCTGCCATCGGACGGCAAAGCTGTCACGCGGCTATTGCGAAGCGGGCCGGATCGTCTGCGGCTATCATGGCTGGCAGTATGACAGGAGCGGTGCGGTCGTGAGGGTGCCGCAAGTCGGGGAAGGGCGCGATCATCGATCGGCGATGCGAACGCCAGCGTTCAATGCAGCGGAGCGCTACGGGTACGTATGGGTCGCATTGGGCGATCCGCTGTTTGCTATTCCAGAATTCGAAGAGGCCGCATCGCCCAGCTATCGAAAGATCGATCAGTTCTATGACGTTTGGCAGTGTGCCGGATTGAGGCTGATGGAAAACAGCTTTGACATGGCGCACATCGCCTTCGTTCATCGCGACACCTTCGGCGATGCCGGTAGCCCCAAACCTGCAGCCTTCACGATTACGAAGACTGCCGACGGCTTTGTCATGGAGTCCGAAGTCCCTGTCGTAAATCGAGATCTTCAAAAAGAGGTTCTAGGTATCAGCGATGATACGACGGTGCGTAGTTCACAGGCGATATGGTACATCCCTTTCCTCCGTAAAACGAGGATCAAATATCCGACAGGCCTCGTACATTCGATCGTTACTGCAGCCACGCCTATCGACGATGCGAGGTCGCAAATCGTGCAGTTCTGTTTCAGAAATGATACTGAATCCGAGACATCGACCGCCGACGTGATCCGTTTCGACAACGCGGTCGTCGAGGAGGACAAATACATTCTGGAAGGTACCGACTATGACGTCCCGCTTGATTATCGCGGGATCGAGGCGAGCATGGCCAGCGACAGGCCGGGCTTGTTGATCCGTGAGATGCTGCGCGACCTTCTTGCCGCGCACGACGAACCGGAGGCGACCAACCATCGTGCGAAGGGCGACGATGCCATGCCCCTAAGTCATTGAGCAGCTCGATGAACGCGCGCCTTGATAAAAAGCCGCCGCGGCACTGGCATGAGATTTCGTCGCCAATGTTCGAGACTCTGCCGAAAGAAACGGTGGCGATACTTCCGATCGGAGCGATCGAGCAGCACGGGCCGCATCTGCCGGTCTGGGTAGACTCGTGTATCAACGAACTCCTGCTCGAGCGAGCGCTGGCGGCAATTCCCGCGTCGCTCTCGGTCTTAGCGCTTCCAATCCAAGCGGTCGGCAAGAGCAATGAACATGAAGCTTTTCCAGGTACGCTGAGCCTATCGAACACGACGTTGGGCGCTATTCTTGTCGAGCTGGGTGAGAGCGTGCGGCGTGCTGGGATACAAAAGCTGATCTTGCTGAACTCGCATGGCGGCCAGCCGCAGGTACTGGACATCGTCGCACGTGAGCTTCGTATTAGATGTGGTATGCTGGTGGTCAACGCGGCGTGGTTTGCCTTCGGAATACCTGAAGGCTTGTTCCCGGCCGATGAATGTCGGCACGGCATTCACGGTGGCGAAGTCGAAACGTCGCTTATGCTGCACCTCCGTCCTGATTTGGTCGATATGACCCAGACACAAAACTTCATGTCACTGGGACAGGAGATGGAGAAAGAGTACCAATTCCTTGCGCCTGAGGGCCACATCGGCTTCGGTTGGCAAGCACAAGATCTCAACTCCTGGGGCGTGTGCGGCAACGCCACTGCTGCTGATGCTGAGCGTGGTGCACGGCTTGCTCAACATATGGTGGACTCGTTCATCCTCTTGGTCGGCGAAGTAATGCGTTTTCCGCTTGACCGGCTGCGTTATCGCAGCGCTCCGCAAGCCTGATGGTTCGCGTCGATACCGCGCTGCCGCCGGTCGTTTTTCGATCAGTTGCTACCGTGGAAGCACGTCGAATTGCTCCTGCCGACACGAATTATTTCGCACTGCTCTTCGATCCAGCGTCCGATGCCATTGGCTCTGTGTGTGTGGTGGAGATCTTTACGGTTGGAGGCACAACGCCGCCCAATTCCCATCGTCATGCGCACGAATTCTTTTACGTCTTGTCAGGGGATGGGATCGCTCGGTGCGGAGGCCTCTCCTACCCGATCGCCAAGGGGGATGCACTGATGCTGCGCCCTGGTAGCGAGCACGTCATCGAAAACACGGGTTGCGGCAAATTATATACGTTGACCTTCATGATCCCGAATGAAGGATTTGCGGAACTGATCCTGGCAGGGCAACCGGTTACGCTGGACGACGAGGACCTCCTCGTCTTGCGTGGAGGAGCGACAGGGTGAGCACGCGTCGCGCCATCGGCAGCGGGCGGACAAATTGCTGGATGGTCGATGAGACCTCCGTCGATTTTGTACGTATCCCGAATCGCCCCCAGCCAGTCGAAGTTGCTGCCACGCCGCAGGATATCCGGCTTGACGTTGCTACCACCGCCTTCGTCGTCATCGACATGCAGAATGATTTTTGTCATCCGGAAGGCTGGCTGGCGACGATCGGCGTCGATGTAGCACCGGCGCGGGCGGCGATTGCACCTATACAGCAAATGCTGCCGATCGTCCGCTTGCGGAATATTCCGGTCATCTGGCTCAACTGGGGTAATCGTCCTGATCGGCTCAACCTCGGCCCCTCGACACATCATGTCTACGATCGGGCCGGGCTTGGCCCCGGTCTCGGAGACCCTTTGGGCAACGGCGCACACGTCTTGGAGCAGGGAAGCTGGTCGGCGGCGGTCGTCGACGAACTTATCGATGCAAGCAGCGACATCCACGTTGCCAAGTTCGCGATGTCGGGCTTCTGGGATACGCCGCTCGACAGCATTTTGCGCAATCTGGGTGTGACAACATTGTTATTTGGGGGCGTGAACCTCGACCAATGTGTGTTGAATACGCTGCAGGATGCCAGTTTTCGCGGGTACGATTGCGTGCTTGTCGAGGATTGCTGTGCAACGACATCGCCCGGCTATTGCGTCGCTGCCACCTTGTACAACGTTCGACAATGCTATGGCTTCGTCGCATCATGCGCCGCGGTGGCCGCTGCATTGTCGAAGGAGACGGTTACCATCGGGGCGATGGTGTGATCGCGCAAACGGATGCCGAGGTAGCAGCCTTCGTCGCCACCTCCGCCGCCATACTCGGCTTGCAGCTCGACGATGAGGCGCTAGCGGAAGTACGCGACGCGATGCGGGTTGTCATAAATCAGGTTGCGCCGGTTCTCGCGTACTCTCGAGAACCGGCCAGGAAATGAATACGCCGCCACTGGAGACGCTCGACGCGGTCGCGATCGCTACCGAAGTCCGCACGGGTTCGCGGTTTGCCGTTGGCGTCGTCGAAGCGACGCTCGAGCGCATTGCTCGGCTAGATCCGCAGCTCAACTGCTTTACTGCTATCCTCATCGAGCGCGCGCGCACCGCTGCGGCGCGGATCGACGCCCGCATCGCCGCAGGGCAGGATGTCGGTCCGCTGGCCGGTGTGCCCTTCGCGGTGAAAAACCTGTTCGACGTCGCCGACATAACCACGATCGCGGGTTCGGTCATAATGCGTGACGCACCGCCCGCACAACGCGACGCTTTCGCGGTCGCGCAGCTTGAAGCGGCAGGTGCCATTCTGATCGGTACGCTTAACATGGACGAGTTTGCCTATGGCTTCTCGACCGAGAACGCGCACTATGGCGCCACTCGCAATCCACACGATCCGGGTCGGATTGCGGGCGGGTCGTCGGGCGGCTCAGCAGCAGCGGTCGCTGCGGGATTAGTGCCGCTTACGCTTGGCACTGATACCAACGGTTCGGTTCGCGTGCCCGCCGCGCTTTGCGGCGTGTTTGGGATGAAACCCAGCTTTGCACGCCTTTCGAGAACCGGCATCTACCCCTTTATCGACAGCCTCGATCATGTTGGCCTGTTTGCACGCTCGGTCCGCGATCTGGCGGTTGCCTACGACGTTCTTCAAGGCCGAGATGGAGCGGATCCACACCAAATCGAACGTCCGCTAGAGCCGACTGCACCCTTGCTTGATCTCCCCATAAGAGGATTGCGGATCGGGGTGCTCGGTGGTTGGTTCGCTCGATATGTCGGCCCCGGGATATCGGCCGCCGTCAGTCGAGCCGCTGCAATGCTCGGCAGCAGTAATATGGTCGAGTTGCCGCACAGCCACATTGCCCGTGCCGCTGCCTTCTGCATAACGGCGACCGAGGGAGGCACGCGGCACCTGCCGATGCTACGTACTCGTGCCGCAGAATTTGATCCGGCTACGCGAAGTCGCTTGATCGCCGGTGCCATGCTACCGGCATCGATCCTCTCCATGGCGTATGATATCCGTTGCGAGTACGCTCGCGAGGTCGATGCTCTGTTCGAAACGGTAGATGTCCTACTCGCGCCGGCCACGCCGTTCACGGCACCGTTGCTGGGCGAAGCCACAGTCGTTTGTAGCGGGGAGACATTATCCGTTCGCGCCAGCCTAGGGCTTTATACGCAGCCGTTCAGTTTCGTTGGATTGCCCGTCGTCGTTGTGCCTGTCCATTCCGCGGGCGAGATGCCGGCGGGCATACAGATCATGGCTCCGCGTTGGTGCGAAGGCCTGACCTTGGGTGTCGCCGCGGCACTCGAGCGCGCGGGGACGGCCAGTGCGCCAATCGCTAAACTGGCGAATTTAGAGACTCAGCATGATAATCAATGACCCGTCAGTTGTCGTCGAGTTGACCAGACTTGCTAATCGGTACGAGGCTGCGCTTATGGCGAATGACTTGTCGGCGCTGGATGCGATGTTCTGGCAATCGCCCGATGTTGTCCGGCTCGGCATCGGTGAGAATCTCTATGGCATCGACGCGATCGCGGCCTTTCGCGCTGCTCGCACCGGCGGTTCGCCGCCGCGAAAGGTCATCCGAACGACCATTACCAGTTTTGGACACGAGATGGGCGTTATCAACGTCGAGTTTAAGCGCACCGGCACAGCTGCCGTAGGTCGCCAAACCCAGAGTTGGGTACGATTTGAAGAAGGCTGGCGGATCGTGTCGGCCCACGTCTCGCTGATCAGCGCAACTTCCTAGCTGAAACGATGCTCAACACGCCGCGAAGCCGACAAGGCATGGTCGTCGCGCCGCACCACCTCGCTGCGCAAGCCGGACGCGACATATTGCGCGACGGCGGTACCGCGGTTGAGGCCTGCGTGACGGTCGCGGCCACCCTCGCCGTCGTCTATCCCCATATGACCGGAATTGGCGGCGATGGATTTTGGGTGATCGCTGAGCCGGACGGCCACGTCCATACAGTCGATGCGTGCGGTGCCGCCGGCCAAGCCGTCGACCAGACACTCTATAAAGGGATGACGACTATTCCCTGGCGCGGTCCTCTTGCCGCCATCACTGTCGCGGGAACGGTCTCTGGCTGGGCGGCCGCCCTAAAGAACGACGCGTGTCAATTACCGGTCGCACGGTTGCTCCGTGATGCAATTACGCTGGCCGACGAGGGCGTCGTGATCACAGCCGGCGGTGCCGAAGTAGCAGCCGCCAAAGGTACCGAACTCCGCGCGCAACCTGGCAACTATGCCGCTATTTTTGAGTCGGAGGGCCGTCCAATGTTGGAGGGCGAAATTCTGCGGCAACCGGCGCTCGCCAGGAGCTTCGTCAGACTGGCGGAAAATGGGCTGGATGATTTTTACTACGGCGAACTGGCGGACGCAATCGCGACCGATCTCGCTGCCCTCGGAAGCCCTCTCTCCCGCGACGATCTCGCCGACCACCGCGCTCTCACACCTGCGCCTCTTCGCGTCCGCGTCCGAGAGGCGATGTTATTCAACACCGCACCACCGACGCAAGGCATCGCGGCGCTTCTCATTCTCGCGCTGTTTGATCGAATAGAAGCGGCGGATGCGGATGGTTTCGCGCATATCCACGGATTGATTGAGGCGACCAAGCAAGCTTTCCTCTGGCGCGATCGCTATTGTGGCGACCCGGCCTACATGGAATCGGATCCGCAACTGCTGCTCGACAACAGTTCCGCGCTCGTTGCTATGGCCTCCGACATCGACGCACACCGAGCGCTTCCTTGGCCACACAAGTCCGCTCTGGGCGACACCACTTGGTTTGCTGCTGCGGATAAGCGCGGCCAAGTGGTCAGTTGCATTCAGTCCACGTATTTCGAATTTGGATCGGGACTCGTACTGCCCGAAACAGGGATTGTTTGGCAGAATCGCGGTGCCGGCTTTCGCCTCGCGGCTCACGGCTGGAATGCACTTCGTCCACGACGTCGGCCCTTCCATACACTCAGCCCGGGGCTGGCCTGCTTCAACGACGGCCGTGTGATGGCCTATGGCACGATGGGCGGCGAGGGACAGCCGCAGACCCAGGCGGCTGTGTTCACCCGCTACGCGCGCTTCGGACATGCGCTGCAAGCAAGTGTGACAGCACCACGCTGGCTGCTAGGCCGAACCTGGGGCGAGGAGAGCACATCGCTGAAGCTTGAAGATCGCTTTGATCCTGCGTTGATCACTGCTTTGATAGCCGCAGGCCATGTCGTTGAGTTATTGCCCGCCTTTTCCCCAATAGTAGGTCATGCCGGCGCTATCGTCAGTCACCGCTCCGGCTTACTCGAAGGAGCAGCGGACCCGCGAGCTGACGGAATCGTCGCAGCTTGGTAATTGAGATGACCTTAACTTTCGAACGAACCCTTCCTAATATACGCCATGACCTTAAGGATTTGCGGGCCCTCTGGGTTCAAGTGGTCCGCTTTTCAAACGAGTCTCCTCCTCCAAGACCTCTCGCGCCAGCGACGCGCCCGCCGCGAGCCTTCGGCCAAGTGCCTCGACAAATCGATCGTAGCGTTCGGCACCTTTCGCTCGCGCCGCCGCAGAACCCTGGTCGGTGGTTGCCGGGTTCGCCGTCAACCAGGCACGAATGAACAGCGCCAGGGTCTCCAGCGCAATACCGTCGTTCCTTTCGAGCCGCTCGAGCACCCGGACGATCCGATCGAGACGCTTGGAGATCGCCGCTTCCTGCCGACCCGCCGCGTCGGGCGACAGAAACGATGCGATGGCTGCCTCGGCCACCAGCGATTTGGGACGGCCTTGCCGGGCGGCGTAGGTTGCAAGATCGTTAAACGTCCTCAGTTCTAGATACACGGTGAGCTGCCGCTTCCGCATCAGTAGAATTCCAGCCCATCGCCTGGATCGAGCGATGCCTGCCGCGCCGCCACCCGCTGCTGGCCGTTGAGCGATCGTACCCGCACGACGTTGTTTTCGAATTCGTTATCCAGCGCTGGGGCTTGCTCGTCTACGGTCGGCCATTGCGTCGCGCGCTCGTGCTCCGGCAGCTCGAGCTCACGACATAGCCCACCATCGTGCGTCTCTTCCCGGATCTGCTCGGTGGCCGCCGGCACGGCAGCCGGCAGCGGGGCGGTCGCGTCCCAGTCGTGCTCGCGCCTCAGACGCCGGAAGATGGACGCCGGCGGCGGCAGCACACGATGCGATAGCTGTCGATCTGCAAAGTAGCGCGCTTTGGTCGCCCGTACTGGCGGTAATCCCGAGACCAGTACGACCGCCTCGGTTGGGCACAATTGCATTACATCCCCCGGCGTCAGCAACGGTCGCGCCGTCTCCTGCCGGCTGACCATCAGATGCCCGAGCCACGGTGCCATGCGGTGGCCTGCGTAGTTGCGCGCATCGCGGATTTCAGTGGCGGTGCCGAGGGCGTCCGACACGCGCTTCGCGGTCCGCTCGTCGTTGGTCGAGAACGCGACGCGGACATGGCAGTTGTCGAGGATGGCATGATTCGGGCCGTAGGCACGCTCGAGCTGGTTGAGGCTCTGGGCGATCAGGAAGCCGCGGATGCCATAGCCCGCCATGAAGGCCAGCTGGCTTTCGAAGAAGTCGAGGCGACCGAGCGCGGGAAACTCGTCGAGCATCAGCAGCAGGCGATGACGATGACCGGTCTGGTCGAGCCGCTCCGTCAGCCGGCGGCCGATCTGGTTGAGCACTAGCCGGATCAGCGGCTTGGTCCGGGCGATATCAGACGGCGGCACGACGAGGTAGAGCGTCGTCGGCCGGTCACCTGAAACCAGATCGTCGATCCGCCAGTCGCACCGCGCTGTCACCTTCGCCACGACCGGATCCCGGTAGAGGCCGAGGAACGACATGGCGGTCGACAGCACGCCCGAGCGTTCGTTGTCGGACTTGTTGAGCAGTTCGCGCGCCGCCGAGGCGACGACCGGGTGGGGGCGGTCGCCGAGGTGCGGCGTCGCCAGCATCGCCTTTAGCGTGACATCGATCGTCCGCTGGGGATCGGACAGGAAGTTGGCGACGCCGGCGAGCGTCTTGTCGGCCTCCGCGTAGAGCACATGCAGGATCGCCCCAACGAGCAGGGCATGGCTGGTCTTCTCCCAATGCGACCGGCGTTCGAGCGCGCCTTCGGGATCTACCAGGATGTCGGCGATATTTTGGGCGTCGCGGATCTCGCGGGCGCCGCGGCGAATCTCGAGGAGCGGATTGTAGGCATCGCTCGCCACGTTGGTCGGATCGAACAGGAGGACGCGGCCGAACTTCGCACGCCAGCCGGCGGTGAGGGTCCAGTTCTCGCCCTTAATGTCGTGGACGATGCATGACGCCGGCCAGGTCAGCAGGGTCGGCACCACCAGCCCGACGCCCTTGCCCGACCGTGTCGGCGCGAAGCACAGCACGTGCTCGGGTCCGTCGTGGCGGAGGTAGTGCTCGTCGTAACGACCGAGAATGACGCCGGCGTCGCCGGTCATGCCGGCAGCCTGCACCTCGTCGCGCGTCGCCCAGCGTGCCGAGCCGTAAGTGGTCACCTCGCTCGCCTCGCGGGCGCGCCGCACTGACAGCGCCAGTGCGGCGGCGATGGCGAGGATCGTGCCCGACACGGCCATCGCGCCGCCCTGCTCGAAAACGTGTGGCGCGTAGACGTCGAACCAGTACCACCAGAAGAAAAGCTTCAACGGGAGATAGATCGGCCAATGGCCGAGCATGAACCACGGTGTCCCGAGCTCAGCTTGGAAGCCGAGCCGCCACGCCGCCCACTCGGTCGCGCCCCAGACAAAGCCGAACGCGATCGTCACGACAAGGAGCAACTGGCCCCAAAGGATGCGGGTTGCAGACACCGCGCGATGTTCGCCACCGCCGACGGCGATGCTCAAGCGCGCATCACCGATGAGCGTAGTCGGTCGCAGCCCAGCGCACACAAGGGATAATCGTCAGATCTCGAGGTCGCGCTTGCGTCCGATCGTCCAATCGATCCCACCGCCGGGCATGGTGATGCCAGAGACCGCCTGCCCGAGATGTCGCTCGAGCCCGGGCGACCACGGGACAAGCTGGAAACCCAGGCCGTCATCGATCATCGCGAACCTGCCCGATGCCAGCGTCAGACGTTGGCGGTAGGTGCCCGAGACCGGCAAGCCGGCGTCGAGTTCGCTGGGCACGTGCGGGTGCGGCGTCAGGCCGGTGTCGGCGGCGAGGCGCTGACCTGTCACTGCGATCTCGCGGTCGCGCAGCCGTTCGAGCAGATTTCGTACTGCCGAGAATTGCCCGGTGCCGTCTCGCGTCCCGAAACCCTGCTTCACCAAATATTCCGCCCGGTCGCCAAGCGCCTGGCGGACATCGCTGCCGAAACCGGCTTCGACCAGCGGCAGCGGTGCCCGCGCAACCAGCTGCCGGTCGAGCCAGGTCGCGCCGTCTGCGTTGATCTGTTGTTCGAGACCGAGATCCGAGCGCACCGCGAGCGCGGCTCTCTCCTGTCCCTTGGCGTCGGCAAACCGCCGCAGCTCGACGATCGAGCCAACTTGACCGTCTCCCGTCGCCTCCAAACTGCCGAGGCGGAGATGATGCGCCTTGCCGTCGATGCCCTCGACGATGGCAAAGGCGCTGCCGCGCAATTCGTCGTCGAGGCCGCGCGCGACGAGACGACCGACGACGCCGGTTGGCTGGCGCTCGCCGTCGAGAACTAGTCTTGCGCTACGATCGTTGCCGAGGCTGCGGTGCAGCCTCTTGATGATGTCGTCGCGCTCGCCGAGCGCGCGGAGGCGCGGCTCGACTTCGGCGTCGAGCCGCCAGCAGGCGGCACCGATAGGCTCCGCAAGCCCGAGGCGTTCGAGCTTGCGCATTCGCCCGATCTTGGTTTCGCGCAGTGGATCGGGAACAACAAACGGGTCTGGGCGAAGATCGACAATGCCGTCGCGAGCCTCCGTCGCCAGTGCGTGGTCGAGCTTCGTCCAGCGGTCGGCGTCGACCTGCGCGTCGAGGCTGCGGCGCAGATCGATTTCTGAGCGCGGGCCGAGTTCGAGGGTAACCAGGTCGGCCGCCCGCGCGCGCAGTCCGCGGCTGATGTAGTCGCGGCTGATTACGAGGTCCTCGCTCGTGTCGGTGCGACCGCGGACGAGAACGTGGACGTGCGGGTGCTCGGTGTTCCAGTGATCGACCGCGACCCAGTCGAGCTTCGTGCCGAGATCGCGCTCGGCTTGGATCATCAACTCGCGGGCGAAGGTTTTCAGGTCCCCGAGTTCGGTCGCGTCGTCGGGCGAGACGATGAAGCGGAAGTGATGGCGATCGCCGTCGCATCGGTCCGCGAAGTCATGGGGGTCCGCCGTATCTACCTGCGCGTCGAACAGGCGGCCGGCTTCGCCGTCACGGGTCGTGCCGTCGCGGCCGAGATAGCGGAGATGGGCCGCCAGCGCTCCCGGTGTCCGCATCCGGCGCACGACCCGCGCCTTGATCATCGCGCCGCGTGAACGGTCGCTGAGTCGATGCGAGGCAGCTAGTGTCGCCGATCGACCGCGACCAAAGCGACTGGCCTTGCCGGTCCCAGCGCGGAGACCGCCCGCCTTTTGCGCGGCGCGGATGACCTTGTTCAGGAACGGCTCGACGCGTGGGCCACCGCCCCTGACGCGTCCAGGGCGAATGCGAAGTTCGTCGTCAATGGACATGGCTATTTTCGACGCAAGGTGCGTTAAATGGCGGAACGCCGACGTTTTCCGCGTTGGCTAACATTTGCATGCTTGATCGCAAGGTGCTCGCGCAGCTTGATATCACTGCGCTATTTGCCTCCCCGACCGCCCCGCACCTTGCGGCTTTTATCCTGCCCTCCCGTATCCTTGCCCTCCCAATGAGTTGCTCCCCACACACCAGCACTCCAGTGTGCGAAAACCTACGATCGATGTAGTGGAGGCAGATCACCGGTGATGGAGCACGAAGATCGTGTCTCGAGCGCTCTGCTCGACCTGCTCGACGGGCAATTTGGCGACTTCACCGACAAGCGAGACAGAGGTGCTCGGCCCGACCTGATTTCCATCGGCATTTTGCAGCGGGGTGCCGCTGGCGATGAAAATCGGCGCTTCGGTCCAGGACTTTAACTGGCCCACGCCGGATGGAACCAGCGTCGCCGGCCCCGCGTGACCAAGCCATGCCGAGATACGGGTAACGTAGGCAAGTGTCGCGGCCGGCAGCGGTCGTCCGCTTGTGAGATACTCCTCGAACCGTCCGATGCCGGCGTGATAGGCGGCGAGCGCGTCGGGCCAGCCGTAGCGGTCGTGCATCGTGCGCAGGTACACGGCACCGGCGCTCATGTTGGCGCGCGGATCGAACGGGTCGGGCCCGGCAACGCCGCGGCCGCGCAGCTCGTGCCAGGTCGACGGCAGGATCTGCATGCAGCCGAGCGCACCGGCCGCCGAGATCGCACGGGCATTGCCGCCACTCTCGGCGCGCATCACCGCGTCGATCCACGGCAGCGGCAAGCCGGCTATCTGCGCCGCCTCGACCGCGAAATCACGACACGATGGCGAGCGTGCCGGCTCGGCGACAGCGGTCGTCGGCAATACGACGATGCCCACCAGCGCCAAAACCAGATGGCAGCGCCTCATCCGGCTCATCGCGCCCGCCATGTCCAAACCGGAACCGCGCGCGCGATCACCTTCGATCGCGGCACGGCACCGAAGTAGCGGCCGTCGAAGCTGTCGCTGACTTCTGCGTTGAGGAGAAACACCTCGTCGTCTGTGAGCCGGTGGCACCCGCGCCATGCCGGCAATGGTCGTCCAAGGCTGTCCGCCAATCGCGCGGAAGCGACGGGTCGGCCATCGATCCGGATCCGTAATCTGCGCCTGCAGACCGACTGACCGGGAAGTGCGGCAACATGTTTGAGCATCGGCACACCCGCGCCGAGATAGCGGCGCGAGGCCATGAACGTCGCCAGCTTCTCCGGCGGCCTGACCGCGACCAGCTCGCCGACGCGAAGGCGGTGTACCGGCGTCGTAACGTAAAGCCCGAGCGGAACGCTTGCCGATACGTTCCAGATGACGCGACGGGGCATATCGACAGCGATGGTCGCCGCAACGGCTGTAACGAGCGACGCGGTGCCGGCGACACCGAGCAGTGATCGCCACGGCGTCACGAGCCAATCCGCCGGCGAAGCAGCCATGCCCGATGCTGGGGCAGTGAATAGGCCCGGCGCGGCTCGCCCACCGTCAGCCGCTGGTGGACGTGGCGCCAATGGTCGGGGCAGACGTCGACCGCCGGCGCAACCTGCTCGGCGGCGTCGATGGCGGCAAGCACCGCCTCGACCTTCGGCCAGCCCGACTGGCGGAGCAGGCTGTCGCCGCCGGGGTGAACGCACGGGATGGTCACGAGCGACTGCCCCGCCTCGACGGTGCGCAGGATATCGATCCGGCTGAGGACCGTGCCGTGGTCGTTGGCTGCCCAGCGGACGAAGGCGAATACTTGGCCGGGCACGAACTCGAGCACGCGCCGTCGCCGATCGACGATGCGGTCACGCACCGGTGCCCCGAACCGGAGCCAGCGCTCGATGCGGCCGGGAATATGGGTCAGCTCGACCTCGGTGACCGCCGCGGTCATGACGACGCCTCGTCGTCACCGAACTCGCGCGCGAGGAGGGCCCGCAACATGTCGGCGACGGTCAGGCCGCGACGAAACGCGGCGACCTTGATCTGGCCCCGGAGTGTCGTCGTGACATCGACGGTCAGCCGGGCATCGTACTGCCCGGCCCTGGCTTGCGGCGGTTCGCTGGCCTTGACCCACGCATCCGGATTGCCGGGTCTCGCGGTGAAGCGGGCGGGCTTTTGGGACGCGCTCACCGCTTGAATCCTTCGACTTCGGCCGCCAGCGCCGCGATCTCGGCCGCGGCGAGGCTGCCGGGATCAAGTTCGTGAGCGAGCTGGCCGGTTGCGGCCGCCTCGGCGAAGATGACGCGCTGCCCGATACGGGCGGCAAGCACCGGCGGCTCCTGGCCGGCCATCGCCTCGGCGGTCTCGCGGGCGATGACAGTCCGGGTCGCGCAGCGATTGAGCACCATCCGCGCGATGAGGTCAGGCCGGAACACGCGCGCCTCGTCGAGCAAGCGCAGCATCTCGGCCGAGGCCCAGCCATCGAGCGGCGACGGCGTCGCGGGCACGATAACGACATCGGCCGCCAGCAACGCCGATCGCGCGACGCCGGCAATGCGCGGCGCACCATCGACGATGACGTGATCGACGTCGGCGGCGATCGCCGGAAGCTCGCGGTGCAGCGTCTCGCGTGGCAGCCCGAGGACACCGAACAACCTGGGATGGCCAAGACTGGCGCGCTGCTCCGACCAGTCGAGTGCCGACCCCTGCGGATCGGCATCGACGACGAGAACTCGCCTTCCCTTTCCGGCCCATCGACCGGCGAGGTGGAGCGCCAGCGTGGTCTTGCCGACCCCACCCTTCTGGTTGAGCAAGGCGACGATCATCGCGTCGGCCTGCGCGTGGCACTGACGGCTCGAGAACCACCTCCAGATCGTCCACGCTCTACAACCAAGTTAGATACTTGGTTAGACTCTAAGTTACGGAGCGAGATCGCCGCATGATATCCGAGGCTTAGGCCGGATTTTTGTTCCCGATAGCACGAGCCGGGTGTTCCCGATAGCACGTGCCCCGATGTTCCCGATAGCACGAGCGGTTTCACAGGCTGTCCACAAGCGAGTGCGAATGTCAGCAGTGTCCGCCTTGGCTCGATGACGAGGCCGAGCCGGTAGCCCGGCAACGGCTGACGGCGGACGAGCTCGCGTAGTTCGAACGCGAACCGGCGCAGCGGCGACAGGCTACCCGACTTCAGGTGCAGATGGCGGAGATCGAACTGCCATCCGCCGCGCTGATGGCCGCCGTGCTTGCGGACGACGCGGTAGAGCCAGCGCTCCAGCCCGCCGAGCAGCTCGAAATATGCCGGGTCGATGGTTAGGACGAGGGCGTCGTCGAGCACTGCGGAATAGAACCAGTCGGGCAGGATCAGCTCAACGCCCATGACGCGCCCTTGCACGTCGGCACGCTCCTTCCACTCGTTGATCCACGAGAAGCGGTGCATTCGCCGGCCAGTCGGCTGCCGGATCGAGGTCGCGATGGTGGTCGCCTGCAGGCGGTCGAGCGCGGCCTTGAGCCGGAGGTAGTCGCGTACCGAGGTGCCGCGACCGATGAAGGTCAGGATTTCGTGCGGTGTCGTCGCCATCAGGCGCGATGTCGGAAACCCTGCGTCGCGAGCATCGACGATCTGGCTCGCCGCCCAAATCAGGATATCAGCGTCCCAGATCGTCGCCATGCCGATAGCATGATCGGCATCGACGCGGACGCTGATGTCGCCGGCGTGAAAATCGATCGGCTTGGTCCGCCGCGACTTCGCCAGGCTAAAGAACGGATAGGCCATGAGATCCTGCGCATCGCGCGGGGCGATGTTACGCGCGGTCGGGCGGAACAGTTCGAGTTGGTCGCGCTCGGAAGCTCGTATGCGGGATGTCCGTGACACGGTGCGACTGGCTCAGCGATTGCCGCCGACGTACGCCGGCGCGATGGCAGCGTGACGCTTGGCGGGTAGCACCGTGTCGATGCCGGGATCGCTGGTCGACGACTTCATGCCGCGATCGACCCACGCCTCGAGATCGTCGAGCCGGTAGACGACGCGGCCGCCGACCTTCGAGTAGCGCGGCCCTGTCCCGTAGCAGCGATGCTTCTCGAGGGTACGGTACGAGAGGCTCAGGATTCGCGCGGCCTCGGGCGTTCGCAGGTAGCGCGGCGGAAGACCGGCGGCGTTGGCGGACATGTTGCGGCTCCTGAGCTGGCGTGGCGCGCCGCGACAAGGCGGCGGGTTCTGACGAGCACCATGGCGGCCGGAAACGGCGGTGGGGGAGGTCGATAATCGATCTCGCAGAAATCGACCCCCACCCCTGGAAGGTCGGCTGATCGGATCGGCCGGGCAATCCATCTGACACGGCACGGCTGACCGCGGCGGCGTCGACGCTTGCATTGGCGACCAATGATTCTAGTCTGATACGGCGTTGCCCGGATGCGGCGCCGAGGCGTGAGAACCTCGCTTGGAACACGAACCCGCCATCGGTGCGGCCGGGTGGCCGACGCCTATGTCAAGGCCGTTCGCGGCTAAAAGCGTCGGCGCATGTTCAAGCATGTTCTCAACACCCGGCTTCCGCCGGCTTCGCCTCGCCAGCGGAGCCGACAGGATGCCCATCGTCTCACCTGTACCCATCACATACGACGCGGAATTGCTCCCGTGCGTCTGACGGCGACGCGACCGCCGCTGGAGAGTCCGCTGCCGGATCCGTCGCCGCCGGACCGGTCGTTCGAAGGAACGATGCCGTCCTTCGATACCCTCTATAGGCAGCAGAAGGCGCGATTGCTGCGTTTTCTGCGGCGTCATGCGACGTCCGACGGCGCCGATGATCTGCTCCAGGCGACCTTCCTGCGTGTTCTCGCGCTTCCTCCCGAGCGCCTGATGGCGATCGATTGTCCCGAAGGCTATCTGCACAAAAGCGCACAAAATCTCGCGCGCGATGCCGCCAAAGCGGCGAGTCGACGGCCGGCTCACCTTCAGCTCTGGGACGGCGAGGAGGATCTGCTTCCGGTTACCGATGCCATCGCCCGACTGGAAGCGCGCGACATGCTCAAGCGGCTCGAGCAGGCGATGGCCCGGCTGAAGCCGCTGACCCGCGAAATTTTCATGGCGCATCGGCTTGATGGCTATACCTATGCCGAGATCGCCGCGCGAACGGGATTGAGTATCAAAGGTGTCGAGAAGCAGATGAGCCGCGCCATTGCCCACCTCGATCGGCTTCTCACCGACCGATGACCGGCCCCAGCCGCCGTGACCCGCTCGGCGAAGCGGTTCGCCGGGAGGCGGCCGCGTGGTTCGCGCGGCTCCACGGTCCGTACGACGACGCTGACGTGGCGCGGTTCGACGCCTGGCGCGCGGCCGATCCGGCGCACGGCATCGCCTACGACCGGCTCACGCAGACTTCCGAGCGAACCGCCTTCATCGGCAACACCGAATTCGGCAGGGCGCGCCGGTTGCGGCGCGCAGGCTTCCTCGCGCGGCATCCAAGCGCGGGTTACGCTGCGGCGGCGGGCCTTGTGGCGGTTGCGCTGTTCGGCATCCCGATCGGCAGTCGGTACTTCGCGGCTTTATCGCCGACGCGCGAGATCGCCGCCGCAGAACCGCGGTTCACGACCGGAATCGGCGAGGTGCGCACCGTGCTGCTGGCCGACGGGTCGCGGCTGACGATCGATACCGCGTCGGTCGTCAGGACCGATTTTTCCGGGTCGCAACGGCAGTTGTGGCTCGATGCCGGCCGCGCGCGGTTCGAGGTCGCCCACGATCTTCGCCGGCCGTTCGTCGTTCACGTCGGCATCGGGATGGTGATCGCCCATGGGACGATCTTCGAGGTCAGCCTGACACCGGCCGGCGTCAAGGTCGTCCTCCTGCGGGGGGCGATCGAAGTGCGCCGGCCGGCGGCTGAGGGTCCGGGCGCGACGTCGCGCACCCTCGAACCCGATCAGGAAATGACATTCGACGCCGTCCATCAGCTCGCCGCACCCGTGCCAGCCCGGGACGGCGACCGGCTCTGGGCATCCGGGATGCTCGACTTCAACGACATCCGGCTTGACGAGGCGGTCACGGCAATCAATCGCTACCATGCCGAGAAGCTGAGCCTCGCCACCGCGGCGATCGGCGACCTCCGGGTCACCGGTGCGTTCCGGGCGAGCGACCTCGAAGGCTTCGCCGAGGCGATGGCGGCTGCGTTCAACCTGAGCGTCGTGCATCAGCCCGGCGGCTCCATCATCCTCGCCGCGGCCGGCACGGCAGCGCCCCTAAAATAAATCCGGGGGGCAAACGCTCCCACTGTCGTCCCCTCCTTCGAGCGACGCCGCTAATCGGCGTCCAGGTGGGGAAACAACCATGAAACCGGCACGACTGTTGGCGACCGCGGCACGCGGTGTGGGCTGCGCCGCGGTGCTGATCGCGGCGTCCGCGGCCCTCGCGCAGGGCACCGGTCAACATGATTTCCACCTTCCGGCGCAGGCGCTTGGCACCTCGCTGCGCGCCGTCGCCCTGGCCTCGGGCCGCAACCTCGTCGCGCCGACCAGCCTCCTCGACGGCAAACAGGCATCGGCACTGACCGGGCGGTACACGGCCGATCAGGCGATCGCGATTCTGCTGCAAGGTTCCGGCCTGCATACCATCGTCGTCGGTCAGAGCCTCGTCGTCAAACCCGCCGACCCGCCGGCCGTCGCCGAGCGCCCGGCGACGACCGACATCGTCGTCACCGGCACCCGCATTCACGGTGCCGGTCCGGTCGGGTCGTCGGTCATCACCATCGACCGGGCCGAGATCGACCGCAGCGGCTATGCGACGACGCAGCAAATCCTCCAGTCGCTGCCGCAGAACTTCGGCGGCGGCCCCAACGAAGCGTCGGTCGGCGTCTCGGTTCGCAACGACGCCACCGCCAACACCGGGTTCGGATCGAGCGTCAACCTGCGCGGCCTTGGCACCACCTCGACGCTGGTCCTGATCGACGGCAATCGGCCCGCGCTCGGGGGCCTGTTCGGGGCCTTCAGCGATCTCAGTCTGATCCCGTCATCGGCGATCGACCGAATCGAGGTCCTCGCCGACGGTGCGTCGGCACTCTACGGCTCGGACGCCGTCGCCGGTGTCGTCAACATCAAGCTGCGCAACGACTTCGACGGTGCCGAAACCCGCGCGCGCTACGGCGTGGCGAACGGCTTCGACGAAGCCCAGATCAGCCAGTTGTTCGGTCACCACTGGTCGACCGGCCACTTCGTCATCGGCTATGAATATTACCAGCGCGGGCACCTACCCGCCAGCGACCGGGCCTATGCGACCGAAGACCTCCGCCCGTTCGGCGGACCAGATTACCGGAAGGACTTTTCCAATCCGGGGACGATCATCGCCGCCGATGGCCGGACGTTGGAAGATGCCATCCTCCATGCCGGAGGGGCGACCATGTCGGTCGTACCCCTGACGTGCTCTCCGAGATCGCTGTCAGTTTAAGCAAAGGCCTTCGATGTAAGCGCTGTGCTGACCCCGCCTTGCTGATGACAGCGTAACCCGCGAGTCCTGCTGGTCCCCTCGGCTGGCGGTGCTGATGCTATGATGATGTCATGTGACGATGCTAGCTCGATGGGCGGTCGTGCGGCGTGGATTGAGCTTTTCACCGGCACGAGGCGGCGGCGACCCTGGTCCGATGATGAGAAGGCGCGGATCGTTGCCGAGAGCTATGCTGGCGACGGCATCACCGTCTGTGACGTGGCGCGCCGCAACGGCATCTGCCCCAGCCAGCTGTTCACGTGGCGGCGGCAGCTGCGCCGTCCGGTGGAGACCGCCGAACCGCCATTGTTCGTACCGGTGATTGTCGAGCCTGAAGACGTTCCGGCACCGCTACCGGTAACACGGGCGGCCACATCTCCGTGACGACGTTGGTCTGCGCGTCGCGGCAGTAGCCCAGCCTCGATCGAGGTGAGCATGGACGGTATTTCGGTGCGGATCGGCCGCGGTACCGATGCGACGCTGATCGCGGCGGTACTGGATGCGCTGAAGGGCAGTCGTTGACGGCGCCGGGGCCGAACGGTGCGACCCGCGTGCTGGTCGCGACGCGGCCGGTGGATTTCCGCAAGGGGATGGACGGGTTGGCGGCACTGGTGACGGCGCAACTCAGCGGCGATCCGTTCTCCGGCGTCGTTTATGTGTTCCGCGCCAAGAAGGCCGACCGGGTGAAGCTGGTCTGGCGGGATGGATCGGGCCTGTGCCTGATGGCCAAGAAGCTGGAGGCCGGTGCCTTCAGCTGGCCGTCGGTCCATGATGGTGTGATGCGGCTGACCGCCGCCCAGCTCGGCGCCTTGCTCGAAGGCCTGGACTGGCGTCGCGTGCATCAGGCAAGGCGGACCAGAGTGTCGCAGATATCAGGCTAACGCATTGTATCTGCGGTAGATTGACTCATATCGGCCGAAGCCCTCGATGCGCGTGCGCGCGTGATTCACTGCCCCTGTCATGCTCGCTGCAGCTGATCTTCCCGACGATCCCGAGGTGCTCCGCGCCATGATCGTCGCCGCCAACGCCAAGACCGAGCTTCTTACGGCGGAGGTCGAGCGCATCAACGCCGACGCCGAGTTGAGGGCCATCGCCCAGGCCGAAGCCGATGGCGAGATCGCGCGGCTGAACAGCATCATCGCGGCCTTCATGATGGAGCCGCCGGGCTGATGCACGACGCTCAGGTTGAACGCAGCCGCCACCGCTTGGGCGAAGCCTTCGAGGTCGCTTGCCCGGAACGCACCGGTGACACGGAGGTCGCCGATCGCCGCGGTGGCGAGGCTCAGCTCTTGAGCATGGTAGCGGTTGAGCATGTGTTGTGCTTCGCACCGACCCGCTCCGGCCTGCCGCCGGTGCGCGCTACCAAGGCGCGCTATTTTACAGATCGGCAGCTGGCACGGAGGGTGTTGGCGCCACCGGCGACGATGGTCCGGCACACGGCGCGTCGTCACGATTGGGACGCAGACGCTCCGTTCGCCGCCGCCGTGCCTGCGGCGGCCGAGCAGGTGTGCACACAGATGGCCGATAGCTGGCTGCGCCGCCAGTCAGCGTCCTGCACGACGCGGTGCGCAGCCGCGCCGAACGCGCCACCGCCCGCACCGTCGATACCAAGTCGCTGCACGTCGAGACACGCACCAACGACGTCAGCCGCCTGTCGCTGGCGATCCCCGATTGTCCCGAACCGGTCGTCCCGACCCACTGGTCGTTCGGCCAACTGTGCGGACTCGTCGGTGCGCCTGCCGGATACCTGCGCCAGCTGCCTGCGCCGCTCGCCGGCATCAACCTTCAGCACGGCTGGCATCGCACCGAGCGGAACTGGTCAAGACGCTCGAGGCCGATGACGGCCGTGTCGAACTCCGTGCAGTCACCGGTCCCGACTGTGGCCGGATCTGGGATCACGAACGGTCGAGGCGGTGATGCGGATCGCCGGCGTCGGCGTCGGCGACACGCGCTGGAAGGTGCCCGGCACGCTCGATGGTCGACGATGACGCATAACCCGTTCGTGGAGGTGACCAAGGATACGACGACCCTGTACGCCAGCGACCGCGACGTCTTTCTTTCCTCGTCGATGACACCCACCCGATCGAGGCGGGTCGGCTACCGAACGGCGATCCCGATCTCTACTTCCGCGGCTTCTACTGCTGGAACTCGGAGGTCGGCTCGAAGACGCTGGGGATGGCGTCGTTCTTCCTGCGTGCCGTCTGCATGAACCGCAATATCTGGGGTGCCGAGGGCTTCGAGGAGGTCTCGATCCGCCACAGCAAGTTCGCGGCGCACCGCTTCGCGCACCAGGCCGCACCCGCGCTCGAACGCTTTGCCGACAGCTCGGCGGGGGCGTTCGTCAGCGGCATCCGGGCAGCCCGCGAGCGCATCGTCGCGCGCAGCGACAAGGACCGCGAGACCTTCTTGCGCAAGCGCCGATTCTCGAAAGCCGAGACGACGACGATCATCGCCACCGTGCTCGGCGAGGAAGGCCGTCCACCGAAGAGCATCTACGACTTCGTCTAGGGCATCACCGCCGTCGCGCGCGACCGCCCGCACCAGGACGCCCGCCTCGAGCTTGAGGCCCGCGCCGCCAAGTTGATGGCGAGCGCAGGGTAGCGCCGATCCGTAGAGCCGCTTCGGCGGCTCTACGGATGTTCGGTCTTACGCCGCTTCAATCTTCGGTTCTCCGGCTCGCCGCTTCCCAGAGGAAAAGGTGGGCTGGAGTTTCGTAACGGGTTCAGGGTCGAGAGAGAGGCTTGCGACCATCCCGTCATGGAGAAGCCCCGTGACCAAGTCCGTCCGTAGAATCGCGCTCAGCACCTCGCGCGACATTCCCTTCGATAAATTGGTGCTCGCCCAGTCGAACGTCCGCCACGTCAAGGCGGGCGTGGGCATCGAGCAAAGCTGCTAACGCAGGTGACGCCGATCTGCCTGACGAGGCTGACGCGCGGCTCGGCGAGATCGAGACCGCGCTCCAGGCCTATGACAACCGCCCGGCGGTCTACCGGTCCGAGGACCTCGCCATTGCCGGTGCGTTCGTCAGCATCGACGGCAGCGGCAAGCTGGGGATCGAGCGGGGTTACGTCCGGCCCGAGGACGAACTGCCGATCGCGGCGCTGCTCGACGATGCAATGGGCAGCGGCGAGGAGACGGCCACCACCAAGATCGGCGGCGGCGAGCAAAACGGCGTCGAAGGGTCTTGCGCCGGCATTGGCACGGGGACGGCCGAACCCGAGGAAGACGAAGGCCTCAACCCGTTGCCGGACCGGCTGTTGACCGAACCGACCGCGTGTCGGACTGTGGCACTGCGCGAGGCGATCGGCCGGTCACCGCAGGTCGCGTTCACCGCGGCGCTGCATGCGCTCTGCCTCAAGCTGTTCTACCACTACGCCCAGGACAGCTGCGTCGAAATCGACATCAAGAACGTGTCGTTCGGGTCGGGCGTCCCCGATCTCAACGATTCTGTGGCGGCGACCACAATCGACGCCCGGCATCGCGACTATGCCGAGCGGTTGCCGCGTGACCCCGGCGACTTGTGGGATGCGCTCGTCGCCTTCGGCGACGACGACCGTGCGAGTCTGTTCGCGCATTGTATCCGATAGCGCCCCCGACTTCGTCCGCGGAGAATGCCGGGACGAGGACGTCTCGAACGCTATCCATGCTTGCCGCGAGGTCAGGCGCGTCGAGCAGATTCAGAACACCGATGGTCTTGAGGACCGCCGTCTCGATCGGGTCTGCATCAGCCGCCTGTTCAAGGACCGCGCCAATGCGGTCCCACTCGCTCGTTCCTGCACGCGAGATAAGACGATAACCGAAGGACGAGGCGACGTAGTCGAAGAAGTGGTGGATCCCGTAGAGCCATCGGCCACCGGCCTCGCGGCGGCGAACGCCCTGAGGCTGTTCGGCTCCTCGCTCGCGGCGAAACCGAACAGCGAGCGCTCGTTCTGGCCGAAGATCGCGAAGAACCTCGCCATGACCGGGACAGCCGATGGATGGACCGGCCAGCAGCCGGCTGCGGCGGTGCCGTTGCGAGGTCCAAGCCAACCGAGTGCACGGACCCGCCGGACGGCGTCGTCGTGCGTCTTGCGAACCTTTGCTGGCAGTGAGGCTTCCTCGACACCCGACGCCGCAGATAGAAGGGCGGCCGTATGCGAGAGGGATGGTCGAACACCAGCTCCTCGAAACGCTCGGCTACCTTCTGCCATTCGGTTCTTCGGGCGGCGCGCCAATCCTCGCCGTAGGACTGGAAGCCCTTGTGGAGGATGAGGATTACAGAGAGCGGGGCGTCCCGAGAGCGAGAGGCCGCCTCGGCCAGCGCCTGCAGCTGGTAGACGTCGGCGCCGTCGTCATCGCCCGTACTCTCGACGAACTTGCCCATCTCGTCGACGACGAGCAGCAGGCCATCGAACTGGCCCGTAGCGCGCAGCCTGTCGCGCAGCTTTACGATCGCCGCGAAGGGATCCTCGACCCTTAGCACCTCCCCTGATGCCTTCGCGCTGAGCAGCTCCTTCGTGGCGACGACTTGGCGGATCGAGGAGGTCAGGGCAGACGCAAGTCCGTCACGCAACCCGGTAACGAGAAGCGGAAACATGCGGGGCGCACCGCCAACGGACTCGACAGCCGACGCACCGGCATGGCCTGGTCGCTCAGCCGGGGTCGAGTGCCTGGACCAGCGCTAGAGCAAGCGCACGACCCGGGCACCGATATCGGAGATGGGGATGCGCGACAGCGCGAACACTGGCTCAATCCGGTCGACGCCGCCGCGTCGTCGGCCAAGCCTGGTGACAAGACCCAGATTTACGAGCGGTCCGTCGAGGGCGTCTTACGGCGACGCCGAGCTCAGTCAACCGAGATAGCTGTGAAAGAAGATGTCGCCGTGCTGGACCAGTGTCACGTCAGAATGGTCGTATCCGAGCCGCTGACCCTCGAGGCGCATCTCCGCGAGCAGTTCAGAGCGAGTGAAGTCGGGTCGCGTGCGGCGGTAGAGAATATGGCGCCACGCGAAGAGAGGGTTCTCCACCGGTATGCTCAGCTGCCAGTGCAGAAGCCACTGGGTTTCGACCCGTTCGATGCAGGGATCCAGGCCTCCTTCCGCGAAGACTCCTCACCGAACGGCAGCAACTTCCACGTGCCGCCGCGCG
The DNA here is from genome assembly GCA_903642255.1 of Sphingomonadaceae bacterium. Lineage (GTDB taxonomy): Bacteria > Pseudomonadota > Alphaproteobacteria > Sphingomonadales > Sphingomonadaceae > Polymorphobacter_B. The sequence continues at coordinate 26,587 of CAHJWP010000001.1, read as the reverse complement.
CCGAATGCCTCTAGCCAGAACCGCAGGAATCGCACCATGTTCTTGCCGAGGCCCCGCTCGAGGATCGCTCGCTCGTCGTCCTGGAGGGGAGCGGGATCTCTCGCGATGAGACGCACCGACTTGGGCAGTCACGCGAAGCGGCACGCGAACGTCTCATGCCCGCTGAAGCGGGGACGGGTGGCAGCGGCGTTCAAGCATATCTCCGGACGGGGTTCGGCAGAAGAGAGGGCTGCGGCGATAAGTGCTCCAGCCTCCTCGACCTCCTGCGCCGTATTCATCTTGCCCAAACCGATGCGCACCGCACCCTCCCTCGCCCAGTCGGGAAGGCTCATCGCCGTGAGCACATGCGAGGGCCCGGGCACGCTGGACTGGCAAGCCGCGTCGGTCGATACCGCTACACGGTCCCACAGGCGGCTGACGGCGACATCCCCTGTCACGTGAGGCGTGGAAAAACGTGCAGGCTCCCCGCCAGCCGTTGGTCGGGGCTCCCGTTGATTCTGAGCCCCTCCACGGCATAGAGCAGGCGCGCCTGAAGTGCGTCGCGCATCAGCAGGAGGCGCGCTTCGTGCTCGCCGGACTCCTCCGCTCGCAGTTGCGCGGCGAAGGCGAGCGTCGCGGCCGCCGGCACGTCGGGACTGCCAAAGACGTCATACGCCAAGGTGGCGGCCGAAGAGGCCAAACTGCCGATGAGTGCGCCGGCGCGACGGGGACCGTAGAGCTTGGCCCCGCTAACGACGACGAGATCGGCGGCCACAACGTGTTTCATGTCGATGCGCCCGGCTGCCTGACTGGCATCGACCAGGTGCCGCGCGCCGCTGCGTGAGACCGGTCCATCGCGGCGGCATAAGCGAGCGCGCGCACGAGCGGAAGCCGGTACCGGCGAATGCGATGCTCGACCATGGTTCGGCCGGCACGGGCGACGCGGTTCGACTAGGCGGCCAGGGCAACCCCGGCTATTCCCGGGTTTTTCGCAGCCGACTGCCCGCGTCATGCCACCCATCCTGATCATCGACGACGATCCCGAGGCGACGCGCCTGATTGCGGCGGAGCTGGAGCGGCACGGGCACCGCGTCGAAGTCGCCGCCGACGGGGTGTCAGGCCTCCACCGGGCGACGACCGGCGCGTTCGATGCGATCACCCTCGACCGGATGCTCCCGCACATCGATGGCCTGAGCATCGTTGCGACCCTGCGCAAGCGCGGTAGTACTGTTCCGGTCCTGATGATCAGCGCGCTGAGCGACGTCGATGAACGAATCGCCGGACTGCGCGCAGGCGGCGACGACTATCTGGTCAAGCCGTTTGCCCCCGAGGAAATGGCGATGCGCGTCGAGGCCCTACTGCGTCGCGGCACGGCTCCCGCCCTGTCGCGGCGGCTCGGCCGTCTAGAGATCGACGTGCTGAAACGTGAGGTGCGGGTCGATGGCGAGGCCGTCCGGCTGCTGCAGGCTGAATATCGCCTGCTCGATTTCCTCGCCGGTCACGCCGGCCAGGCGGTCAGCCGCCAGCTGATCTTCGAGAAGGTCTGGGGCTATCACTTCGATCCCGGAGCCAACCTGATCAACGTCCATATCGCCCGGCTGCGGCGCAAGCTCGACCGCCCGGGGCAGCCGTCGCTGATCGCGACGGTCAAGGGCGAAGGGTATCGGCTCGATGCCGGATAGGCTGCGCCTGCGCGATATCCGCGACACCAGCACCTTCCGGCTGAGCATGCTGTTCGGCGCGATCTTCGCGACCGGCATGGTCGTGCTGCTCGCGCTCGTCTATCTCCAGACGGCGCGTGAACTGACCGCCCGGACCGACCACATCCTCACGACGCACGCCGCGACGCTGCTCGCCGCGTCGCCCGATCGCCTGCCGCAGATCATCGCCGACGAGAACGCCGGCAGCCCGGCCAATCTTCGCTATGCCGCACTGCTGGCGGCCGATGGCGAACGGGTCGCCGGCAATGTCACGCCGCCGCCGGGGCTGCGGAGCGGGACGGCACTGGATACGCGCGACCGCGCGACGGGAAAGCCGATCCGCCTGCTCGCCGTCCGCACCGGCACCGGTGAGACCCTGATCGTCGGGCGTGACGTCAGCCAGATAGACAGTCTCCGCGACACGATCCGCGCCATCCTGCTGTGGACCGGCGCAGCGATCGTCGTCGCCGGCACGGCGACTGGTGTCCTGTTGAGCCTGCGGCCGCTGCGCCGAGTCCAGGCGCTATCGGCGGCAGCGCGCGTGATCGGCCGCGGCGACCTGACGGTGCGGATGCCGCTGGCCGGGCGCGGCGACGAGCTGGATATGTTCGCCCGCACCGTCAACGAAATGATCGAGCAGGTTGAGCGGGTCGTCGGCCAAGTCAAGATCGTCACCGACGCGGTCGCGCACGACCTGCGGACGCCGCTGGCGCGGCTGCGGTCGCGCCTCGAGCGCCTGCGCCGGAACGACGGCGGCGACGGCGAGGTGACCGCCATGCTCGGCGATCTCGACGCCGTGCTCGAGCGCTTCGCGGCGCTGTTAAGGATCTCCGAACTGGAGGCCGCCCGTGGTGAAGCGCGCTTTTCCGAGGTCGATCTCGGCGCGCTGCTCGCCAGCGTCGTCGATCTCTATGCACCCATAGCCGACGAGCGGGGGCAGCTACTGACGTTTGTCCGGGCCGCCGACGCCGTCGTCGAGGCCGACCCAGAGCTATTGTTCGAGGCGGTTGGCAACCTCATCGATAACGCCATCAAGTTCACGCCTGAAGGTGGGAGCGTCAAGGTCGAGCTAAACGCCGTGGCCGGCCGGCCGTGCCTGTCGGTGTGCGACTCCGGGCCAGGAATCGTCGTCGCCGAGCGCTTTGCCGTGCTGCGGCGCTTCTACCGCGGCGCGGAGGCGCAGGGCGCACCGGGATCGGGCCTTGGCCTCAGTCTCGTCGCGGCGATCGCCCACCTTCACCGGGCGGAGCTCGCCCTCGACGACGCCGCGCCGGGGCTAATCGTCCGTCTGACGCTGCCACCACCGGCGAGGTGAAATTAGTTTCACTCGCCGCGGCCGCCGCGACGCCGCAAGGGAGGTCTTCCGCCGCGATGGAAGCGCCTCGTGATCCAGCTCGTCAGGCTCGCCCTCAGCAAGCCCTATACCTTCGTCGTGCTGGCGATCCTGATCGCGCTGTTCGGCGGCATCGCCGCGGTCCGGACGCCGACCGACATCTTCCCCGACATTCGCATCCCGGTAATCGCGGCGGTATGGACGTACAACGGCCTGCCGCCCGAAGACATGGCGGGACGCATCGTCTATTATTACGAGCGCCAGCTGTCGGCGACGGTCAACGATATGGACCATGTCGAGAGCCAGTCGCTGGCCGGCGTCGGCATCGTCAAGATCTTCTTCCGGCCCGGCGTCGATATCCGCACCGCGACGGCGCAGGTGACGTCGATCTCGCAAACCGTGCTCAAACAGATGCCGCCGGGCATCACGCCGCCGCTGATCATCAACTACAATGCCTCGACCGTCCCCATCCTCCAGCTGGCGCTGTCGAGCGCGTCGCTGACGGAGCAGAAAATCTTCGACCTCGGCCAAAACTTCATTCGCCCGGCGCTCGCCTCGGTCCAGGGCACGGCGATCCCGTCGCCTGCCGGCGGCAAGGTGCGGCAGATCCAGATCGACCTCGACCCGGCGGCGCTGCGCGCGCGCCAGTTGTCAGCGAGCGATGTCGGCGCGGCGCTCGCGGCGCAGAACCTGATCATTCCGGCCGGGACAACCAAGATCGGCGGGTTCCAATATAATTTCCGCCTCAACAGCAGCCCGAGCGCGATCGACGCGCTGAACGACCTGCCGATCAAGACCGTCGGCGGCTCGACGATCTACATGCGCGATGTCGCCCATGTCCGCGACGGGTCGCCGCCGCAGATCAACGTCGTCCGCGTCGATGGCGGCCGCGCGGTGCTGATGACGGTGCTGAAGTCGGGCTCCGCCTCGACCATTGCCATCGTCGACGAGGTCAAGGCGCTGCTGCCGCGGCTCGAGGAGACGCTGCCATCGGCGCTCCGCATCGCGCCGATCGCCGACCAGTCGCTGTTCGTCAAAAGCGCCATCTCGGGCGTCGTCAAGGAGGGCGCGATCGCCGCGACGCTGACCAGCCTGATGATCCTGCTGTTCCTCGGGTCGTGGCGGTCGACGGTAATCATCGCTCTGTCGATCCCGCTCGCGATCCTGTTCTCGGTCGCGGCACTGGCCGCGGCGGGGCAGACGCTCAACATCATGACGCTCGGCGGCCTCGCGCTCGCCGTCGGCATCCTCGTCGACGATGCGACGGTGACGATCGAGAACATCAACTACCACCTCGAACTCGGCAAGCCGGTCAAGCAGGCGATCCTCGACGGCGCCGAGCAGATCGTCGGTCCGGCGTTCGTCTCGCTGCTGTGCATTTGCATCGCCTTTTTGCCGATGTTCTTCCTGCCGGGCGTGAGCGGCTTCCTGTTCGCGCCGCTTGCCGAGGCGGTGGTGTTCGCCATGATCGGCTCGTTCGTCCTGTCGCGGACGCTCGTCCCAACGATAGCCAACTACCTGCTGCGCACCCAGGTAGGCGGCCACGGCGCCGAAGTGTCGGAGGCGCACGACGCGATGGCCGGCCGCGCGACGAGCCGCAATCCGCTGCGGCGCTTCCAGCACGGCTTCGAGCAGCGCTTCGAGCGCATCCGCCGCTACTATGTCGGCGTCCTCGAATATGCGCTGGTCAACCGGCCAATGTTCCTGATCGGGTTCGCGGCCGTCGTCCTGCTCTCATTCCTGCTCGTGCCGATGCTCGGGCGCAACTTTTTCCCGGTGGTCGATTCGGGCGCGATAACCATTCATGTCCGCGGGCCAATCGGGACGAGAATCGAGGAAACCGCGGCGCTGTTCGACCATGTCGAGAGCCGCATCCGACAGGTCGTCCCGCCCGACCAGATCGCCTCGATCGTCGACAATATCGGCATGTCGGTCAGCGGCATCAACCAGGCCTATTTGAACACCGGCGGTATTGGCCCGCAGGACGGCGACATTTTCGTCACGCTAGTCGCCGACCACCGGCCGACCGCGGCCTATGTCACGCAGTTGCGTCGCGCGCTGCCGCAGTCCTTCCCCGGCACCGACTTCGCCTTCTTGCCGGCCGACATCGTCAGCCAGATCCTGAACTTCGGCGCGCCGGCGCCGATCGACCTGCAGGTCGCCGGCCCCGATGCGACCGGGGGCGAGGCCTATGCTCGGACGCTGGCGGCTGCGATGCGCCACGTCGCCGGCATCGCCGACGTTCGCGTCCAACAGTCGTCGACCTATCCGCAGTTGAACTTCACCGTCGACCGGTCGCAGGCCGATCGGCTCGGCATCACCGCGCGCGACGTCACCAACAGTCTTGCGGTCAACCTCGGCGGCAGCCTGCAGACCGCGCCGGTCTTCTGGCTCAACCCGAAGAACGGCGTGTCGTACCCGATCGTCGTCCAGACGCCAGAGTACCGCGTAGATACCGTCAATCAGGTCGACAACCTGCCAGTCACCGGCAGCCGGGCGGGAAGCTATCAGATCCTCGGCGGGCTCGGCGCGATCTCCCGTGGTCCGAGCCCGGCGGTCATCTCGCATTATGCGATCGCGCCGGTGTTCGACGTTTATGCGACGACGCAGGGGCGCGACCTCGGGGCGGTCGCGACCGACATCAACAAGATCGTCCACGACCACGCCACCGGCCGGCCGAAAGGCGCGACGGTAACGCTGCGCGGCCAGGTCGAGACGATGAACACCGCCTTCAGCGGGCTCGAGTTCGGCCTGCTCGGCGCAGTCGTCCTCATCTATCTGCTGATCGTCGTCAACTTCCAGTCGTGGATCGACCCGCTGATCATCGTCTCGGCGCTGCCGGCCGCACTCGCCGGAATAGTCTGGATGCTGTTCGCGACGCACACGCCGCTGTCGGTGCCGGCGCTGACGGGGGCGATCATGTGCATGGGCGTCGCGACGGCGAACAGCGTTCTCGTCATCAGCTTCGCCCGCGAGCGCCTCGACGCACTGGACGACGGCGTCCGGGCGGCCGTCGAGGCCGGCGCGACGCGCTTCCGGCCGGTCATCATGACGGCGCTGGCGATGATCATCGGAATGGCCCCGATGGCGCTCGGCATGGGCGACGGCGGCGAGCAGAACGCCCCGCTCGGCCGCGCTGTGATCGGCGGGCTGATCGTCGCGACGGTCGCGACGCTGATGTTCGTCCCCGTCCTGTTCAGCCTCGCGCACCGCAAGCCGCGCCCAGTCACCGCGCCCACCGGAGACCTCGCCTATGCAGCCTGACATGCCCGCCCGGCCGGCCCCGCCGAAGGGGCTGGCGACGGCCGGCGTCGTCGCGGTCGTCGTCGCCGCCGGGGTCGTCGCGTACGGCGCGTTCGGGCGAATCCACGAGCTCGCCGCGACACAGACGTGGTCGAACGCCCAAGCTATCCCCGCGGTCCACCTGATCGCCGCGACGGCGGGCGGGGCGAGCAACGCGCTGACGCTGCCGGGCACGCTCGAGGCGTTCACCTCCGCCAAGCTCTACGCGCGCGTCGGCGGCTATCTTAAGGCATGGTATAAGGATATCGGCGCCCACGTCGCAGCAGGCACTCCGCTCGGCCTGATCGATACGCCCGAACTCGACCAGCAAATCATCCAGGCGCGCGCCGACCTCGCCAGCGCCCGCGCCAACCAGACCCTGTCGGAAACGACGGCAAAACGCTGGTCGAAGCTGCTCGAGACGACGTCGGTGTCGCGGCAGGAAGCGGACGAGAAGAACGGCGACTTCGCGGTCAAGTCGGCCCTGGTCAATGCGCAGGTCGCCAACCTCGACCGGCTGCTGGCGACCAAGCGCTTCGCGACGATCACCGCGCCGTTCGCCGGCGTCGTCACGGCGCGCAACGCCGACATCGGCGACCTCGTCGGCACCGGCACGAGCAACACCGAGCCGCTGTTCGCCGTCGCCGACGTCCGCAAGATTCGCGTCTACGTCAACGTGCCGCAGAACTATACCGCAGTCCTCAAGCCGGGCCTCTCGGCAACGCTCGCCCTGCCCGATTACCCCGGCCGGACCTTCCCGGCGACGGTCGTCGCGACGTCGGGAGCGATCGCCACCGGCACCGGGACGCTGCTCGTCCAGCTGTTGGCGGCCAACCCCGACGGCGCGCTCAAGCCGGGCAGCTATGTCCAGGTTAGCCTCGGCGTACCCGCGGCGGCGGCCGCGGTCCAGATCGCGTCGAGCGCGCTGATCTTCCGCGACGCCGGCTCGCAGGTGGCGACGGTCGATGCGAGCGGCCACGTCCACCTCCATAGAATCACCATCGGCCGTGATCTCGGCCCGAGCGTCGAGGTCGCCGCCGGGCTGAGCGCGGGCGAGCGCGTCGTCGACAACCCGCCCGACTCGCTCGCCGACGGCGAACTGGTCCGCGTCGTTGCCGGCCGTGGCTAGGTCGGCGGTGACTCGGGTTGCTGCCCGACTCGGCGCGATGCTGGCGTTGGCGAGCGTCGCAGGCTGCTCGCTCGCTCCTCCCTATGCCCGGCCGGCGATCGACGTCCCGCCGGCGTTCAAGGAGGGCGGGCCGTGGCGCATCGCCGATCCCGCCGACACCCGGCCGCGCGGCGACTGGTGGACGGTGTTCGACGATCCGGTCCTCAACGGTCTGGAGGCCCGCGTCGCCGCCGCCAACTCGACGCTCGCAGGTGCCCTGTCGCGCTACGACCAGGCGCAGGCCTATCTCGCGGTCGCGGAGGCCGGCGCGGGACCGCAGGCTGAGATCGACACCAGCTTTACCCGCAACCGGCAATCGGACAACCGCCCCCTGCGCAGTGCCGACCAGCCGAGCTTCTACGGTGCGAACACCATCAGTGGCATGTTCAGCTACGAACTCGACCTGTGGGGTCGCGTCCGCAACGCCGTCGCCGCGGGCCGGGCAGCCGCGCAGGCGAGCGATGCCGACGTCGCCGCGATCAAGCTCAGCCTGCAGGGGGAGGTCGCGACACAATACATGCGGCTGCGCGGATACGATCAGGAGCTGAAGCTGCTCGAAGATACCGTCGCCGCCTATGCCCAGGCCGACGTCCTCAACCGCCGCCGTTTCGAGGGCGGGATCGCTTCCGGCCTCGACACCAGCCGGTCGGGAGCCCAGCTCAAAGAGGCGGAGGCCGAACGGGACGACGTCGTTGCCTCGCGCGCACTGATCGAACACGCCATCGCCAGCCTCGTCGGCACTCCCGCCTCGTCGTTCACGCTGGCTGCGGCCCCGGCGGCGTTGCCGATTCCTGCGACCCCGGTCGGCGTGCCCTCGACCCTGCTCGAGCGGCGGCCAGATGTCGCCGCCGCCGAGCGCCGTGTCGCCGCGGCCAACGCCGAGATCGGCGTCGCCCGCGCCGCCTTCTTCCCGGCGATCACGCTCGGCGGGTCGGGCGGCTTCCAGAACACCGGCGGCCCGTTGCTTACCGGCGGCAACACCCTGTGGTCGATCGGTCCGGGAGCGGTGCTGGCCCTGCTCGACGGCGGCCGCCGCCGCGCCCAGCTGGCCATCGCCCGTGCGGCCCGCGAACTCGCCGCCGACGAGTACCGCGCGACCGTGTTGCAGGCGTTCCAGGAGGTCGAGGACGATCTCGCCTTGTCGGCCCACCTCGCCGACGAGGCGGCGGCCGAGGACGAAGCGGTCCGGCAGGCGGGGATCACCGAACAGCTGTCGCTCCACCGCTATGTCGAAGGGGCCTCGACCTATCTCGACGTCGTAACGGCGCAGACCACCGCGTTGCGGACGCGACGCGCTGCGATCGTTCTTCGAGGGCGGCGGCTGCAGACGAGCGTTAATCTCATCGGCGCGACCGGCGGGGGGTGGGTCCAGCCGGTTGATGCCCAGGGCCCGAGAAGCACGGCGGCAGCACTGTGAATACCACTCGCGCCTTGCCGGTCACCGGCCCCCGTTGGCACCAACCGTCGGCGTCACAACGGGCACTCGTCCCGGCAATAAGCCGGGTGGACAGGCGCACGATCGCGCGATCTGTCGGTTAGATGCAGGCGAACCAAGGTGCGAAATTCTCTCCGGATTCTTGCCGTCTTAGCAGCGTTGGTTGCCGCGCCACTTGTCGCGCGGGCGCACGGCGGCTTCACCTTTCGCGACGCTGAGTTGATGCCGCTCGATCGCGGCCTCAACGCGGCGCACGAGTTCGTATCAACCCAGCTTCCACCGGGCCTGCCGCTGCCCGACGCGCGTGAGCGTCTGCGCCGTGCCGATATGCGGTGCGCCAAGGGCCCGCGAAACGGGGCAATTCTCTGTGATTTTGCAGAAGTCGTCCACGTCGAGGGTGGCGTTCTTGGGGAGGAGCATTGGACAGTCCATCTGACGACCGATGCATCCGATATGCTGACCGCGGCGACGCTCGACTATTTCGTCATTGGTGCGGGTCGACCCAGCCTGTAGAACCGAATGCTAGATATTTGATCCCGATATTTGATAGTTTGACTTGTTACGGTTGCGACGGGCCAGTACCGAATCCTGGTTCGATCGTCAGCAGACGCTTGCACCTCGGGTGCTCAAAGCGAACCAGTTCGTCGCCCAGACTGATCCGGCGGACGCTGGGCCAGGGTATCGAAGTGCAGACCATCCCCGCGGGCGCCTTATTGCGCACGTATACCGACGCGGGCGAACTCGAGAACGCGATGATCAATCGATCGGTCAAAGTGCGCGACGGGATGGATGGTCAATGCGACCTGACGACCGAGACAGCGAACGACCATATCGATCAAAGTCATCACGCAGCAAACAGGACCCCGCTGTCGGCTCCCACGTCGCTGTCAGTGTGAGCGATTCACGAGACTGCCGAAATCTCAAGGCGGATGGCGCTCACGAGTCGCCGCGCCGCGAGCCTCCTTTATCCCAGATCGTCCGAACAGGTTTTTCGTACGTTTTCCGTACCCCTTGGGCGGCCTGAGGCTAAGTCTTTGAAAAGTGGTGCACCCGAAGGGATTCGAACCCCTGACCCCTGCCTTCGGAGGGCAGTGCTCTATCCAGCTGAGCTACGGGTGCGTCGAGGTTCCTTAACAGCGCGGTCCCGACGACGCCAGCACGCTATTTGGGGATCGGGGTATAGGGGACGAAAGCGCCGAGGCCGCAGCTTGCGCCGGTCCGGGGACCGCCGCCCTGGATCACTACGGTGATGATGTCGACCGAGCATAATTGGCTGAGCGACGTCGAATAGGTGAACGCCTTCTCGAACCCGAGCTGCGGACAGGCGTTAGGCAGCGTATTGCGCAGCACCTGCCGTCCGCTCAGGTAGAAGTCGATCGTCCGGTCGTCGACGACGCGGGCTTCGCGAATGCGGTTGAGTTCGACGCAGGAGCGGGTAATCGCCGTCGCCTTGGGCGGAACATCGGCGGCAACTGCTGCTGCGACCGGAGGCTTACCCGACTGCGTGCCACTACATGCGGCTACGATCGTCACCCCGGCAATGATAAGCCAACGGTTCACGTACACCTTCGACCAAATGATTCGACGCAACGCAACTAGATACTAGGAAACGACCTTAGGCAAGCACCACTGAACCCGCCCTTAACCATCTGCTATTGCCCCATGGGTTCCGGCGTCTTGGCCGGATAGGCGCAAAGGTCGCGAACGACGCACGTCCAGCACTTCGGCCGCCGGGCGAGGCAGACATAGCGGCCATGGAGCAGCAGCCAGTGGTGGGCGTGCCGCCGGTACGCCGCCGGGATCACTGTCATCAGGCCGTCCTCGACCGCCCGGGGGGTCGTCCCCGGAGCGAGGCCGGTGCGGTTGGCGACACGGAAGATGTGCGTGTCGACGGCGCAGGTTTCGTCGCCAAATATCTCATTCAACACGACATTTGCCGTCTTGCGGCCGACGCCGGGCAGCGCCTCGAGGGCGTCGCGGTCGTGGGGGACCCGGCCCTCGTGGCGCGTCAGCAGGGCGGCGCTGAGGGCGAGCACGTTCTTCGCCTTGGTGTTGAACAGGCCGATGGTGCGGATGTGGTGGCGGATGCCGTCCTCGCCCAATGCGACCATCGCCGCGGGCGTGCTCGCGGCGGCGAACAGGCCTTTCGTCGCGCGATTGACCCCGATATCAGTGGCTTGCGCCGACAGGACGACCGCGACGAGCAGGGTGAAGGCGTCGGTGTAGTCGAGTTCGGTGGCCGGGGCCGGATTGCCCGCCGACAGCCGCGCGAAGAAGCTTTCGGCCCTGTCCGGCGTCATTGCATGAACCTTTTCGGTTCGCCTGCCGCCCCGGCCGGCGCGGGAAATTCGCCCCTGTTTTCAATCGTCCCCCGCGGACATCCCCGCATCAGCCGCGGACACCGGTCCGCGGCGGCGCGGTACCGCGCGCGTGCCCCCCCCGGCGCAGCGACGCGACCGCCGCGCGTCAGTCGTTCACCACCGGCAGATCGACCGCACTGGCCGTCGTCCCGCCGCGCAGCACGCGCATCGTCGCCGTCCGGTAGTCGCCGGCGGTCGCGTCGAAGATGTTCGGCACGAAGGTCTGCGGGTTGCGGTCGTACAGCGGGAACAGGCTCGAACTGATCTGGACCATGATCCGGTGGCCCGGCAGGAACACATGGTCGGCGTTGGGCAGCGCGAAGCGATACCGCTGGGCCACGTCGACCGGGATCGCGCTCGGCGTCGACAGCGACTCGCGATAGCGCCCGCGGAAGATGTCGAGCGCGATCGCCAGCTGATAGCCGCCGAGCTCGGGCTGCGACGGCACCTCGTCGGGGTAGACGTCGATCAGCTTGACCACCCAGTCGGCGTCGGAGCCGGTCGTCGACGCGAACAGGTCGACCATCGTCTGGCCGGCGATATGGACCGGCGCGGTCAGCACCGGCCCGGTGTAGCTCAGCACGTCGGGTCGGGCGTTCGCCGGGCGCTGGTCGGACACGAGCCACGGCTTCCACACGTTGCCGTCCGCCATCCGCACCGGCCGCGGGACGAACGGCACGGGATGCGCCGGATCGCTGAGGTAGTCGTCGTGGCCGCCCGCCGCCGGCGTCGCCGCCAGCCCCATGCCGGCCTGCAGGTAGAACGGCGTCAGCGCGGTCGTCGCCGGCCACGTCGCCAGCCGCCGCCACCGGTCGGTGCCGGTCTCGTACGCCCACACCGGCGGGGTATCGGCGGCAGGTGCCGCGGCGCGCAGATAATGATCGAGGAACGGCTGGAGGACGTCGCGCCGCCATTCGAGCGCGGTGTCGCCGGTGAACTTCAGGCTCCCAAGGCTCGATCCGTCGTAGTTCGCCCCCGAATGCCGCCACGGCCCGACGACGAGGTGGACCGGCGCGACGCCGAGCGGCTTCAGCGCGGCATAGACGGCATAGGCCCCGTAGATGTCCTCCTGGTCCCACGCCCCGACGACGAGCATCACCGGCACCTTCGGCGGGTGGGCAGCCAGCGTCTTGTCGAGCGCCTGCTCCGACCAGAAGCTGTCGTAGGCCGGGTGCTGCATGACCTTCTGCGAGAAGGGCAGGTCGGCGACACCGTACTTGCGGGCGTAGTCGCCGCTCGATCCGGCGCGCAGATAGGCGTCGTAATCGTCGTAGACGCCGGTGGCGATCGCGTTGCCCTCGCCCTTCGCCTCGGTCTGGCCGGCGTGGTAGCTCCAGCTGTTCTGGCGGAACGCGCCGTTGTGGAACCAGTCGTCGCCCCGCCACCCGTCGACCATCGGCGACATCGGCACGGCGACCTTCAGCGCCGGGTGCGGATCGGTCAACGCCATCAAGACGGTGAAGCCCTCGTAGCTCGAGCCGATCATGCCGACGCGGCCGTTACTCTCGGGGACGTGTTTGACCAGCCAGTCGATCGTGTCCCACGCGTCGGTGCCGTGATCGACCTTCGTCGGGTTCAACGGGCCGCGCACCGGCCGGACCATGACGTAGTCGCCGTTCGACCTGTACTTGCCGCGGACGTCCTGGAACACGCGGATATAGCCGGCGGCGACGAAGCCCTCGTCGCCCTGCGCCAGTTCGGCGGCCATCGACGGGCTGTCGTTGCGGTTGGCGCGCTTGTCGGCGTGGTACGGCGTCCGCGTCAGCATGATCGGCGCGTCGTGCGCGCCCTTGGGCACGACGATGACCGTGTGCAGCGTGACGCCGTCGCGCATCGGGATCTCGACCTCGCGCTTCACGTAATCGGCGTTGGCGGCGACGGTCGGGTTGACGAAATGCGCCGGAATGTCGGGGGTGATCGCCGGCAGAATCGCGACGGGCGGCGCGGCGAGGGCCGGGGTGGCGAGGAGCAGGGCGACGGCGAGGGTTTTCATGAGCGTGAGTATGGGCGGAGGTGAAACGAGGTGCAACATTCACGATCCGGGCACTCCAAGAATAGCCTTACATTGTGCATCATATATGGTACATAAAACTCCCGCTTCAGCGGCGGTGCCAATCGGAAAAGAGATAGACATGAACCAGGGATTCAAGAATGTTGCAGGTCGTTTTTTACCAGACACCGGTTGGGGGTGATGTCGTCCGCGATTTCATCCGCGAACAGCCCAAGCCTGATCAGAAGGTCATCGGCGAGGACCTGAAAGTCGTCCAGCTGGGGTTCCCGATCGGTCCTCCGCTTTGCAAATCACTGGGTTCGGGATTGTGGGAGTTACGGAGCTCGCTGCCGTCGAAGCGTGAAGCGCGGTTACTGTTCTTCTTCAGCGCCGAATCGCAGGCGCTGGTCATCGTCAGCGGCTTCATCAAGAAGACGCGCGCGACGCCTGTCGCCGAGATCAGGTTGGCGGAGCAGCGCCGCAAACAGTTTAGATAGGATGGTCGAATGACCGACAGTTTTCGGACGATTGACGGCTTCGGCACCCTCGACGAGTTCCTCGACGAGATCGGGACGCGCGAGGAAGCAACGGCGGCGGCGATCAAGCGCGTCATCGCGATCAAGCTCGGCGAGGCGATGCGCGAGCGCAAACTGACCAAAGTCGCCATGGCGAAATTGATGAACACGAGCCGCAAGCAGCTCGACCGGGTGCTCGACCCCGACGAACAGGGCGTAACGCTCGAAACACTGACCCGCGCGGCAAAAACCGTCGGGCGCGAGTTGCGGGTCGACCTCGTTTAGCGGACCAGCACCGCCGCCTTCAGTACCGCCATGTAGACGCCCCACGCGATCGGCACGCCGACCGCGGCCCAGGCCAGCGCGACGCGCAGGTCGAGGCCGCCGGTGTGACCGGCGACGGTCGCGGCCGCCGGGCTGGGGACGGCCGTCTCCGCCGCCATGTGCCACTTCGCCGCGACCGGGCGGACGAACAGGTTGAGGACGAAGGCGAGCGCCAGCAGGGCCGCGAGGCCGTAGTAGATCGGCGTGTAGACCGCCTCGCGCGGCACCCCCGCCGCGATCCGCGCGTCGCGCACCCCGGCGACGAACAGCGGCCCGACGATCCCGGCGAGCGACCACGCGGTGAGCAGCCGGCCGTGGATCGCGCCGACGTACTTCGTCCCGAACGTGTCGGCGAGATAGGCCGGGACCGCGGCGAACCCGCCGCCGTACATCGACGCGATGACCGCGAAGGTCAGGATGAACAGCGCAAGGGCCGTCGCGGCGAACGCCGGCGCGGCGAGGCCGTAGAGCAGGGCCCCGAGCGCCGTCATCACCGCGTACAGCGCCTTGCGGCCGATGGCATCCGACAGCGCCGCCCAGAAGAAGCGGCCGCCGATGTTGAACAGGCTGATGATCCCGACGAAGCCCGCGCCGACCGTCGCCGCCGCCTTCTTCTGCTCCGCGTCGAAGCCGGTGAACAGGGTGGCCGCATCGCCGATCAGCCGGCCGCCGAACAGCTCCTGCAGCATCGGCGAGGCGACGCCGATGATGCCGATCGAGGCGGCGACGTTGAGCAGCAGCACGCTCCAGATCAGCCAGAACTGCGGCGTCCGGTGCGCGTCGGCGAGCGCGACGTCGAAGCGGCTCGCGGCTGTCGCCGGCGCGGTCCAGCCGGCGGGGACGTAGCCCTCGGGCGGGACGCGGTAGCCGAGTGCGCCGGCCATCATGTACACGAAGTAGCCGGCGGCGAGAACGAGGAAGGTCTGCCACACGCCGACGCCCGTGGCGCTGGCGAAATGCTTCATCAGCCGGTCGGCGAGCGGGCTTCCGATCAGCGCGCCGCCGCCGAAGCCCATGATCGCCATGCCGGTCGCCAGCCCCCGCCGGTCGGGGAACCACTTGATCAGCGTCGACACCGGCGAGATGTAGCCCAGTCCCAGCCCGATCCCGCCGATCAGCCCCGAGCCGAGCCAGATCAGCCACAATTGGTGGACCGCCACGCCGATCGCCGCGATCCCCATCCCGCCGCACCAGGCGAACGCCGCGACGACGCCCGCCTTGCGCGGCCCGACGCGTTCGAGCCAGCCGCCCCACACCGCCGCCGCCGCGCCAAGGACGACGAAGAACAGGGTGTAGGTCCACACCAGATCGCTGACCCGCCAGTCGCACGTCGTCGTCGTCAGCGCCGTGGCGAGGCTCATGCCCTTGCACACCACCGGCTCGCCGATGCCGATCGCGTGGGCCAGCGGCAGCCAGAACACGCTGAAGCCGTACGCCATGCCGATGCACAAATGGATCGCCAGCGCGCAGGGCGGCACCAGCCAGCGGTTGAACCCGGGACCGGCGACGGTCCGCTCCCGGTCGAGCCAATCGTTGCCAGCCATGCCCTATCCCCCCAACGGCACCGTCGCTGGATGCCTCCGGGAAGGTTAACGCTCCCTGCAACGGATTAGCAACGGTCGCGCGTCACCCCGCCGCGCGGTAGCGGTCGCGCAGGTGCTCGAGCGGGACCATGCCGTCCTCGACCAGCCAGAAGGTCCAGCCGTTGCAGCTCGGCGCCGCCTGCGCCGCCGCGCCGACCTGGTGGATCGATCCCGCCGCCTGGCCCATTTCGACGCTACCGTCGGGGCGGACGCGCGCGCGCACCCGTCGCCGCGCATCGGTCAGCATCGCGCCGGGGCGGATCAGCCCGGTTTCGACCAGCGCGCCGAACGCCACCCGCGGTGCCGCGCGCTTCGACTGGGTCACCGCCATGTCGCCGCCCGACAGCGGCAGCAGCCCGGCAATACGCGCCTCGGCGACCGCCACGTACTTCGCCTCGCGCTCGATGCCGAGCCAGCGCCGGCCGAGCAGCTTCGCCACGGCACCGGTCGTGCCAGTCCCGAAGAACGGGTCGAGGACGATGTCGCCGGGCTCGGTGCACGCCAGCAGGACGCGGTAGAGCAGCGCCTCGGGTTTCTGCGTCGGGTGCGCCTTGACGCCGTCGACCTTGATCCGCTCGACGCCGGTGCAGATCGGCAGGTGCCAGTCGGAGCGCATCTGCAGCTCCTCGTTGAGCGCCTTCATCGCCTGGTAGTTGAACCTGTACCGCGCGGTCTCGCTCTTGGCGCACCAGATCAGCGTCTCATGGGCATTGGTGAAGCGCGTCCCCTTGAAGTTCGGCATCGGGTTCGCCTTGCGCCAGACGATGTCGTTCAGCACCCAGAAGCCCATGTCCTGCAGCGCCGCGCCGACGCGGAAGATGTTGTGATAGCTGCCGATCGTCCAGATCGCGCCGTCGTCCTTGAGCACCCGCCGCGCCGCCGCCAGCCACGCGCGGGTGAACGCGTCGTAGCTCGCGAAGCTGTCGAACTTGTCCCACGCGTCGGTCACCGCGTCGACCTCGCCGCCCTCGGGCCGGTGGAGGGCGTGGGCCAGTTGCAGATTGTACGGCGGGTCGGCGAAGACCAGGTCGACCGACTTCGGCGGCAGCTCGGCCATCGCCGCGATGCAGTCGCCGGTGATGATGCGATCCGTCTCCACGCCGCTGCCCCGCCTTGCCCGGCCAGCGGTGTGAGTCCTCGGCGAATCCGCGTCAAGCGCGCGCTGAATCAGCATGTTGACGCGATGTTCTCATTGGCCGCCGCAGCCGCTACGGGTTGAGTCCACCCCTGTGGATAACCACCACCGCTGGCGTGTTGCCGAAAGGACTCACGCCGCGACCGATTGCAACACGGCGGCGACGGGGGCGAAACCGGCGCGGTGATGGACCGTCGCGCCGAGCCTTGCCAGCCCGGCGAAATGCTCGGGCGTCGAATAGCCCATGTTGGTCGCCCAGCCGTAGCCGGGATGAACGACCGCCAGCCCGGCCATGATCGCGTCGCGCGTCACCTTGGCGACGATCGATGCGGCGGCGATCGACAGGCACAGGGCGTCGCCGCCGACCACCGTCTCGGTCGAATGGCTCCACCGCGGCTTGCGGTTGCCGTCGACCAGCACATGCCCCGGCCCGCGCGGCAGGGCGGCGACGGCGCGCTCCATCGCCAGCATCGTCGCCCAGTGGATGTTGAGCGTCTCGATCTCGGCGACGCTGGCGATGCCGACGCCGATCTCGGCACAGTCGCGGAGCATGGCCAGCAGCGCCTCGCGCCGGGCGGCGGTCAGCACCTTGGAATCGTTGAGCCCGTCGGGATAACAGTCGGTATCGAGCACCACCGCGGCGGCGACCACCGGCCCGGCGAGCGGCCCGCGCCCCGCTTCGTCGACCCCGGCGACGATCCCGCCGCGCGCGCGTTCGCGGGTGAGGCAGGGACCCGCGCGCTCGGGGGTGAGGCAGGGGGTGGGGAGAGCCATGGCGACACTTCTATCGCCACTGCCGTCACCGCGAAAGCACGATCCTCCCGTGCCGGGGAGGATCGTGGCGCGTCTTCGGGACAAGTGCAGTCCTCAAATACTGTGTTCGCCCAGCACCCACCCATGCCCGAGTGGCCCATGCCCCTGCCCGAACCCCGGCGCATGACGGATCGCCCCCACCACATACGCCCGCGCCGCCGCCACCGCTTGCTCAAGCGGCTCCCCGCGACCCAGCCCGACGGCGATCGCCGACGCCAGCGTGCAGCCGGTGCCGTGGGTATGGCGGCTGGCGATCCGTGGCGAGGCGAACCGCACATGTCCGTTCCGCGTCACCAGCCAGTCGGCCACCTCGTCCCCCGCCAGGTGTCCACCCTTGGCCAGCACGGCGCGCGCCCCCATGCCCAGCAGTTCCTGCGCGGCGAGCAGCGCGTCACCCTCGTCGTCGATCTCGACGCCGGTCAGCGCGGCGAGTTCGGGCGTGTTCGGCGTGACGACGGCGCTCAGCGGCAAAAGCGCGATCAGCGCCGCGACGGCATCGTCGTCGAGGAGCGAGGCCCCGCCCTTGGCCACCATCACGGGATCGAGGACGATCGGCACACGCACGCCGCGCAGCACCTCGGCGACGGCGGCGATCACGTCCGCGCTGCCAAGCATCCCGAGCTTGACCGCATCGACCCCAATGTCGTCGATCACGCTCCGCATCTGCGCCGCCACCACGTCGGCCGGGAGCGGATGGACCGCGTGCACCCCCGTCGTGTCCTGCACCGTCACCGCGGTGACCGCGCTCGCCGCATAGCCGCGGAGCAGCGTCACCGTCTTGATGTCGGCCTGCACCCCTGCCCCGCCCGACGAATCGGACCCGGCGACGATGAGGATGCGGGGGATCACCGCGACGCCGTGCCGCTTGTGCCGGCAAACTCAAGAACATATACCGAACGCATGTCGCACCTCGATACCCGCGCCAAGCTCGCCATCCTCGCCGATGCGGCCAAGTACGACGCATCGTGCGCGTCGTCGGGCACGGTCAAGCGGAATTCGGCAGGTGGCAAGGGGATCGGCTCGACCGAGGGGCACGGCATCTGCCACAGCTATGCCCCCGACGGGCGGTGCATCTCGCTGCTCAAGATCCTGCTGACCAACAGCTGCACCTTCGACTGCCATTATTGCATCAACCGGCGGTCGTCGAACGTGCGGCGGGCGCGCTTCACCGTCGACGAGGTCGTCCGCCTGACACTCAGCTTCTACCGGCGCAACTATATCGAAGGGCTGTTCCTGTCGTCGGGCATCATCGGCAGCAGCGACTATACGATGGAGCAGCTGGTGCTTGTCGCGAAGACGCTACGGCTCGAGCACGATTTCCGCGGCTATATCCACCTCAAGACGATCCCCGACGCCGATCCGGCGCTGATCGAGCAGGCAGGGCTCTACGCCGACCGGCTGTCGATCAACGTCGAGCTGCCGACCGAACCCGGCCTGACGCAGCTCGCCCCCGAAAAGAGCGCCGGCCGCATCCGCACTGCGATGCGCGAATTGAAGGCCGGCATCGACGACAACCGCGACGCGCGGAAGAAGTACCGCAGCGCGCCGAAGTTCGCGCCCGCCGGCCAGTCGACGCAGATGATCGTCGGGGCCGACGCCGCGACCGACAGCGACGTGGTGGCGAGCGCGTCGACGCTGTACGGCAGCTTCGGCCTGCGGCGGGTCTATTACAGCGCGTTCTCGCCGATCCCCGACGCGAGCGTGGTCCTGCCGCTCGTCCGCCCGCCGCTGATGCGCGAGCACCGGCTATACCAGGCCGACTGGCTGATGCGCTTCTACGGCTTCGCGGCCGGCGAGGTCGCCGCCGCGACCGACGGTGGCATGCTGCCGCTCGACATCGATCCGAAGACGGCATGGGCCTTGAAGCACCGCGCCGACTTCCCGGTCGACATCAACCGCGCGCCGCGCGAGCTGCTGCTCCGCGTGCCGGGCATGGGGGTGAAGACGGTCAACGCCGTGCTTCGCTCGCGGCGCCAGCGCCGGCTGCGGCTTGACGACCTCGGCCGGCTGACGCGGAGCATCGAGCGGCTGCGCCCGTTCGTCGTCGCCGCCGACTGGCGGCCGCTGGCGCTCGCCGACAGCGCGGTACTCCGCCCGACCTTGGTCAAGGCGGCGCGCGCCCAACTGGAACTGTTCGGCTGAGAAGGAGTCGAACGACCATGACCGATCAACCCTTCTGGGCCGACGACTGGCTCGACCGCGTGCGTGCGGGCGAACTGACGATGAGCCAGCGGGCGATGACGGTGATCGAAGCGAAGGGCGGGCTGGAGCCGGTGGTCGCGGCGGCGAAAGCGCGGGGCGTGCATCTCGTCCAGCTGACCGACGACACCGGCAAGGTCCTGATCGCGGCGAGTGTCGAGCCGTTCGCGGTTCTGTGCTGAGCCTGTTCCAAAGTCAGGCTGGCGCACGCCAGCAGCCACGAGTCGCGCGAGACCGCGTGACTTGACCCTTGGCACGAACATGGATGCTGGCATGCGCCAGCATGACGACCGAGGTAGGGAATAGTGCCCACCGCCATCCTCGCCCGCCCTGACGACTTCGACGGCTGGCGCACGGCGGCGCGCGGGCTGGTGATGGCCGATACGCCCGGCGAGACGATCGTCTGGCAGGTCGGTTCGATCGCGACCGACCTGCTCGGCGGGGCGCCGACGGCGGCACCGGTTCCGACCGAGCCGATGTTCAGCGTGCCGAGGGCGTTCCTCGACATCGCCCGGCGCGTGATCTGTCACCGCGATGCCGAGCGCTTTGCCCTGCTCTACGCCGCGCTGCGCCGGCTGCGGGCCCAGCCGAAGCTGTTCGACGATGCCGCCGACCCGCTGGTCCGCACGCTGTACGACCTCGACAAGGGCGTCCGCCGCGACGTCCACAAGATGCGCGCCTTCGTCCGCTTCCGCGAGGTGACGGAGGACGGCGACGGCACCGACAGCGAGGGGCGCTTCGTCGCGTGGTTCGAGCCCGACCACCACATCGTCCGCCTTAACGCCGGCTTCTTCGCGCGGCGTTTCGCGACGATGCGCTGGTCGATCCTGACCCCCGACGAGTGCGTCCACTGGGATGGCGAGCTGACCTTCACGCCGGCAGCGACCCGCGCCGACGCCCCCGACGGCGATCCGCTCGAGGCGACGTGGCGGACCTACTATGCGAGCATCTTCAACCCGGCGCGGCTGAAGGTGAAGGCGATGACGGCCGAGATGCCGAGGAAATACTGGAAGAACCTGCCCGAGGCGGCGCTCGTGCCGGGCCTCGTCGCGGGGGCCGAGGAGCGGACGCGGATGATGATTGCAGCAGGCACGACGGCCGGACAGAGCAATGAAACGGTTCAGGCGGCGGCGCGCTTCGTCGGCGACGGCAGGCCCACCGACCGCCTGATCGCGCTGCGCAACGACGCGTACCGCTGCAAGCGCTGCCCGCTGTTCGGCCCGGCGACGCAAATGGTGTTCGGCGAGGGGCCGGCCGACGCGCGGCTGGTGTTCGTCGGCGAGCAGCCGGGCGACAGCGAAGACCTCGCCGGGCGGCCGTTCATCGGCCCGGCGGGGCAGATGTTCGACCGCGCGCTCGCCGCCGCCGGGATCGACCGGGCCCGGGCCTATGTCACCAACGCGGTCAAGCACTTCAAGTTCGAGCAGCGCGGCAAGCGGCGCATCCACAGCAAGCCCGACATTTCCGAGATCGACGCCTGCCGCTGGTGGGTCGATCACGAGCGCGCGCTGATCCAGCCGGCGGTGACGGTGGCGCTCGGTGCGACGGCGGCGCGGTCGCTGACCGGCAAGGCGGTGACGATCTCGCGCGAGCGCGGGCGCGCGCTGACGCTGGCCGACGGCAGCGAGGCATGGATCACCGTCCACCCGAGCTTCCTGCTGCGCATCGAGGATCGCGCCGCGGCGGAGGTGGAGTTCGACCGGTTCGTCGCCGATCTCGTCGCGGTGCGCGAACGGCTGACCGCTCTCGGCGCGGCGAGCTGAAACAAATCCTATCGGGCGGCGGGTTTTGTTTCGCTTCAGCGCCGACCGTCCGCCGGTGTATGCGGCGCCATCGTCGCAGGAGACCCGCCTTGACCATTCGCCGTGCCTCCGTTGCCCTCGCCCTCATCATGGCGTCGCCCGCCGCCGCGCAGATGCCGGTTCCCGGTGCCGCCGACGTGTCGCGCGTCGTTGCCGGAGCCTATGCCGCCGATCCCCGCCACACGGAGGTCGCGTGGCGCATCGATCACTTGGGCTTCAGCCTGTACGACGGCATCTTCGGCGGCGCGACGGGCACGCTGACCCTCGATCCGGCGCGGCTCGAGGCGACGGCGGTGGCGATCGAGGTACCGGTCAGCGGCCTCGTGACGACCGTGCCGGCGTTGAACGACCACCTCAAGAGCCCCGACTTCTTCGACGCCGCCAAGTTCCCGGCCGTCACGTTCAAGTCGACGCGGGTCACCGTCAACGGCACGCACGCGACGCTCGCCGGCCTGCTGACGCTGCACGGCGTGACGCGGCCGGTGACGCTCGACGCGCGGTTCGTCGGGGCGGGCACCAACCCGCTGTCGAAGAAGGCGACCGTCGGCTTCGTCGCGACGACCACGCTCAAGCGGTCGGACTTCGGCATGACCTTCCTCGCGCCGGCGCTCGGCGACACGGTCGACCTGACCATCAACGCGGCATTCGAACGCGTCGGCTAAGGCCTCAATAGTCGCGGCCGGCATAGGCGTGCGGCCGGTCGGTCGCGGCGGCGTCGCCGATGAACACCGCCCACACGCCGCCGGGACGCCACACCGAGTCGAGCATGGCGCGAGCGTCGTCCGCCCCGCCGGCGTCCCGCCGCCAGCGGTAGACGAACGCCGTCACCCGGGTGTTGACGATGCAGTGGACGTGGACCGCGCCGTCGCCCGCCGTCGCCATCGCGTCGATGAAGCGCCGGTAATCCGCCTCGGTCGGCGCGTCGAAGTCGACCGGGATGTGGGTGTAGGTCATGCCGAGCACTGCGACGCTGCCCGCTTCGTCGGGCAGCGCCTGCGGGTGGCTGTGCAGCGCGAGGTTGACGACGTGGCGCACGCCGAGGCTGGCGATGTCCGCCAGCTGCGCCTCGCTCGGCTGGCCCGAGGTCGTGATCCGCGCGTCGAGGCGGCGGAAGTTGGTGATCGCGACCGGGTTGGTCACGCCACGAATTCCATCCCCAATGCCTCCGCCACCGCGGCGTGGCGAATCTGGCCGGCCATGACGTTGAGCCCCGCGGCGAGGTGCGGGTCAGCCGCCATCGCGCCTTCCGCCCCGAGCTTGGCCAGCCGGAGCGCGAACGGCAGCGTCGCGTTGTTGAGCGCGAAGGTCGAGGTGCGCGCCACCGCGCCCGGCATGTTGGCGACGCAGTAATGGATGATGCCGTCGATGACGTAGACCGGGTCCTGATGCGTCGTCGCGTGGCTCGTCTCGAAGCAGCCGCCCTGGTCGATCGCGATGTCGACCAGCACCGAGCCGCGCTTCATCAGCCTGAGCATGTCGCGCGTCACCAGCTTCGGCGCGGCCGCGCCGGGGATCAGGACGGCGCCGATCACGACATGGGCGCTGGCGACCGCCGCCTCGATCGCCGCGCGGCTGCTGAACACGGTCTTGACCCGGCCCTCGAACATCTCGTCGATCTCGGCGAGGCGCGCGGTCGAGATGTCGTAGATCGTCACGTCGGCGCGCAGGCCGACCGCCATCTGCGCCGCGTTGACGCCCGACACGCCGCCGCCGAGAATCGCGACGCGGCCCGGCGCGACACCCGGCACGCCGCCAAGCAGGATGCCACGGCCGCCCTGCTCCTTCTCGAGATAATGCGCCCCGACCTGGACGCTCATCCGCCCGGCGACCTCCGACATCGGCCGGAGCAGCGGCAGGCCGCCGGTACGGTCGGTGACGGTCTCGTAGGCGATGCAGGTGGCACCCGACGCGATCAGCGCCTTCGCCTGTTCGGGGTCGGGGGCGAGATGGAGGTAGGTGAACAGCACCTGGCCCGGGCGCAGCATGGCGCACTCGTTCAGCTGCGGCTCCTTGACCTTGACGATCATGTCGGCGGTCGCGAAAACCTCGGCTGCGGTCGCCGCGATGCCAGCTCCGGCCGCGACATAATCACCGTCGGTGAAGTCGATGCCGGAGCCGGCTCCGGTCTCGACCGTTACCCGGTGGCCACTGGCGGTCAGCTCCGCGACCGACGGCGGCGTCAGGCCGACGCGATATTCGTGGATCTTGATTTCCTTGGGTACTCCGACGTGCATCACCGATCCTTCCAGGCGTTGGGCGCGCTATAGCGCCTCCCGACGCCGGCCGCCACGGTGCCGCGCGGCGGCGGGCACCACGTTGCAGCGCACCATCGCCCGTGGTAACGCGCCCGCCGTGGCAACGCATGGGCATCCCCGCGTCGTGATTCTGACAATGCAATCCGCGGCTTGCCGTCCGCCCGCGCGTCGTCGATGACCGCGGTCGGCACCGTCGCGGCCCCGACGGTCGACGCCCATCCCGAGGTCGCCCTCGCCGGCTCGCCGAACGCCGCCAACCACGGAACCGACAGCTTCACCAAGCTTGCCGTCGGCGCGATCGGCGTCGTGTTCGGCGACATCGCGACGAGCCCGCTCTATGCGATGAAGGAGGTGTTCGTCGGCCATCATCCGCTGGCGGTCGACCATCTGCACATCTTCGGCGTCATCTCGCTGATCTTCTGGACGTTCTTCATGGTCGTCACCGTGAAGTACGTCTTCATCGTCATGCGCGCCGACAACCGCGGCGAGGGCGGGTCGATGGCGCTCCTCGCGCTGATCTCGCGCCTGTCGCCCGGCGCGGGCCGGTCGCGCTACCTCGTCCTGCTCGGCGTGCTCGCGACCGCGCTGTTCTTCGGCGACTGCATCATCACGCCGGCGATCTCGGTGCTGTCGGCGGTCGAGGGGCTGACTACCGTCCAGTCGCACCTGACCGACGTCGTCCTGCCGCTGTCGATCGCCATCCTGATCGGCCTGTTCGTCTTCCAGTCGCGCGGCACGGCGAAGGTCGGCGCGCTGTTCGGCCCCGTCATGCTGCTGTATCTCGTCGTCATCGCCGTGCTCGGGGTGATTCATCTGATCGCCAACCCGACGATCCTGTTCGCGCTGTCGCCGCATTATGCCGTGCTGTTCTTCGTCGCCGATCCGGCGCTCGGTTTCCTCGCGCTTGGCTCGGTGGTGCTCGCGGTGACCGGGGCCGAGGCGCTGTACGCCGACATGGGGCACTTCGGCCGGCGGCCGATCTCGGCGGCGTGGCTGTACCTCGTCCTGCCGGCGCTGATGCTCAGCTATCTCGGTCAGGCGGCGATGATGCTCGGCGACCCGGCGAAGGCGCAGAACCCGTTCTTCCTGATGGCCCCCGACTGGGCGCGCCTGCCGCTGGTCATCCTTGCCACCGCTGCGACGGTGATCGCCAGCCAGGCGGTGATCTCGGGGGCGTTCTCGGTCGCGCAGCAGTCGGTGCAGCTCGGCTTTCTGCCGCGGCTCAAGATCATCCACACCAGCGCGCGGTCGGCAGGGCAGATCTACATCCCGATGATCAACTGGACGCTGCTGATCCTCGTCGTCCTCCTCGTCCTCGGCTTCCGCACGTCGAACAATCTCGCCGCCGCCTACGGCATCGCGGTGACCGGCACGATGCTGATCACGACGATGATGATCGCGGTGCTGGTGCTGACCATCTGGAAGTGGCCGCGGTGGTGGGCGGTGCCGCTGCTGATCGTCCTGCTGGTGATCGACGGGGCCTATTTCGCCTCGAACCTCACCAAGATCCCCGACGGCGGCTGGTTCCCGCTGCTCGTCGGCGCGCTCGCCTTCACCCTGCTGACGACGTGGGCGCGCGGACGGCACCTGATGATGCTGCGGCTGCGCGAGAGCGCGATGCCGATCGAGGTGTTCATCAAGTCGGCCGCCACTGCGGCGACCCGGGTACAGGGTACGGCGGTCTTTATGACGAGCTCGCCCGAGGGTGTGCCGCACGCGCTGCTCCACAACCTCAAGCACAACAAGGTGCTCCACGACCGCGTCCTGATCCTGACGGTGGTGATCGACGAGGTGCCGTTCGTCGACGACGAGGACCGCATGGAGGTCCGCGCACTCGGCTCCAACTTCTACCGGATGATCATGCGCTTCGGCTTCATGCAGGAGATCGACATTCCGGCGACGCTCAAGCTGGTCGAGAACTGCGGCCCGAAGATCAAGATGATGGACACCAGCTTCTTCCTCGCTCGTCAGACGCTGCTGGCGAGCGACCGCCCCGGCATGGCGATCTGGCGCGAGAAGGTCTTCGCGTGGATGCTGAGCAATTCGGAGTCGGCGATGGAGTTCTTCAAACTGCCGACCAACCGGGTCGTCGAGCTGGGAAGCCAGGTCGAAATCTGAGCACGGCGCGCCGTCAGCGGGCAAACGCGTCTTCGCGTTTGCCCCGCTAACGGCCGACTCGCGCGAAGATCGGCCGGCGGGTCGGGCGATCTTAACGCCCGAACCCGTCCGACGGCGCGGCGCTGCCGCGACGCTTCCCACACCCGCGAAGATGAACAAGTATACGAAGTAAGCGCCCACGACATATATTTTCCGCCCGCGAGGCCGGCCCGGCGGACGAGGCCCGGCGCGGTTTTCGCCGAATAGCCGGCGATCACGACCCACAGTTAGAAAGAGCGACGGCGCCGGAAACGGCCCACCGCGTTCGAGTCTAGGTCGAGCCGGGGACTGTAGGACAGCGAAATCAACCCGCTGGAATTATTTTGGCCGCCCCCGGTCCCGCCGCCGCTGCGGCGCGTTCCACGCGACACCCGAGCGGAGATGATCATGGCGACGAAGAGCAAGGCACCCGCAGGCAAGGCGAGCAGCCCTCCCGTTGGAGCGGGACCCGCCGCGAGAGGCAAGCCGGGCAAGCCTGCAAACGCCAAGCCAGGCAAGGGCGTCATCTATCCTGCGGTCGGCTCGCTGCCGGCGGCCGAATTCGCCCGCGGCGACGG